>NZ_JBQWLT010000005.1:0-295291 GCF_052545375.1 Halobellus sp. GM3 | reverse complement strand
AGGTGTTAAGCCCACGAGCACTAACCGTCCAAAGCCACACTCATACCATTGAGAATACAGTGTCACACTGTAGCGAACACGATTCGACACAGTTGGCAAGAAACTGTACGGTAAGGGAACACAGACGCACACTCGTCACACTCGACCGATCGAGCAGGCGGGTTCAGGCGGAATCTGGATTGCACGCAGACATACGGCACCGAACGCACACATATGCACACACACGCGTATGGCATCAGCACTCACCGACAAAACGGCACCAGAGCTGGCTCAGATCGAGCGAGCGTCTGGGATGGTTCGAGTCCATCAGTCGGCATTGAGGCGGCCAGAGCGACAGGGCCACACCCGTACCCATCCCGAACACGGAAGTTAAGCCTGTCAGCGTGTGGGCAAGTACTGGAGTGAGCGATCCTCTGGGAACACTCACTCGCCGCCTCGCCACTCATACCCACCCCTCCCAGCGCCCACGAGGACAGACGGCACACGCCGTCAGCCCCCGTGGGCGCTCTTCATTTCGAACGCCGCGAGCGACAGCTATCCGTCGACAGCTCCGGCTCGACCGCGCCGCCGCGGTTGAATCCGATTGAACCGCCGCGTTGCTCGGCCATAATCCGCGTAAATCGGGCTAAATCGGGCGGAAGACAGCCTGAGCGAGTTCCTTTTTTATGGGGGTGGGGTCGCAAGGCGCTGACGTGATGAACGCCAGTAGATTGCTCACGATCGCAGTCGTGGTGACGCTCATCGGGATGGCAGCCGTCCCGATGGCCGCGAGTGCCGAGACGGACCTCGCGGTCGACGTCGACCAGCGCTCCGAAACGGGTGAGGCGGTTGTAACGGTGACAGCCAACGACAGCGCACTCGAGAACGCGACCGTTGACGTGACGTCCGACTCGCCGTACGCGGGGAACGGAACGTACGAGACCGACGCGAACGGGACGGTCGTCCTGCCGAATCCGACCGAGGCAGTTTCGGTACAGGTGAACGCAACGGCGAACGAGACGACCGCGAGTCAGCGGGTCGAACTCGTTCCCCACGCCGACTCTCTTGACGTCTCAGCTGACCAGACCTCAGACGGGACCGCGACGGTAAGGGTCACGCAGTACGACGATCCGGTCGAGAACGCGACGGTGAACGTCTCCTCGGCGTCGGCGTACGCGGGGAACGGCACGTACGAGACCGACGTGGACGGAGAGCTCACGCTGCCCGTTCCCAACGAGACGGTGTCCATTGACCTGAGCGCGGCCGCGAACGGGGCGGACGCGAGCGCGTCGATCGAACTCCTCGCCCCCGAGGACGCACTCGACGTCGACGCGACGCAGGCGGACGACGGGACGACGACCGTGACCGTGACGCAGTACGGCGACCCGGTCGAGAACGCGAGCGTCCAGATCGAGGCCGAGAGCGACCTCGCGGGGAACTACACGACGGACGGGGCGGGTACGGTGACGCTCGATCAACCGGAAGTAGATCAGACCGTGACCGTGACGGCCACGCTCGACACCGGTAGCGCGGAGACCACGGTCGATCTCGTCGGCTACGCACAGTTGGAAGTCACGGCCGAACAGCGTGACGACGGGGTCTTCGTGACAGTCACGCACGGCTCCGATGCGGTCGAGAACGCGAGCGTCGAGGTCGAGGCCGACGGCGACTACTCGGGCGTGGGCACCTACGCGACCGACGGCGACGGAGAGGTCGCCCTCCCGCTCCCGCAGGAGAACGTCACGATAACCGTGACCGCCGCCGCGGAGAACGAGACCGCCACGACGACGACCGATCTGACAGTCGCGTTCGTCGAGGAGCGGGGCCCCTTCGGCCTCGCGGTCTCACAGTTCGTCGACGCGCTCCGGACGGCCGGATTCGACGGGCCGCCGGGACAGGTCATCTCCGACTTCGTGACGGGGAACAACCCCGGGAACGCTAACGGCAACGGCGCCGCCGACCGCGGCGGGGACGACGGCAACGAGACGGCGAACGCGACCGCCGAGAACGAGAGCGACGACGCGCCGGGGCGTTCGGACGATGCGCGCGGCCAGGGCGCGAGCGCGGCCGACAGCGATGACGCGCCCGGGCGATCCGACGGCGCACCGGGTCGCTCCGGCGGGGCCTCCGACCGCTCGAACGACACCGCTCGGGGATCGGACGACGCGCCCGGTCGGTCCGGTGACGCGCCGGGTCGATCCGGCGGCGACTCCGAATCGGCGGCCGATGACGGCGAATCACGGAACGGAGACGACGAGGCATCGGCGTCTGACGACGACGCTGACGGGTCGACGCAGTCGGACGACTCCGGGAACGCGCGATCGGCAGACCGGGGATCCGACGGCGGGTCGGGCAACGGGGGCGACGCTCCGGGTAACTCCGGCGACGCCCCGGGTCGGAACTGACTGATCGGTCCGTCCTCTTTTCGGCGCCCGTCGAACCGGGCAGACACCGGCCCGCAGGCGGTCCTCCCACTTCGGTCCTCCTATCTCCGCCCTCTTACTTCGGTCCTCCATCGCTGGTGTCGCGACGCCCGCTCTGAGGTGTCCCCGAAGGAGTCCGCCGCTCGTCCCCGTCGACCGCGAGGATCTCCCGAGAGACGTCCGCGAGCGCCGCGATTCGGTCGCGGTCGACGTCGAACCGGCGAGAGGCGGCGCGCGCACCCGACTCGACGAGCGCGCTGTCGGGCTGTGTTCCGTCCGGAATCCACACGGAGGCGTCGATCCCTCGGTCGCCGGTCTCGTCCCCGAGCGCGGTATCGAGCGCACTGACCGCGGCCGTGCTCACGAGCACCGCTGCGAGCGGGCTGCTCCCGGGAGGGTCCTCGGCTCCGATTGCAGCGGTCGCGGTCGCCTCGCTCCGGACGCGGACGAGCGCCCCGGCGAGCGCGAAATGCCGCCGGGCGTCGCTCTCTTCGAGCAGTGCGCGTTCGAGCGCGGCGTCTACGACTTCCTCGAGCGCGTCTCGCGGGTGTCGATTCATACTGACCGTGAGTTTCTCACCGGTGCTCACCGCCACCGGGCGTGGGGAGCACCGATACACCGGTACGGGAGTCAGTCACGCCTCTGCGAACTCCTCGCTGAAGACGGCGCCGACGACGGTTCCGTCCGGTCGGAGGGTGATACGACCGAGCGTCACCGTTTCACCGAGCGACGCGTTCCGATCGATGTGCTGGAGCGTCGCCGCTCGGTCGAGGCGGTCCCAGACAGCCGCCTCGACGGATCGCTGGAACGCCTCGGGGTCCGTCCAGCCCGGGTCGATGTCCGACGGAACGTGGACGACGAACTGGAATTCGGCCTCCGTGACGTGGATCCCGACGCCGAACGTGTCGCCGTCGTCGGCTTCGGTCGTCGGGTCGTCGACTCCGGCCGCGACGTTGTCAGCGTCCGTTGTCGGGGCGTTGGCTTCGGTTCTCCCGTCATCAGTTCCGGTTCTCCCGTCATCGGCTCCGGGTCCACCGTCGCTGTCGCCGGCAGCGTTACCGCCCGTACCGCTCTCGGACGCGCCGTTTGCGTCCCCCCGCTCGTCCTCGCGCTGAGTCATATCTCAACGACGGACCGCCCCGACAAAACCCCGGCGGTCGTCGAAGGTGCCCAAGTCGTCGGGGAAACTCCGGCCGCTCGGAGCGGCGCTCCGAGGTCGGACGAGCGCGCCGCCGCGCGCTCGTCGCGTGTCATCACGCCACGATGCCCGTCCGGATAGGACGGTTTTTGCCCGCCGAACCACTCCGCGAAGTCAATGAGCTACAAGATCGGACTCGTCGGCAAGCCGTCCGTCGGCAAGTCCTCGTTTTTCAACGCGGCGACGATGAACGACGTCCCCGAGGGGGCGTATCCCTTCACGACGATCGATCCCTCGGTCGGCGAGGCGTACGTCCGCGTCGAGTGCGCCGCCCCGGAGTTCGACGAGACCTGCACCCCGTCGGTCGGCTACTGTGACGCCGGCACCCGGTTCGTACCGGTCAAACTCGTCGACGTTGCGGGGCTCATCCCCGGCGCACACGAGGGGAAGGGGCTCGGCAATCAGTTCCTCACCGACCTCAACGAGGCGGACGTGTTGGTCCACGTCGTCGACTTCTCGGGCGAGACCGACATCGAGGGCGAGCCGACGGAGGGCCACGACCCCAGAGCGGACATCGACTTCCTCGAGAACGAACTCGATATGTGGTATCTCGACATCTTGGAGAAGGGTCTCGAACGCTACCGCTCTGGCTACCACGGCGAGGAGAAGCAGATCGAAGAGGACCTCGCAGAGCAGATGTCGGCGTTCAAAACCAACAAAGACGAGATCAAACAGATCCTGCTCGCGACGGACGCCGGTCTCAACCCGGAGGAGTGGGACGACGAGACGAAAGCGCGTGTCGCCCGCGAGATCAGAAAGCGGACGAAGCCCATCGTGATCGCGGCGAACAAGATGGACAAGCCCGAAGCGCAGTCGCACTTCGAGGCGGTGACGTCGGACCCCGACTACGACCACCTCGCGTTCGTTCCCACGAGCGCGCACGCGGAGAAGGCGCTCAAGCAGGCCGACGAGGCGGACGTCGTCGACTACCGTCCCGGCGCCGACTCCTTCGAGATCGTCGGCGACCCGTCGGCTGAGCAGGCCGCCGGCCTCGAGCAGATCCGCGAGTACGTCGCGGCGTTCGGCGGGACCGGCGTCCAAGACGTCCTCGAATCGGCGCTGTTCGACGTGATGGGCGCGATCGCCGTCTTTCCGGGGAGCGCGAACGGCCGGGCGGACTCACAGGGCGTCTTCCGCGACTGCTTCGTCCTCCCGGAGGGATCGACCACCGAGGACTTCGCGTACCACCTCCACTCGGATATCGGCGACGGGCTCTTACACGGGATCGACTGTCGTTCGAGCCGACAGGTCGGGGCGGATCACGAGCTCGCCCACCGCGATGTCGTCGAGATCGTCACGACGAACTGATCGACGCGGAGGGCCCTCGTAGCGTTTGCAACTGTTCACTCGTCCGATCGCACGCGGTCGGGCGATCGAGTCGGTAACGCCTTGTGACCGCTCCGATAGTGACCCCCTATCTTCTTACACCGAGCGGACGAACGGGGGGTGTGACCTACGACGACGAATCGATCGGTGTCCTTCTCGACGAAATCGCCTCCGAGCGGGTCACGCCGGCCGGGGGGACCGCGGTCGCGATCGCGGGGGCGATGGGTGCTGCGCTCTGTGAGATGGTCTGCATCCATACCCTCACCGCAGACGACGCGCGAGCGGGGGGTCCCGAGGACGGGTCGAACGGTCGCGATACCGATGTCGGTCTCGACCCCACTGACGCGACTCGGCTCCGTGAGCTCCGGGCGGACCTCGGACGCCAGCGCGACGCGCTCCTCGCGCTCGCCCGGCGGGACGCCGACTTGGTCGACGAGCTGTTCGGTCGGGACGCGGCGCCCTCAGAGCGTCTCTGGAAGCGGGCGGCCGGCATCCCGCTCGCCATCGCCGAGACGTCGCTGGCGGTGTTAGAGGCCGCCGGGATCGCGATCGAGCGCGGTCGGCGCGGCGTCACGGCCGACGCCAAAACGGGGGCGTACCTCGCCGACGCGGCGGTTCAGGCGTCGATCGCGACGGTGAAAACGAACCTCGAAACGATCTCGGACGCGTCACTGAACGCGAGCTTCCGCGAGCGCGTCGAATCGCTCGAACGGTCCGCAGCGACGCTTCGAGATGCCCTACTGACCGAGCGCGACGTGAACCCCTGATCGACTCCGAGTATGTTTTCGAACGATGACAGCCGCTTGGACGACTCGATCCGTGTTCTCTACGTGGAGGACGAACGCGGGGTCAGCGACCTCGCGTCAGAATCTCTGAGCCGTGAGAACACCCGTCTCGACATCGTCACCGAGCCCTCGGCGAGCGATGGACTCCGCCGGCTCCGGAACGAATCGATCGACTGCATCGTCTCCGATCACGACCTCGCGGCGATGAGCGGCGTCGACTTCCTCGAAGCGGTCCGCGAGGAGTATCCCGACCTCCCGTTCATCCTCTTCACCGGGACCGGCTCGGAGGCAGTCGCGAGCGAGGCCGTCTCCGCGGGCGTCACAGACTACCTGCAGAAGGGCGACGGTATCGAACAGTACGCCGTCCTCGCGAACCGGATCGAGAACGTCGTCGAACAGTTCCGCGCACAGCGGGCCGCGGCCCGTCGCGAACGCCGACTCGAGACGCTCGTCAGCAACCTCCCGGGGATCGTGTACCGCTGCCGGAACGCGCCCGGCTGGCCGATGGAGCACGTCGGCGGGGAGTGCGAGCGACTGGTCGGGTACGACTGTGCGGAGCTAGTGGGGTCCGAGGGAGTGCGGTGGGGCGAGGAGGTGATCCACCCCGAGGACCGCGAGCGCACCTGGAACGTGGTCCAGGAGGCGATCGAGCGGGGCGAGCATTTCGAGTGTACGTACCGCGTGGTGACCGCCGAGGGCGAGATCAGGTGGATGTGGGAGCGCGGCCGACTCGTCGACGAGCGGCCCGCAGACCGGGCCGAAGACGGACACACCGGCGCCCCCGACGCGCTCGAGGGGTTCATCACCGACATCACCGACTCGAAAGAGCGCGAACGCGACCTGCGCCGGAGCCAGCGGCGGTTCGACGCGATCTTTGAGGACCCCAACCTCTTGGTCGCGCTCCTCGATCTGGACGGGACGGTACGTGAAATCAACCGAACGGCGCTCGAATACGTCGAGGCGGACCGAGACGACGTGGTCGGCGAGGCGTTCACACGGACTCCGTGGTGGACCGACGACCAGCACGACGACGTCGAACGGTGGATCGAGCGGGCCGCCTCGGGCGACTACGTCGAGTTCGAGGCGACGCATCCCGTCGCTGGGGGGGAGACGATCACCGTCGAGGGGTTCTTCCGCCCGGTCATCGACGGTGACGGGGCCGTGACCTCGATCGTCGCTTCCGCGCGGAACGTCACCGCGCGGCGGGAGCACGAACGCGAACTGAAGCGGCAGCGGGACCGACTGGACGAGTTCGCGAGCTTCATCTCCCACGACCTCCAGGGCCCCATCTCGGTGGCGCGTGGTCGGCTGGAGCTGGCGCTCGAAACCGGCGACCTCTCGCACGTGGAGACGGCCGTCGATGCGGTCGAGCGCGTCGACGAACTCCGGACCGATCTCGCCGACACGCTCCGAAGCGGGGAGATCGTCGCGACGACGACGCCGATCGATCTCGAGGACGCGTTCGACGCCGTCTGGACGGCGATCGATCCCCCGGAAGCGATGTCGGCCTCGGTCGTCGAACCGGCGGCGATCGAGGCCGACCCCGACGCGCTCCGGCGCCTCCTCGAGAACCTCGTCCGGAACTCCATCGAGCACGGCGGCGACGGCGTCGCGGTCCGGATCGGCGGCCTCGACGACGGCTTTTACTACGAGGACGACGGCCCCGGTATCGCCCCCGAACACAGAGACCGGGCGTTCACGCCGGGGTTCTCGACGAAGGGCAACGACGACGGCACCGGAATGGGGCTGGCGAGCGTTCGGCAGATCGTCCACGCGCACGGTTGGGAGATCCGAATCGAGGACGGCGAGACGCTCGACGGTGCTCGATTCGAGATCCGAACCGAGTGAGGATAACGCGGAGAATCGCGGGGCGTTCGGCTACGGTTCGACCGGCGTTTTGACGACCGTCACCGGCATCTCCGCGAGGCGGAGGACGCGGTCGGTGACGCTCCCGAGGAGGCTCCGGTACTCGTCGGTGCGACGCCGCGTTCCCATCACCACGACGTCGACGCCGGACTCACGAGCGAACTCGACGATCGTCTCCGGCGGCTGCCCGTGTCGGACGTGCGTTTCGGCGTCGACGCCGCGGTCTCGGGCTCGCTCGGCCACCTCGGAGACGGCCTCCT
The DNA here is from genome assembly GCF_052545375.1 of Halobellus sp. GM3. NCBI lineage: Archaea > Methanobacteriati > Methanobacteriota > Halobacteria > Halobacteriales > Haloferacaceae > Halobellus > Halobellus sp. GM3. Next base: position 287,454 of record NZ_JBQWLT010000005.1, on the reverse strand, counting down.
CCCCCATCTCTTCGAGTCCGTGCTCCGGCCCCTCGCTCTCGTCGACGTACTCGTCGCCGCTGTAGGCGTCGTACACGTCGCTGTCGACGACGAACAGCACGTGCAGCGTCGCGTCGTGCTGTGCCGCCAGTTCGATCGCGTGCTCGACCGCGCGATCGGAGGCGACTTCGCCCCCGGTCGCGAGAAGTATTTCACGGTACATATCTGACAGTACCCCACGTACCTAGAAAAAGTACGGTGGTCGACGGCGGCGAGTGAGAATCGTGTCTCTCGAACGCACAAATAAACCGATATTAATTTATCAATAGGATGTGCGGGAATATAATAGACTAAGCCTCGCAATAACGCGCGTATATTTCTTACAACAATAATATATCAGTGAACTATATATCTGTTTATGATCCGTGCGCGCCCGGTAGCCGCAGCAATCTATAAATGGTTCCGTTTCGACAGTTCCGTCGAGTCGGTTCGATGGCCCCGCCTCCGGCGGCGGACCAGCGGGAACCACAGACACAATGAAGGTACTTCTATTCGGCGCAAGCGGACGGGTCGGACAGCGCATCACAGACGAACTGCTCGCTCGGGGCCACGAGGTGACGGGCGTCTCCCGAAGCGGCGACATCGAGGGGAGTTCGGACCCCGATTTCGAGGTCGTCGCCGGCGACGCGACGGACGCGGACCGGGTCGCGGCCCTCGTCGAAGGCCACGACGCGGTGGCGTCGGCGCTCGGGCCGCCCGACGGTGCCGACCCGTCAGTCCTCTCGACGATGGCCGAGGCGGTGCTCGAGGGAATGAAGCGCACCGACGCGGACCGACTGGTCTGGACGGGCGGCGCGGGCGGACTGCGGGTCGGCGCGGAGACCCGGCTGATCGAAACCGACGCGTTCCCAGAGGAGGTCGTCCCCATCGCGCGGGCGCACATCGACGCGCTCGAGATCATTCGCGGGGCGGAGGCCGTCGAGTGGTCGTACGTCGCCCCGGCGGCGGTCATCGAACCCGGAGAGCGGACCGGTACGTATCGGTCGGCCGCGGGCGAACTCGTCACGGACGACGACGGCGACAGTTACATTTCGATGGAGGACTTCGCCGTCGCGTTCGTCGACGAACTGGAGCGCGGCGACGCGGTTCGGACGCAGTTGGGCGTGGGGCACTGAGACTGATCGTTCTCGTCTCGTCCCGGTGAGCGCCGCCAACGGGGTCGTCGTTCACCGGTATAACGCGTGAGAACGAGAAATATGAGAGGGGCCCTCGTCCCCGTGACGAGCGCCCTCGTCGATTACTCGCTGTCGTAGTCGTCGAATATCACGTCGGCGTCCTCGGCGACGACGTGGGGGTGATAGATGGGCGTGTCCGCGTCCACGACGCGCCCGTCGGGGAACCGATACTGGTTCGGGCCGCCTCTGTACGCACCCAGCCGGTACTCCTGTTTCAACTGGTCGGCCTCCTCCTGCCGTTCGAGAGTCCACTCGAAGTCGATGGAGTCTTCGACCCGCTCCCGAAGCGATTCGAGCGCTTCCGCGTCCCGTCCCCGCGCGTCTTCTGCCAGGTTCTCCGTCTCCAACGGGTCCGCCTCGACGTTAAACAGCAACTCGGGCGCGTCTCTGAACTGCACGTACTTGTACTCGCTGTCGCGGACCATCCGGTAGTCCGTTTCGGGAGCGCCGTGGGTGTCGAAACAGTCGGTCACGACGGGTCCGCGCTCGGGAGGCTCCCCCGTTTCGACGCTCGCTGAGAGATCCACTCCGTCGAGGTCTGTGGGAGGTTCGACGTCGACGAGGCCGCAAAGCGTCGGGTACAGATCGAGGAGGCTGACCGGCGTCTCGACGGTCGTCGGTTCGAGATCTCCGTTTCGGTGCGCCGGCGTCTGGATGAACAGCGGTACTCTGGTGGACGCCTCGTGGTAGGTGTATTTGTCCCACAGACCGTGTTCCCCGGCCAACTCGCCGTGATCGCTCGTGTAGACGACGATCGTGTCGGATAAGAACCCGTCCCGTTCGAGCGCGGCGATGAAGTCCCCGAGGAGTTCGTCCAGGTATTCGACGCAGGCGAGATACGCCGCCCGGGCCCGCATCGTTTCTTCGTGCGTTTCACCCCCTGTCAGCTCCTGCTGGGCTTCGATGAGCGGATGATCGTCCGTGTCCGCGTCCCTCGCGATCGGCGGCTCGGCGACGTTGTCCGGCCAGTACTTGTCGAAGAAGCGTTCCGGCGCCGTTCGAGGCCAGTGCGGGCGACTGAACGAGGCACAGAGGGCCCACGGCTGATCGGGATCGGCGTACCGCTGTTCGCGGAGGAACGACACCGATTCGGCGATGACGTTCCGCTCCTGCAGCAGGCTCTCGGGGAGCGTCGTGGTCCCGACGTCCGTTACGAGCGCCTCCCAGTCCAAGTCCTGCTCGCCCAACGGCCTCGTCGGCGGCTCCATCTGGTGACCGGTGGCACCCGTCAGATCGCCGTACGGCCGGTGGTCGAACCCCGCGAACTGGCGGTTTCCACCCAAGTGCATCTTCCCGACGAGGCACGTCTCATACCCCGCCTCCGACAGCGTTTCAGGGAACGTCTCGAGGTCGGGGCGGAGTACGCTGGAGTTACCCCACGCATCGGCGTCGGGTGCCTCCGTTCCGGTGAGTAGAGACAACCGGGAGGGCGTACAGAGCGGCGACGCGCAGTACGTGTTGTCGAAAGCGGCGGAACGGTCCTCGAGCGCGTCGAGCGTCGGCGTGTCGACGTCCTCACCGCCGCGCTGTTCCGGGCGGTTCCCGAGGTACCGAAAGCTGTGTTGGTCGCTGATGATGAAGAGAATATTCCGTGTTGAATCGCTCATCGTTTGGAGGTGTCAGTATACCGTATTAAATATTATTTCCGCCCGCGTCACGCGGCGTCCACGACGCACCGGAACCCGAGATTCCCGGTCGAGCTGTCCGGCGTGTTCTTTGATCGCGCCGCGACCCGGTATCGGTTGCACCACGACCGGTGACAGAGATACGAGCCACCGCGCATCACGCGCTCGCTGCCGTTCGGCGGTCCCCGCGGGTTCTCCGCGCGATAGCCCTCGGTCGTGTGATAGTCAGCGCTGAACCAGTCCAGACACCACTCCCAGACGTTCCCCGCCATATTGTACACGCCGTAGTCGTTGGGCTCGAACGCGTTTACCGGCGCTGTCCGGACGTACCCGTCCGCGCCCGTGTTCGTGTCCGGAAAGTCGCCCTGCCAGATGTTACAGCGGTGCTCGCCGTTCGGCCGGAGGTCGTCGCCCCACGGGAACCGCTTCTGCGTGAGTCCGCCGCGGGCGGCGTACTCCCACTCCGCCTCGGTCGGTAACCGCTTTCCCGCCCAGTCGGCGTACGCGGCCGCGTCCCGCCACGAGACGTGCGTGACCGGGTGGGTCAACCGGGATTCGAGAACGCTCGAACCGGGTCCTTCCGGCCGCAGCCAGTTCGCCCCCCGGACCGCGACCCACCACGGCGCGGCCGCGACGTTCTGGAGTATCGCGTCGCTGTCCTCCTCGGCGACGAAGTCCTCGAACACGAACGACCAGCCGAACCGTTCGGCATCGGTCGAATACCCCGTGTCTTTCACGAACTGGAGGAACTCGGCGTTCGTGACCGCGTATCTGTCGATGAAAAACGGATCGACGGACACCGTTCGAGCCGGTCCCTCCCCGTCCTCCGCGAATCCGACGTCGTCGTCGGTACCCATGACGAAGGACTCGCCCCCCAATCGGACCATTCTGTCTGTCCGCTTCTCCTCGGTCGTCCCGGCGGACGTGCTACGGGGGTCGTCAGGGACCGACTCCCGGCCGCGTGACCGCTCGTCGACCGATTTCCGGGAGCCGCCACAGCAGTTCGGCGATCCAGCAGTCATATCTGGACTGACCGTGGAACGGCAAAATATTTTGCGCCGACCGGTCGTGAAACGTTGTCGGCCTTTTCCCCGTTGTGAACGCTCGAAGAAACGACGTCGGACTCGCGCTATCTACTCAGCGAGGGTCGCTCAGCGGTCGACCGGAAGATCGACAGCCCCGCGCAGAGCCGGCGATGCCGATCAACCCGGCCGTACTTATTCCCTCCAGTGCGCGGTGTCAGTCGATCGCAGTGCCAATCTCGATCACTTATCTATTTCCAGTCATAATATAACGTCTATTATATGACTGAGACAATACCTCTCTGTTCTGTCTCCGCTCGCGCGACGCTGACCGCGCTGACCGGTACAAATAAACGGGCGCTCTCACGATATACGGCCAATGCGAACAGCCAGCATAGATAGCTTCGCGTCTTCGCTCTCGGACGCCGACGTGGAGTACACGCTGACGACCACCGAGGAGTTCGAGGCGGCGCTGTCGGAAGCCGTCGATTTCCCGGCCGTTGGAGCACCGCTCGATCTCGAATCCGTCTCGCTGGCGGACACCGAGGTACAGATGCCGGCGACGCCGCGTCTCCTGCTGGAGGCGGAGACCGGAGTCACGCGCGTTCACGGTGGCGTGATTCGGTACGGGAGCTTCCTGATACAGTCTGACTCGGCTGGGACCGAACCGGTGAGCCTCTACCCGCGAAAGCACGTCGGCGTCGTCCGCGCCAGCGACCTCCACGAGGACTTCGCGTCGGCCGCGTCGTGGCTTGGCGAGGAGTTCCGCGCGGGCCGGGACTCGGCCATCGTGGCGACGGGGCCGAGCGCGACCGCCGATATGGGAAAGATCGTCGACGGCGTCCACGGACCGCAGGCGGTCCACGCCCTCGTCCTCACCGACCAATGACGAGGAGCAGTGCACGCCGACAGGCGAAGGCCCGACACATCAGACAGGTGATCGACGCCGAGGGCCAGACGGTCTTCGAGAACACGACGCACGTCAATAAGGGCCGGTACGAGTCGAACGCCAACCGGACAGACATCGAGGAGTTGCGCGCGGCGGCGCGAGCGATCAAGGAGGACGCGATCGAGCGCCTCCCCGAACTCATCGAGACCGTCCGAGAGAGCGTCGAGGCGAACGGCGGAACGGTGTACGTCGCGAGCGACGCGGCGGACGCGAACCGGTACATCACCGAGGTCGCGGGCGACGCCGAGGTCCTCGCGAAGTCGAAGTCGATGACGACCGAGGAGATCGAGGTCAACGACGCGCTCGAAGCCGCCGGGGTCGACGTCTGTGAGACCGACCTCGGCGAGTTCGTGGTCCAGATCGCCGACGAGGCGCCGTCGCATCTCGTGGGGCCGGCGTTTCACAAGTCCACCGAGGAGATCGCGGCGCTGTTTAACGGCCACTTCGACGTCGACGAGCCCCTCGAGACAGCCGAGGACCTCACGCAGTTCGCCCGGGATCACGTCGGCGAGCGGATCCGCGAGGCCGACGTCGGGATGACCGGAGCGAACTTCGTCTGCGCGGAATCGGGGACGATCGCGCTGGTGACGAACGAGGGAAACGCCCGGAAGTGCGCTGTCACCCCGGACACCCACATCGCGGTCGCGGGCGTCGAAAAGCTCATCCCGACCGTCGAGGACCTGCCGGCGTTCGCCGAACTCATCGCGCGGGCGGCCGGCGGGCAGGACTTCGCGACGTACCTCTCGCTCCTGTCGCCGCCGGTCGACTCGCCAGTCGTCGACTTCGACAGGCCGGACGAGCCGCTCTCGGAGTCCGAGCGGGAGTTCCACCTCGTGCTCTTGGACAACGGCCGAACGGAGATGCGCGAGGACGACGACCTCAGAGAGACGCTCTACTGCATCCGCTGTGGGGCGTGCGCCAACTCGTGTGCGAACTTCCAGCACGTCGGCGGGCACGCCTTCGGCGGCGAGACCTACACCGGCGGGATCGCGACCGGCTGGGAGGCCGGCGTCCACGGGCTGGACTCCGCGGCCGAGTTCAACGACCTCTGTACCGGCTGCTCGCGCTGCGTCGACGCCTGTCCGGTGAAGATCGACATCCCGTGGATCAACACCGTCGTCCGCGACCGAATCAACCGCGGGGCCGATCCGGGGACGTTCGATTCGCTCGTGGAGGGACTCACTCCCGACGCGGACCCCGGCGGCGTCGACATCCAGAAACGGCTGTTCGGGAACTTCGGGACCCTCGCACGGCTCGGTAGCGCCACCGCGCCGGTCTCGAACTGGATCGCCGACACCGGGGTCGCCCGCGCGGTGCTGGACCGCGCCGTCGGCATCGACCGCCGGCGGGAGCTCCCGTCGTTCGAGCGAGAGACGCTCGTCGACTGGTTCGAGAGCCGAGACGAGCGCGGCGGCGCGTCAGAGGCCGATCGGTCGGTCGTCCTCTACCCCGACGCGTATACGAACTACGTCCTCGTCGACCGGGGGAAAGCCGCGGTGCGGACGCTGGAGGCGCTCGGCGTCGACGTGGAGGTGGCGCCGTGTCACGAGAGCGGGCGGGCGCCGCTCTCACAGGGGATGATCGAGACCGCCCGCGCGAACGCTCGCGACGTCGCAGACAGCCTCGATCCGTACCTCGACGACGGCGCCGACGTCGTCGTGATCGAACCCTCCGACGTCGCGGCGTTCCGAAACGAGTACGAGCGCCTGCTCCCGGCCGACCGCGCCGAGCGGCTCGCAGAGCGCAGTTACGAGATCATGGAGTACGTCTACGGCCTCCTCGAACACGGCGCCGACGCCGACGCGCTGACCGCCGGCGGCTCCGTCGCGTACCACAGCCACTGCCAGCAGCGGACGCTCGGCCTCGAGGGACACACCGAGGCGGTCCTCGAACGACTGGACTACGACGTCGTGACCTCCGACGTGGAGTGCTGCGGGATGGCGGGCTCGTTCGGGTACAAATCGGAGTACTACGAACTCAGCGTCGACGTCGGGGAGACGCTCCAAGAGCAGTTCTCGGGCGCCGTCGAGGCCGACAGACGGGTGGTCGCCAGCGGCGCGTCCTGCACCGAACAGCTCGAATCGCTGTTCCCCACCTCGACGACGCACCCGATCGAACTGATCGCACCGAGAAGCTAGAACCGCCGGCCGAGCGGCAGTTCCCTCCCGGATGACGGCATTTTTAATACGTAATCATCTATTAGTCGGGTATGAGCCTCGTAGAGGAAATCGAAGGCGCTAGGCTACTCGCTGACCGCTGTGTGAACGTTCGCCCCGGCGAACACGTGCTGATCGTCGGCGACTGGCGATCCGGTGAGGTGCCCGAACGACTCGCGGCGGCGATCGACACCCTCGGCGCCGAGGCGTCGGTGTCGCTCATGGCCCCGCGGAAGTACGACGGGAACGAACCGCCGGCGACCGTCGCGGCGTCGATGCAGGAGGCCGACGCGATCATCCTCGTTCCGTCGCGGGCGATCGCGCACTCGGCGGCCGCGAACCGCGCGTTGGAGTCGGGCGCCAGGATCGTCGCGATCGGCAAGCTCTCGTTGGAGACGCTGCGGGCGGACGGGCTCCGCGTCGACTTCGAGGCCCTGTCGCCGAAGGTGAAGGCGGTCGCAGACCGGTTCACCGAGGCGACGACGGCGCGGCTCACCGCGGAGAACGGCACCGATATGACGTTCTCGCTCGAGGGGCGCGAGGGCAACGGCCTGGACTGCACCGTCAGCGAGCCCGGCGACTTCACCGTCGCCTACTGCGCGGAGGCGAACGTCACGCCGGTTCCCGAGGGCACGAACGGGCGCATCGTCTTCGACGGCTCGATTCCGAACCTCGGGGTCGGCCTCCTGCAGGACGACATCGTGGTCGAAATCGAGAACGGGAGCGTGACGTCGATCGAGGGCGGACAGGAGGCCCGAAAAGTCAGACAGATCTGGTCGGAGTACGACACGCCCGCGGTCCGCGAAGCGGCCGAACTCGCGGTCGGCTTGAACCCGAACTGCACGGAACTCAACGGCGGATTCATCAACGATCACGGCGTCTACGGCTCCGTCCACGTCGGGTTCGGCACGAGCAGTAACCTCGGCGGCGAGACCCGGACCCCGCTGCACTTCGATATCACACTCCAGTCGGCCACGCTGGAACTCGACGGCGAGACGGTCCTCGAAGACCGCGAGTTCACGCTCCCGGCGTTCTTGAACGGTTGAGGCGGCGGACACGCCTCACAGCCCTAGGAACGATACGCCTCACAGTCCCGCGAACGGACGCCTCACGGGCTCGATCCGCGGTGACCGCCACCTGCGTCGAAACCGAGCCACCAGTTCGCCGCGAAGCTGACAACGACGGCGAGGCTGACCACGACGAGCGATCCGAGGGAGACGATCCACCCGAACGCGTCGGCGAGAAAGCCCATCGACACCGGGCCCGCGGCCCCGAGGATCATGTATACCGACCGGACGAGGCCGAACCCCGTCCCTTTCTCGGCCTCCTCGAGCGACTGGATGATTCGCGGCTGGACGACGATCGCCGCGCAGGCGCCCAGCCCGACAAGCGATACCCCGGCGAGCACTGCGAGCTCCGAGGGCTTCGAGAGGAGCACGAGGACACCGGACGCGAGCGACAGCAGACAGACCACGAGCGTGCTGTCCGTGCCGTAGCGGTCCGATAGCGACCCCATCGCGATGCCCCCGGCCCCGAGGACCAGAAAGAACGCAGAGAACAGCAGACCCGACCGGGTCGTCGAATAGCCGTAGAACTCGGCGAAGAAGGTGGGGAGAAACGACAGCAACCCCTGTGTGACGAACTCGGCCATCACGCCGATCCAGACGGTGAAGGCGATCGCGGGGCGGGCGAGCAGCGACCACAGCGCGCCGACCTGCAGCTGCGAGCGGAGCGACGTGTCGGGAGTCGTCGGGGACACCGGTCGAACGCGGAGGTAAACGAGCGCGAAGATCGGGCCCCCGACGACGGCGACCGACAGCAGCGCCACCCGCCAGCCGTAGGTGATGCCGAGCCACGAGACCGCGACCGGCGTGAGAAGCCCCGCCACTGGGGCGCCGAAGCCGTGGATTCCGATGACGGTCCCGGGGTCGTCGAACGAGCGAGTGAGAAGCGTCGTCGCCGCGGGGTAGTGCAGTCCGGCGAACCCGCCGATCAGGAAGCAACTCACGACGAACACGGGGAATATCGGTGCGACCGCCAGCGAGACACCCAGTATCGACATCCCGCCCACAGCGACGAGGATGATCGACCGCTCGCCGTACTTCGAGCCGAGAACGCCGCTCGGGAACTGCGCGAGGGCGTACGCGAGCCACATCCCCGAGAGCGCCAGCCCGATGAGCGACTTCGATATGGCGAACTCCGCGATCACGAGCGTGGCGATCGGACTGATCGCCAGCCGCGCCGCCATCGTCACGAAGAACGCGAGGACACAGAGCGTGAGAACGGTGTGTCGGTACTGCCACCTCATGTGTCGGCCCCGTCGCGGGCGGCGGGGCCGATCAGCCGCGCCGCGGGGGTCGACTGCCTTCGGAGGGCCCGTTCCATCGTGGTCACTCGGACGCCGACGAGAGCGTCGTCAGCCCGAGTCGCTCGATCGTCTCCTCGCGGGGGACGCCGTCGTCGTCCCAGCCGCGGAACGCGTAGTACTCGTCCAGCATCGCCGAGAGCTCCTCGGGCGGACAGTACATTCCGGCCGAGGGCCCCTCGGGGATCGGCTCGTTCATCACGCGGTGCGACAGCGTGTCCGTCTCCCGACTCGCGATCCCCCGCTCGACGTTGATGAGCCGCTCGAGGTTGTAGATCCGCTCGCCGATCTCCGCGACGTCCTCGATCGAGAGGTCCCACCCCGTCGCCAGGTTGATCGCGTCGCGGTACCGCGCTTCGATCCGCTCGCCCCACCCGCCCTCGCTCACGAACCGACACTGCGTGAGCGAGTCGCCCAGGGCGGTGTAATGCTGCGAACGCGCCGCGAACTCGGGTGCGCCGTCGGTCTCCTCGACGAACTCGCCACCGTACTGTCGCGTCGGGCGCGTGTCGTGGTGCGATCCGCCGCGCGTCGCCGTCGCGTAGCCGATGCTCATCCCCTTGAGCGCCCGCGGCGAGTGCGCGGCGAACTCGAGCCCCTTGACGCCGTGGAGATACGACGCTGCCTCGGGATCGAGCGTCTCGGCGAACCGGAACGATCCCTCCGCGAGGCGGTCACCGATTCCGTCCCGGTGTGCGATCCGCTCCGCCAGCGTCACCACGCCCTCGGCGTCGCCGAACTCCAGCGCGTCGAACTCGTCTTCCGCCAGCAGCCCGCGCTCGTGACACTCGCGAGCGAACGCGACCGTGACCCCGAAACTGATCGTGTCCAGCCCCAGCCGGTCGCAGGCGTCGTTCGCCTGGATCATCCGCTCGGGGTCGTACGCCTCCTGCATCGTCGCCACGGCGTAGATCGTCTCGAACTCCGGGATCTTCGCCTCCGTGATCCCCTCCGACTGCACCGTGACGTGCTTGCCGCAGCTGACCGTACAGTTCGCACACGTCGTGTCCTCGGTGACGTAGTCGGCTTTCAGCGTCGGGCCGCTGATGCGATCGGCGTCGGCGTCGCTCAGCTGTTCGAACGCGTTGTTCCGCCGCCCCAGTTTCCCCATCTCGTTCACGGGGTTCACCGCGCCGGCGGTCCCGTACTGCTGGAGCGCTTCCGTCCCCTCCATGATGGGTTTCGTCCGGTCGAAGACGACCTCCCGGAACGCGTCGTCGTCTGCGACAGCCGGCTCGAAGTCCCCCTCGCGGACCGCGATCGCCTTCAGGTTCTTCGACCCGAGGACCGCGCCCGACCCGCCCCGTCCGGCGACGCCCTCGCGAATCTCCGACTCGTGGAGGAGGCAGGCGTATCGAACCAAGTTCTCGCCGGCGGGACCGGCCGCGAGCACGTGCGTGTCGCCGTCCGCCTCACCGTCCTCGCGTTCGCGCACCGAACGGCAGGCCTCGTACGTCTCCATCCCCGCTAGGTCCTCGGCGCCGTGCACTTCCGCGCCGTCCTGATCGATCGTCACGTAGGAGAGCTCCGGGGCCGCACCGTGGAGCACGATCGCCTCGAAGCCGGTCGATTTCTGCGCTCGGGGGAAGGTCCCGCCGAACGTGCTGTCGAAAAAGCCGTCGGTGAGCGGACTCACGAACCCGAGCACGCCGCGGCTGGTGCTCTGGAACGCGGTCATGTTCATCGGTCCGACGCCGAGCGCCAGCACGTTCTCCGCGGAGAGCGGGTCCGCGTCGGCGGGGACGTGCTCGTACACCTGCTTCGCGACGAATCCGTTGCCGCCGAGGAACCGGCGCGCGTCCTCGGGGCGGATCCGCTCGACCTCGGTTCGTCCGGTCGAGAGGTAGACGTGGAGGATCTCGCCGCCGTACACCGACGGGAGTTCGTCCGCCATCACTCCACCTCGGCCGTGGTCGCCGGTCGTCGCTGTCGGTTCAGCGGCGCGTCGACCAGCGGGCCGACGCGTCGACGCCGGAGATAGCACCCGCTTTCCGTGCGGTTGGGGCTCATACCACAACGCTATCGAGGTAGTCGCAAAAACTTTTCTCCTGATCGCCCTCTCGGTCAGCGCCCCCGACGACGTCCGGTACTCGCTTCCGACCGCTCCGGTGGCAATACTCTTATAGATCGGTTCAGGACGTAGCGTATGGACGTACTCCATACGGCGATCGACGTGTCCGATATCGAAACCACGAGCGCCTTCTACGAGGGGCTGCTCGGACTCGAGAAGGCCCGCGAGTTCGAGGTCGACGGGCAGTTCAACTACGTCGTCGGCGGCGAGGGCCCCGCGGAGATCCAGTTCTGTGAGGTCGATTCGGCGGTCGACCCCTCCGGGATAAACCACATCGCGATCGGCGTGGACGACCTTGACGCCGTCGTCGCCGCGGCCGTCGACGAGTGGGAAAGCACGATCGAGATGGAACCGACGCTCGTCGAGGACGGGCTCCGGATCGCGTTCGTCACCGACCCCGAGGGATACACGCTCGAACTGATGGAAGCCGTCGAAAACTGAACCGCCCGCCCCGTCAACGGCCGCGGCTCACGTCCAATCGAGCACCCGCGCTCGGAGGACGCGAAGGACGCGATCGAGGACGAGGCCGATGATCATGATCGCGAAGATCGCGGCGTACACCTGCGGTGAATTGAACTCCCTGACACCCCGGATTTCGAGGGCGCCGAGTCCGCCGCCGCCCGCGACCATCTCGAAGATGAACGTGATGATGAGCGAGATCGGCAGGGCGATCTGAATCCCGGTGATGATCCCCGGTGCGGAAATCGGCACGACGACTTTCCACAGGAGGCTCCGCTCTGAGGTCCCCATCATCCGCGCGGACCACATCAGGTTCTCGCTGACGTTTTGCGTGCTGTTTCGCGCGTTGACCGCGATGGGCCAGAACGAGCCCACGGCGACGAGCAGTATCTTCGAGACGTCGCCGATGCCGAACCAGAGGATGAACACCGGGATGAGCGCGATGATCGGGACGGGGTACCCCACGGCGATGATCGGATTGAAGAACCATCCGACGAGGCGGGAGCGGGCGCTCAGCACGCCGATCGGGACACCGAGCACGATCGCGATGAGGAGGCCGGCCAGCGCCCGCCGCAGCGTCAGGTACGTGTGATGGATCATATCGCCCGAGACCGTCAGTTCGTAGAACAGCCCGAGTACGTCAGAAAGCGGCGGCAGGAAGTAGTAATGGATCAGCTCGAACTGCCCGACGAGCTCCCAGAGCACCATCAGGAGTACGAGCGAGTACACTGATTTCCCGATCGAGACGGCGACGTCCGAGACGCTTTGTCCGGCGAAGCGCGTGTTTTCGATTACGTCCATTGTACCGACCTCTCTTTTGCGATCTCGAAGCCGCGAACCGCCAGGTACGCGGTGGCCGAGATGATGATGATGACCGCGAACATCGTCGGGTAGTTACCGATCTGTCCCGACTCCAGAATCTCCGATCCGACGCCCTCGTTCGACGCGATGAACTCGGCGCTGACGAGCGCGATGAACGCGAAGGGAATCGCCTGACGGATCCCGGTCAGAATCTCCGGAATCGTGTCGGGGACAACCACCTTCCAGAGGATCTTCCACTCGGTCGTCCCCATCATCCGCGCCGAGCGGATGAGGTTCTGATCGACGTTTTGGGCCGCGTTGTAGCTGTTCAGTACGATGGGGAGCAGACAGGCCAGAAAGACGATCAGGATCGCCGTCTTGGTGCCGATTCCGAGCCACAGGATCGCCAGCGGCACCAGCGCGGTTTTCGGAATCGGGTACAGGAGCGTGAGGAAGATGTCGAAGAAGTCCTCGACGGCGTCCGACCGCGCCATCCCGATTCCGAGGAGGACGCCGACTACGATACTCAGAGACAGGCCGATAGCGATTCGGAGCAGCGAGATCGCCAGATCGGCGTAGATCGATCCCGTGATCAACATCTCCGCGACGATGCCGACGATCCCCGTTATCGGGGGCAGAATCCCGACGGGGACGACCGCGCCGCTGACGTACTCCCAGCCGGCGGCGACGATCAGGATGGGCAGCCAGTGGATCACGAACTGAACCCCGCGGCGGACGCCGTTCGGGAGTCCCTCCAGCGTCGAATCGACCACCGTTGTGTCACTGTGGGCCATTGTTAGAGGTGCTGGCTCTGCTCTGTTTCCTCGTGAAGCAACCGCCACACCTCGTTTCGCCGCTCGACGTACTCATCGGAGGTGATTATCGCCTCGCGATCGCGCGTCCGGTCGATGTCGATGTCGAGCACCGCCTTCTTTTTGCCGGGGTGTTGGGTCATGATCATCACCTTCTCGGAGAGGTATACCGACTCTTCGACGTCGTGCGTAATGAAAATGATTGTTTTACCGATATCGCGCCAGATGTCGAGTAGGTTGTCCTGCAGCGCCTCCCGAAGCGGCTGGTCGAGCGCGCCGAACGGTTCGTCCATCAGGAGGATCTGCGGGTCGTACGCGAGCGTTCGAGCGAGCGCGACCCGCTGTTTCATCCCGCCTGAGAGCTCCTTCGGGTACTTGTCCTCGAACCCGTCGAGGCCCATCATGTCGATGAACCGTTGGGCGGTCGCCTGCTGCTCTTCGTCGGGCATGTCCTGCTCTTCGAGCCCGTAAGTCACGTTCTGCATCACGGTCCGCCAGGGAAACAGCGCGTAGTCTTGGAAGACGACGCCGCGGTCGGTTCCGGGGCCGTCGACCGGCGTTCCGTCGACGGCGATCTTGCCCGACGTCGGCTCCAAGAACCCCGCGATCAGATACAAAAGCGTGCTCTTCCCGCACCCGCTCGGCCCCACGACGCTCAGGAATTCGCCACCGTCGACCTCGAACGAGACGTCGTCGATGGCTTTCGTGCGTTCACTCCCCGACCCGTACGTCTTCACGAGATTTGAAACAGTAACGTGACCGTCTGGCATACGCCCCAGTTGCAGAATAGAGTATAATAATCTTTGGTCTACGTCCGAAGCGACCGCTTTCGTCGCGATTGTCACCGCTGTCCGTCCTCAGCGCGTCGCGGTCGGCGCTCCAGCGAGCGCCGGCGCGCGCTCGGCGTGTACCCACAGCGTTCTTCCCGTGTCGACCGGCCGTCAGCGACGGATTTCCAACCAAAAATAGGGATAAACTTTTAGACCTCTGGATTGTTTCGCAACTGTATGTCGGAGTATACTGGCAGTAGCAGACGGCGATTTCTCAAGACAGGTGTCGCGGCCGGCCTCGGGATGAGTGCGCTCTCGGGGTGCATCGGTGGACTCGGCGGCGGCGGGGGACCGACCCCGCTTTCGCTCGCGTTCACCGTCCCGATCGAGAACATCTCCTCGCTGATGGCGATCCCTGAGATCCAAGACGAGATGGGCAACCTCGGCGACGTGTACGAACTGAGCGTCAGTCGTAACTCGTCGACGCCGGACACGCTGAACCAGATGGCCTCCGGCGAGGTCGACCTCGGATTGCTCTCGTCGGTCAGCTTCGCGAACGCGGTCACACAGGAGGCGGTCCCCGGCAACATCACGCTGGTGGCGACCGACTTCTGGGACGCCCACCCGGACCACTACGGGTTCAACGTGTTTTCGCTCCCGGACTCGGAGGTCGTCGACCCGGAGGATATGGAGGGCCACACAGTCGCGACGAACGCGACCGGGACGGGGACCCACGCGATCTACCGCAAGATGTTCAATGAGATCGGGCTCACGCCCGGCGAAAACGTCGAACTGGTCGAACTCGGGTTCCCGAACATGACCTCGGCCCTGCAGGAGGGCCGGATCGACGCGGGGATGTACCCCGCGCTCTTCGCGGGCCAGGGTCGGGCGAACGACTTCAACCTCGTGTTCTCCAGTCACGACGTCTGGGAGCCGTATCCGTTCGCGTACATCACGGCCGCGAACAGTTCGATCGACGACAAGGGCGACGCCATCACCGCGTGGGGCGAGGACTACATCAACCTCCTCGACTATATGTACGACAACCGGTCGACGGTCGTCGAACTGGCCGCCGAGCACTTCGAGCTCCCGATCGAGATCGTCGACGGCTTCTTCCTGACGGAGTACGACTACTTCCGCGAGGACCCGGTCACGGACATCGACCGGATGCAGGAGGTCGTCGAGGACCTCGCAGACCTCGGCTTCATCGACACGTTCACCGCGGGCGACTACATCGACAACCAGTACGTCCAGCAGTAACGACCGACTGCGACTTTTTCGGCCAAATCGCCGGCAGCGCTGCGCTCATACACGGAGTTTAGCAACTGCCAGAGTGTCCCGCGGTATCGTCCGGCGAGAACCGCTTCGGACGCGCGATGATCCGTCTCATACTGATTATTCTCGTCTCTTACCGGTGATCGCCGCTAACGGGGGTGGCGATCACCGGTAACAAGTGAGAGTAATCAGTATCAGTACTCGTGCTCGAGGCCGGCCATATCTTCGAGCACGGTGAGAACCGAGGCCGCGTCGAGGTCGCCGCGACCCTTCTCCTCGAGGCTCTTGAACAGTTCGTGGGTCGTCGAGCCGAGCGGGAGGGGGACGCCGTACTCTTGGGCGTCGTTGATCCCGATGCGGAGGTCCTTGTACTGATACGACGCGAAGAACCCCGGCTCGAAGTCGTGATCGAGCATCGCCTCCCCGCGGTGATCGAGGACCCACGAGGAGCCGGTCGCCCCGTCGATGCCGTCGATGAGCTTCTCGCGTGAGACGCCGGACTTTTCGGCGAACACGAGCGCCTCCGAGAGGCTCACAAGCGACGCGGCGGCGATCATGTTGTTGCACACCTTGACGACCTGCCCGGAGCCGAGGCCGCCCATCCGGACGGTCCGGCTCCCGAGGACGTCGAAGAGGTCCGTACACACCGCCGGGACGTCGCCGTCGCAGCCGACCATGATGCGAAGCGTCCCCTCCCGGGCGCCGACCTCGGACCCGCTGACGGGTGCGTCGATCGTTTTGACCCCCGCCGCGTCGAGTTCCTCGCCGACTTCGCGAATCGTGCTCGGCCCGACCGTACTCATATCGACGTACACGAGGCCGTCGTGTGCGCCTTCGACGATTCCGTCGTCGCCGAGCGCGACTGCTTTGACGTGTTCGCCCTTCGGCAGGGAGGTGAAGACGACGTCGACCGCGTCGGCGACTGCCGCGGCCGACTCCTTCGCCGTCGCTCCCTGTTCGACCAGCGCGTCGACCGCGTCCTGATCGAGGTCGTGAACGACGAGGTCGTACCCGGCGTCGAGGAGGTTCCGCGAGAGGTGTCCGCCCATGATACCGAGGCCGATAAAGCCGACTACCGGCTCTCCGTGAGTCTCTGGCATACACCGGGTATGCCGCAGTAAATACTAATAATCTTTTGGTATATACAGTTCGCGGGTCCCGGTGCCGAGCTCGAAAAGCGGGGCGTTTCGGGGTTACTCCGTGCTGACGAACACGGTGCCGTCTTTGACGACGACTTCGTAGCTCGGCAGGACGTAGCTGCTGTCGCCGATGTGTTCGCCGGTCTCGACGTCGAAGGACCAGCCGTGCCACGGACAGGAGACGATGTAGTCGTCGCTGTAGTGCTGTTCGACCCGCTTTCCGGGGCCCTTCCACTCGCCGACGAGCCGCGGTTCGACGAGCCCCTCACAGGCGGGACCGCCTTGGTGTGGACACTGGTTCCGGAGCGCGTAGAATTCGCCGTCGGCCTTCATGACGCCGACCTCCGCGCGGCCGACTTCGACGACCTTCGTGTCGCCGTCCTCGAAGTCCGCCTCCGGGGCGACCTCGACGAGTCCGTCGTCGCTCATAGGTCGAACACCTCCACGGCGTTGCGGCCGAGCATGTCCTTCCGCGCCTCGTCGTCGATCATCGGGAGGTCGGTGATGACGCTCGGGTCGTCGTAGTCCCAGTGCGGGTAGTCGGAGGCGTACAGCAGCTTGTCCGTCCCGAGCATGTCGAAGCAGATCTCCAGCAGGTCGGGGCGGGCGGACTCCTCGAGCGGCTGCGTGCCGAAGTAGTAGTCCGTGATGTACTCGCCGGGGAGTTTGTTCAAAAGCGGCGCTTCCTCAGCGCGCTTGAGGTACTCCTCGTTGAGCCGGCTGATGAGCCCGGGGAGGTACGTGACGCCCGACTCCATAAACACGATGTCGAGGTCGGGGAACTTCTCGGGGACGCCCTGCGCGGTCACGCTGACGATCTGTGACATGTTCGATTCGAGGAACCCGAGCGTGTGGGTCTCGACCATCTCCTCGTACCCCGCGCGGACGTACTCGTCGAGCCCGGAGCCGCCCGTGTGGTAGACGATCGGCAGGCCGAGGTCCTCACAGCGCTTGTAGATCGGGTCGTACTTGCGGTTCCCGAGCGGCGGGGACGCGCCGGCGGTCACCATCACGATTCCCTTGATCGTCTCCTCGCCCTCGACCCGGTCGAGGATGTCCATCGAGGCGTCGATGTCGTGATACGGGACCGGAGCGAGCCCGTAGATGCCCTCGTCGGGGTCGAGCACTTCCTCGAACATATACTCCAGATGGCCTTTGATGAACGACTCGACCCGGCGGTCGTCCGCCTTCACGCCGCCCATCGCGAGAATGAGGTGAGAGATTTGCAGCGTGACGTCGATGTCGAGGTGGTCCATCGCCGCGATCACGTCGTCTTTGTCGTCGCCGCCGTCGGGGTACTCAGAGAAATCTCGGTCGATCTTTCCGTAGTTGAAGCGGTTCCCGGTCGACGCCGGAAAGAACGCGCTCAGGTTCTGCTTGACGCCGGTGCCGCCCCAACTGCTCTTCTCGAACTTCGTTCGCCACGGCTCGGGCATGTACGGCGCGGCCTGCGTGAACGTGTCGGCGTAGTGGTAGTCACAGTCGACGACGAGGTGGTCGCTCGGATCGATCATTGCTGTCTCACCGGCGGGAGTGAATTCGCCATAATCGAGTAGTGAGAATTATCTATAATAAACCTTTGCACAAGATTCTCGACGACGTCGCGATAACCGCAGGCCCGATAGAGCCGTCTACCGGTCGGCCATCACGGTCACGACGGGCAGATCCGCTTCGAGGAGGATCGACTGCGTCTTGCTCCCGAAGAGCGCCTTCCCGGTCGGCGAGCGCTTCCGCCCGCCCACGACGAGGTAGCTCGCGTTTCGCCGGTCGGCCTCCGCCAGTACCTCCTCGACCGGTTCGCCCACGCGACCCTTGAGGATCACGCCCTCGGGGTCATCGAGCGTCCCGCGAACGACGTCGCGTGCGATGCCCGTCGCGTGGCGTTCCCCGTCCTCGACGGAGTACTCCCCGTCCGCTCCGCCCCCGAGCGGTCGATCTCCTTTGCTCCCGTACGCTGCCGGTGTCGTTACCGAGCGACTCGACGACGTGCTCGCGGACTCTCGGAAGTCCTCGAAGACGCGCCGTGGCATCACGTGCAGCACCACGTGATCGACGTCGAAGGCCGCCGCGAGCTTTGCGCCCTCTTCGACAGTTCGGCTGGGAACCGTTTCGCCGTCGACCGCTGTCAGTATCGTCATACCCGTTACTCCCGGCGATGGCTAATAAATCGTGGTGGCTATAGTAGCGGTTGCAAGTCTTCGCTCATCTGATCGCACGACCGCGTGCGATCGAATTGGCAATCAGTTGCAAACGTTACTATATTGTCCCCGCTGGGACGGCGCTTCCGGCCGTCGGCGCGTGTCTTGGCGCGGGGACGGCGGGCCACGACGCAGTGAGAGAAGGCGGCCGACCCCCACTCGTGTGTGAGCGAGCCGCGGAGCGACCGGCAGGCGGACCCGCGATTTTATTACGGGCGCCACACAACAACGCGCCGTCGAATGAGCGATAGAGAGTCAGACACACGAGCACCACCGGCTACCGGCGACGATGGCGGTGGCGAGGTGCGGTATCTCTCCCAAGCGGACTTGGAGGTGCCCACCCACCAGATCGTCAGCCCGGACGGCTCGTACGACGAGGGGGCCGTCCCGGACCTCGACGACGAGGAGTTCTGCGACCTGTACCGGTGGATGGTGACAGACCGGGTGTTCTCCCGGCGGATGGTGAACATTCAGCGGCGGGGCGAACTCGGCACGTTCGGGTCGACCCGCGGCCAGGAAGCGAGTATCATCGGGAGCGCGTTCACGCTCCGACCGGAAGATTGGCTGTACGTCGGCCGCGCGTGGACGCCGATGTTTATGCGCGGCGCGTCGATGCGGGACATGATCCTGTTCTGGCGCGGCATCGAGGAGGGCCAAGAGGCGTTCGCCCGCCAGAACTCCCAGATCGCGATCTCGATCGGTTCGCACCTCCCGCTCGTCGCGGGAATCGCGTGGGGAATGCACCTCGACGACACCGACGCGGTCGCGACCGCCTATCTCGGCGACGGCGCGACGAGTACCGGCGCGGCCCACGAGGGGATCAACCTCGCGGGGTCGCTCGGCCTCCCGGCGCTGTTCTTCTGTCAGAACAACCAGTACGCGATCTCGATGCCGTACGAGAGACAGAGCGGCGCGAAAACGATCGCCCAGAAGGCGCTCGCCTACGGGATCGACGCGATCCGCGTCGACGGGCAGGACGTGCTCGCGGTCTACGACGCCGTGTCGACAGCGCGAGAGCGCGTGCGAAACGGCGAGCCGGTCTTCGTCGAATCGGTCACGTACCGCCTCGACGCCCACACGACGAGCGACGATCCGACCCGCTACCGCGACGACGAGGAGGTCGAGGTGTGGGAGGAACACGACCCGATCGAGCGGTACCGGGAGTTCCTGAAATCGGAGGGGCTCTGGGCATCGATCGACCACGACGCCATCGTCGAAGAGATCGACGCCGAGTTCGACGAGGCGCTCGCGACCGCCAACGAACTCGAAGAGCGGGCCGTCTCGGAGATGTTCACCCACGTCTACGACGAACTGCCGCCCGAACTCGCCCGACAGCTCGACGAGTTCGAGGAACTGCTCGAACGACGCCCGGAGATGTACGACTACATCGAACAGCGACCCAAGGGATGACAATGCAGGCAACTATCGTACAGGCGGTCAACGACGCACTGCACACGGAGATGGAGCGCGACGACCGGGTCGTCGTCTTCGGCGAGGACGTCGCCAAAAGCGGCGGCGTCTTCCGCGCGACCGACGAACTCCTCGACCGGTTCGGCGACGACCGCGTGGTCGACACGCCGCTCTCGGAGATCGCGATCGTCGGCGGCGCGACGGGGATGGCGATGTACGGCTACCGCCCGGTCGCGGAGATCCAGTTCTCGGGCTTTCTCCCGCCGGCGTTCGACCAGCTGGTGACGAACGCCAGCCGGATCCGCTGGCGGACGCGCGGGGAGCTCAGCGCGCCGATGGTCGTCCGGATGCCCTACGGTGCCGGCGTCCGCGCGCTCGAACACCACTCCGAGAGCCTCGAAGGCGCGTACGCCCACGTCCCCGGCCTCAACGTCGTCGTGCCGAGCACGCCCGCGGACACGAAGGGACTCCTCACCGCCGCGATCCGCGATCCGGATCCGGTCCTGTTCATGGAGCCGAAGCGGATCTACCGATCCGTTCGCGAGGAGGTCCCCGAGGGCGAACACGAAGTGCCGATCGGCGAGGCGGCGGTCCGCCGCGAGGGCGAGGACGTCACCGTCGTCGCGTGGGGGGCGATGATGCCGCCGACGCTCGAGGCGGTCGAGGAGGGCGGCGTCGACGCCGAGGTGATCGATCTCCGATCGATCTCCCCGATGGACACCGAGACGGTCGTCGAATCGGTCAAGAAGACCGGCCGCTGCGTCGTCGTCCACGAGGGGCCGCGGACGCTCGGCGTCGGCAGCGAGATCGTCGCGCAGATCAACGACGAGGCGCTGATGTACCTCGAATCGCCCATCGAGCGCGTGACCGGGTTCGACACGCCGGTCCCGCTGCTCTCGATGGAGGACTTCTACTTCCCCCACCCGCCGCGCATCCTCGACGGCATCGAGCGCGCGCTGGCGGACTGATACGGTCGTCCCGTTTCGCCGTCGATCGGATCGGTTCCCCCGTGACCGCGGTCACCGGTCAGAGGCGGCACCCGCCGATACGACGGCCACTCGTGTTCGACCGTCCGTTTCGATTCGGCCGTCCGTTGACGCAGGGAAATACTGAAAGGGTTGTACGTCGACCGAACGATATGGTTGAACGAACGTTCGAGCTACCGGACCTCGGAGAGGGCATTGCAGAAGGCGAACTCGTCTCGTGGGCCGTCGCAGCGGGCGACGCAGTCGAAGAAGACCAGCTTCTCGCGGAGGTCGAGACCGACAAGGCGCTCGTCGAGATTCCGAGCCCCTACGAGGGCACCGTCAAACGGCTCCACCACGAGGAGGGGGAGATCATCCCGGTCGATAGCGTCATCGCGACGTTCGAAGTCGAAGGCGACGAGCCGTCTGAGACGGTCGCCGACGACGCATCGGGCGGAGACGCGGGCGGCGCCTCTCCGGACGCGGCTCGAGAATCGTTCCCGGACGACGACGGGGACGCGAGCGCGGAGCCCCCGGCTGCCGTCGGTGAGGCGTCGGTCCCGTCGGGGCGCGTCTTCGCGGCGCCGAGCACCCGCTCGCTCGCGCGCGAACTCGGCGTCGATATCGGCGCCATCGACGGTTCGGGACCGGGCGGGCGCGTGGCCGGCGCGGACGTCCGCGCGCACGCGAACGGACAGCCGACGGCGCCGACGACCGGTGCGGACGTCGGAACCCCGGAAGAGGAACGGAGCGACGCGGCCGCTGCGGCCGCGTCGACGACCCAAGCGGAGGACGTCGACGACAGCGCGGGCGCCGCCGCGGCGGTGCAGGACGGCGTCGCCGCCGCGCGCGATCGGACGCTCGCGATGCCGGCGACGCGGCGGCTCGCCGACGAACTCGGCGTCGATCTGAACGCCGTCCCCGCGAGCGAGGAGCGCGAGGGGGAACCGTTCGCGACGCCAGAGGACGTCCGGCAGTACGCGGCGGGCGACAGGGGGACAGCCGGCGGCGCCTCCGCTGCCGATGAGGCACCCGCGGCGGCGACGGCGACGACCGCGGGGTCTGCGAGCGGGGACGAGGAACGCGCCGTCGCGACCGACATCGAAGCCCGCTCGGGCGAGCGCGTGCCCTATCGCGGCGTCCGGCG
Source organism: Halobellus sp. GM3 (assembly GCF_052545375.1). NCBI lineage: Archaea > Methanobacteriati > Methanobacteriota > Halobacteria > Halobacteriales > Haloferacaceae > Halobellus > Halobellus sp. GM3. The sequence continues at coordinate 265,076 of NZ_JBQWLT010000005.1, read as the reverse complement.
GACGATCGGCGAGCAGATGGCCCACTCGAAGTACACCGCCCCGCACGTCTCCCACCACGACGAGTTCGACGCGACCGACCTCGTCGGGCTTCGGGCCGAACTCGCCGCGGCGGCCGAGGACGAGGGCGTGAAGCTCACGTACCTCCCGCTCGTCGTGAAAGCGATCACGACGGCGTTACAGGAGTACCCATACCTCAACTCCAGTCTCGACGAGGCGAACGAGGAGATCGTCCTCCACGACGAGTACAACATCGGGATCGCCGTCGCGACCGACGCGGGACTGATGGTCCCGGTGGTGAAGAACGCCGACGAGAAGGGGCTGAAGCAGCTCGCAAAAGAGATCCGCGACCTCGCCGACCGCGCGCGCGACCGCAAGATCAAGCCCGAGGAGATGCGGGGCGGGACCTTCACGATCACGAACATCGGCGTCATCGGCGGCGAGTTCTCCTCGCCGATCATCAACCACCCCGAGGCGGCGATCTTCGCGATGGGGCCGATCAGAGAGCGCCCGTGGGTCGTCGACGGCGACGTCGTCGCCCGGGAGACCATGCGATTTTCGATGTCGGTCGACCACCGGCTCGTCGACGGCGCCGACGCCGCGCAGTTCTCGAACCGCGTGAAGGAACTGCTCGCCGAGCCGTCGCGGCTGCTCTTGGAATAGACCGACGTCGGGGCGTTCGCCTCGACGCGCCGCGCGCGGTCGGCGCGGACGGATGACTTTTTGAACCGGGAGCGAGAGGTGAGGCGTATGGTAATGGGCGACATCGCAACGGCGACGGATCTGCTCGTGATCGGGGCGGGTCCCGGCGGCTACGTGGCCGCCATTCGCGGCGCACAGCTCGGATTGGACACGACGCTCGTCGAGAAAGACGCGTACGGGGGCGCCTGTCTGAACCGGGGCTGCATTCCCTCGAAGGCGTTCATCCACGGCGCCGACATCGTTCACGACGCGGCCACCGCGGAGGAGCTGGGGATCCACGCCGACCCGGCCGTCGATATGGTGCAGATGCAGCAGTGGAAATCTGGGGTCGTCGACCAGCTCACCGGCGGCGTCGAGAAGCTCTGCAAGGCCAACGGCGTCTCGCTGCTCGAGGGGACGGCCGCGTTCGAGGACGCCCACACCGCGCGCATCGCCCACGGCGGCGAAGGGCAGGGGATGGAAACCGTCGAGTTCGAGCACGCGATCATCGCGACGGGATCGCGCCCGATGCAGATCCCGGGCTTCGACTTCGCCGACGACCCCGTGCTCTCCTCTGCGGAGCTGCTCCAGATGGAGTCCGTGCCGGATCGACTCGTCGTCGTCGGCGCGGGGTACATCGGGATGGAGCTGTCGACGATGCTCGCGAAGCTCGGCACCGACGTCACCGTCGTGGAGATGCTCGACGACGTCCTCGCGAATTACGAGGACGACGTCAGCCGGGCGGTCCGTTCGCGCTCGGAAGCCCTCGGCATCGAGTTCCACTTCGGCGAGGGCGCGACCGGCTGGGAGGAGAGCGCCGACGGCGTGACCGTCGCGACGGAGACCGAAGACGGCGACATCTCCGAGTACGAGGCCGACGCGGTCCTCGTCGCGGTCGGCCGAGAGCCCGTCACCGACACGCTCGACATCGAGGAGATCGGGCTCGAACCGAACGAGCGCGGGTTCATCGAGACCGACGACCGCGCGCGAACGGACGTCGAGAACGTCTTCGCGGTCGGAGACGTCGCGGGCGAGCCGATGCTGGCGCACAAAGCGAGCGCGGAGGGACTCGTCGCGGCGGCGGTCGCGGCCGGGGAGCCCGCCGCGCTCGACCAGCAGGCGATCCCGGCGGCCGTGTTCACCGACCCCGAAGTCGCCACCGTGGGTCTCACCGCCCAGGAGGCCGCGGACGAGGGGTTCGACCCCGTAGTCGGCGAGATGCCCCTGCGCGCGAGCGGGCGGGCGCTCTCGATGGGCGAGACCGACGGCTTCGTCCGCATCGTCGCCGACGAGGCGAGCGGGATCGTCCTCGGCGGGCAGCTCGTCGGCCCGCACGCCTCCGAACTCGTGGCCGAGGTCGCCCTCGCCGTCGAGATGAGTGCGACGCTCGAAGACGTCGCGGGCACGGTGCACACGCACCCGACCCTCGCCGAGGCCGTGATGGAGGCCGCAGAGAACGCACAAGGACGGGCGATTCACACGCTGAACCGGTAGTCTGACCGGTCTCGCGCCGGGGAAGCCCCACGTCGGGGCGGCCCCACGTCGACTGTGCTGCGCGCTCGGCCGCCGCCTCCGACCCAAGGAACTATTTTCCGGCGCGCAGTCCATCGGATATGCCGCGAGAGCGACCAATCCGACGCGTCGGTATCCACCGGTGGGGAACGCACCCGTGTCCCCCGGACTACCTCCGAGACCTGCTGAACGAACGCGACGACCTCGACTGTCGGTTCGAACTGTGTGAGCCCGGCGATCTGACCGGGCTCGACGGCGTCGTCACGGTCTTTCACCACGACGAGTTCGTCGACTCGGTCTCGTGGGTGCACAACATCCGGTCGGGCTATGAGGACTTCCCGCTCGACGACTACCGCGACGCCGGCGTGACGATGACCAACAGCACCGGCGTCGCGGGCGACCTCGTCGCCGAGACCGTCACGGGGCTCGTCGTGACCCTCGCGAAGGGGCTCCACCGGCTCCGGGACCGGCAACACGAGCGGGAGTGGGAGCGGCTGCCTTGGCAGCGCCCCTTCGAGGTGAGCGGTTCGAGCGCCTGCGTCGTCGGGCTCGGCGAACTCGGCGGTAGCGTCGCCACCCGACTCGGCGTGCTCGGGATGGACGTCGACGGCGTCGACATCCGCCCGGTGTCGGGACTCGGGATCGATCACGTCCACGACGCCTCGCGGATCGAAGACGCGGTTCGGGAGGCTCGATTCGTCGTGCTCACGACCCCGCTGACCGAGGCTACCCGCGGCCTCGTCGACGGCGCGGTGTTCGAGGCGATGCGCGAGGACGCCTACCTCGTCAACGTGAGCCGCGGGGAGGTCATAGCGTGGGGAGCGCTCGAAACCGCCCTCGAGGGGGCGGAGATCGCCGGCGCCGCGCTCGACGTGTTCCACGAGGAGCCGCTCCCGCCGGACTCGCCGCTCTGGGAGCGCGAGGAGGTCATCATCACCCCGCACGCGGCCGCGCAGTCGAAGACCTACGGCGACCGGATCGCCGATCTCGTCGCCACGAACGTCGCGCAGCTCAACGGCGGCGCCACCCCGTGGAACCGAGTCGTCTGATCGGCCACGCTGTTCCCGCTTGGCGAACGTCTGTCCTCATCTCGAACACCTCGCACCGTAGTGTTCCCCTACTACGGACAGTGATTCATTTTAGCGAAATAGGGCCACTGCCTCCGCGGTCCGAATCGGAGACGCCGTCAGTGCCGGTGGCTGATCGGTGGGCGAGGCGGGACTCCGGCCGAGAGTCTGTTCGTATTTACTGACTCACAATTCAGTATATGGGAATCACGAGTGGGTCTGGTTCAGTTCGATGATGTTCGCCGCGCGGCGGAGTTCCGGGAGGATCTCCTCGTCGATACGCGACTGCTCCATTCGGCTCACGGGCCCCGAGACGCTGAGAGCGCCGGCGATATCGCCGTCGCTCAGTACGGGGACCGCAACGCAGTGGAGCCCCTTGATCCGCTCTTCGCTGTCGTAGGCGCACTCGCGACCGCGGATCTCCGCGAGCGTCTCGAGCAGTTCCGTCCGGTCCGTGATCGTCCGGTCGGTTTTCGCCGGGAGCCCGTGGCGTTCGATGATCGAGTCGACGCGCTCGCGCGGCAGGTACGCGAGGATCGTTTTCCCGAGCGCCGTCGTGTGGAGCCTGACCGACTGCCCGGTGTAGGAGTCGAGGCTCACCGCGTTCTCGCCGCGCTCACGTGCGAGAAACACCCCAAGTCCGTTCTCTTCGACCAGTAGGTTCGCGTATTCGCCCGTCGACTCGGCCAACCGCTTCATCTCCGGGATCGCCACGGTGTAGAGCCGCTGTCGGGACCGCGCGTATCCGCCGAGGTCGAGAAAGCGGAGACCGACGCTGTACTCGTTGTCGGCTTTGACGACGTACCCCTCGTGTTCGAGCGTCCGGAGGTAGTTGTGCGCGCTGCTCTTCGAGAGGTCGAGATGGCTCGACAGCTCCGTCACCGTCGCTCCGTCCAGTGATTTCAGCGCCTCCACGATCCGAAACGTCGTCTGTGCGGTCTTCACCGGCGTCGTCGGCTGCGAATCAGATTCGTGCATATTTGGTGAATTACCCTTCAGCATCTTATATCTATTGTTCGTGTTTGACGAACGCTTCTCCAGTATCCGATGGCGAGGCGAGCGATCGAGGTTACCCGACTCGATAGACCGCCAGTCGGACACCGTTCGGCTGGCGGGTCCCGGCCGCGACGAAGACGCTCTCGGTCAGCCACCGGAGGTCCTCGTCCGCGGTCTCGAACTCCGGTACGGAACAGAAGTACACCTCCTCGGGTTCCACGGGCTTCCCGTCACGAAGCCGCTGGCTCGTCTCCGGGTCGGCGAGTCGCATCCCGCGGTTCTCGACGTAGACCCGTGACCCGTCGGTGGTCTCGAAAGCGTACTTTGCCACGAGTTCGGTCGGTCGCCGCTCGCGGTACAGCTGGTAGTCCGCACCCGCCTCGAGGACGGTCCCCTCGCAACGTCCGGTGACGGTCCCGCCGAGTATCGGGATGATACGGCGCTGACCGTCGCCGGTCTGACCGATCTCGATCGGCGATTCGACGTCGATCTCCAGTTCGAGGACCCGTTCGAGCCCCAGTTCGAGGTTCGGATCGTCCGTTTGCCAGTGGTCGTCTGCCATACCGGTGCTGTCGAGCCTATTCACATAATTGTTGTGTATAGATACCGCTGCCGTCACGGAGTTTCGGCAGTGGTGTTGCCTGATACTAACATATGTACGACCGTTATTTGGTCCGATATCAACGCGGTAGTGTTCACAACTGGTTGCTCGGCTGCCGCCACGACAGCGTGCGAGCGAGTGATGCTCCGCCCGTGGATTTCTCCGCACTGACGCACTCCGCATAGTTATATTTGGGGATAACAAAAACTAAGAGGATCACGTGCGAGACAATACTATGGCTCACGATACCGAAAAACGAACCATTCAATCGATCGATCGGGGGTGTGAGTTGCTGGATCACCTCCGTCGCAACGGGCCGTCGACGATCTCGGAACTGGAATCGGAATCGGAGCTATCGGCCGGAAGTATTCACACGCACCTCTCGACACTGAAGGACCACGGATTTGTCGAGCAAGACGGATCGCAGTACCAACTCGGCGCGATGTTCATCCCATTCGGCGTCCGCGTGCGTAATCGATCTATTCTCTACTCCGCCTCGAAGCTGATCGTCCATCAGCTTGCGAATAATACGGGCGGTTGCGTCCACCTGATGACCGAGTACGACAACCGGCTCCTCATCCTCGAAGAGGTGTACGGTGAGGACGCGGTAGACAAGGAATTTCATATCGACAAACGCGGGCGGCTCCAGCGTCACGTACACTGTACGGCGGGGGGAAAGGCGATCCTCGCGAATCTCTCAGAACCGGCGGTGCACGCGATTCTCGACGACCACGGGCTCCCCTCTCGGACCTCTCATACGATCACCGACCGGGAACAACTGCTCGAGGAGCTGGAGACGGCCCGGGACCGAGGCTACGCGCTCAATGATCAGGAACATATGCCGGGTATCCGAGCGGTCGGGGCACCGATCCGTCACGACGAGACCGGCGACGTTCTCGGCACAGTCAGCGTATCCGTGTCGGCCGCGAGCTGGACCGGAGAGCGGTTCAGAGAGGAACTTCCCACCGCGGTCAGGAAGGCGGCAAACGAAATCGAGATACGCATCCACTCCCGCGAACTCAACGCGTGATGCGGACGGCGATAACCCGGAGCAGCACTCGCAACGTCTCGTGGTCGTAGTCGCTGGAAAGGGGCGATACCCGTCCGTACGAGCGCACCCAGTCCAGCGTTGAATTGTGACTGTCTCCCCGGTACCGATCCGTGCCGATCGAAAAGCGATTTGACAATCCCAAATACAGTACCGCACGGAACAAACGGGTGTCGTCTCAACGGATCGAATCTTGTGGCGTTTTCGGTCCCAACACTGGTGCGGACCGAGCGATACCTGCGTCAAGAGGGGTGATCCGTATACCACTTCTTTGATAATACCAAATAGTATGGTCCCTCATACGCGTACGATTCAAGCAATATGAGTATTGTTCACACCTCCCAAAAGATTTATTATGATCGTTCACGACGTTCATTTCGTATGGTAGAGGAGAACTACTACGTGAGCATAGACACCGGTGGAACCTTCACCGACGGCTACGTGTCGTATCCGGGGGGATCCACCACGGTCAAGGTCCCCACAACGGACCACGATCTCACGGTTTGTTTCCGTAACTGCATCGACAAGGCGGCGGACAAACTGGGGGAGACCACTGAGGGGTTCCTCGTCGACACCGACGTCGTTCGTTTTTCGACGACCATCGGTACGAACACGATCATCGAGCGGTCGGGGCCGAAGATCGGTCTCATTGTGACGAGTGGCGAGGAGGAGGACCTGTTCCGAACTGAGGGCGGGGACGAGGGACTGATCGCGGGTGACGACCTCGTGATCGGCGTCGAGGAGCGAACCAGCGCCGACGGTGAGGTGATCGACCCCGTCGACGCCGACGAGGTGCAGGCAGCGGCGAAGACGCTGATGAACCGGGGGGCGAAGCTCCTGCTCATCAGCTTCGCCAACTCGTTCCACGACGAGACCAACGAGGAGCGAGCCCGGACGGTCATCGAAACCGAGTACCCACCGCACTACCTCGGCCCCAATCAGGTGCTGACCGCCAACGAAGTCAGTAGCCGACCGGGGTACCGGACCCGGACCTACACTGCGCTCGTCAACGCGTACGTCCACCGCCCGATGGCTCGGTCGCTGTACAAAGCCGAGGACGACGCCCGAAACAGCGGGTACTCGAACCCGCTTCTCATCGGCCAGTCGACCGGCGGTGTCGCCGGCGTCTCGAAGACCGTCGCGCTGCACACCTACAACTCCGGCCCCGTCGCCGGCGTGTTGGGGGCGGACGCGTTCCGCGAGCTGTACGATCTCGATTCGGTGATGAGCGCGGATATGGGCGGGACAAGCATCGATCTGGGCACGATCGTCGACGGGGATCTCGACCGGAACCTCACACCCGAGGTCGCCGGGCTGTCGGTTCACGTCCCGATGATCGACGTCCACACCGCGGGGGCGGGCGGCGGGAGCATCGCGTCGGTGAGCGACGGCGATCTCTCCGTGGGCCCGGAGAGTTCCGGTGCGGAACCCGGACCGGCCTGCTACGACCTCGGCGGATTCGAACCGACCACCACGGACGCGGACGTCGCCTTGGGGTACATCGACCCCGAATACTTCCTCGGCGGTGACCAACAGCTTAACGCTGAGCGGGCCGAGGAGGCGGTCGAGCGGCAGGTCGCCGACCCGCTCGATACCACCGTCGCCGAGGCCGCACTCCGGATCCGCCAACGCGTCGACCGGAACATCGCCGATGCTATCGAATCGCAACTCGCCGAACGCGGCGAGGAGCCCTCGGACGTCACGTTGATCGCCTACGGCGGTGCGGGCCCGACTCACTGCTGTACGTTCGCGCAAAAAGCCGGGGTGAACCGCGTCATCACCGCCCCTGCTGCCGCGGAGTTCAGTGCCTTCGGGGGCGCTACGCTCGACGTCGAGCACCGCTACTCGGAGGCGTTCGGGGAGACGGTCAGCGGCGATGCCCCGTCGATCGACCGGCGTGCGTTCGATCGGACTGTCGAGCGGCTGGAAGACGAGGCGATTCAGGACATGGCCGGAGAGGGATTCGAGGCGGAGGACATCATCCTCCGGACGTCGATCCTCGCCCGTTCGGGTGCGGATGTCCGAGAAGTACCGATCCCGTCCCACCCCGACGGGGCGAGCGGCCTCGATGCGGTGCTCGAAGCGTTCGACGCCGACCCGGAAGACGAGATCGACCTCGACACGCTGGTGCTCACCGCGGTCGGCCCGGTCGCCACCGAGGAGCTTGATCGCCACGAGTTACGGGGCGAGGACCCGAGCGACGCCCGGAAGGGCGCCCGCGAAGCCTACTGGCCGGGTGACGGCTGGGTGGAGACCGACGTCTATCAGCGCGAGGACCTGGCGCCCGGTAACGCCGTCGAGGGACGGGCGTTGATCGAGGCGACAGACACGACCTACGTGGTCCCTGCCGACTGGACGTTCACGATCGACGAGTACGCGAACGGGATCATCGAACGATGAGCTTCGGATCGCCGCCGGCCGTGGACTACCTCGACGGGATCTCCGAGGAGCGTCCGTTCGTGCCGCTCGTAGACACGCTGGCGGCGGAGATCAATCAGGTTCCCCACGAGGTGTACCACCGCGATGCGACCCAGTCGGCGAACGGCCGACAGCGCGCCCAGCGACTGTTCGAACACGACGCCGTCGTCACCACGCTCGACTCGACGCTACTCTGTGACGTCCTCGACGCCACTGTCGAGTGGAGCGGTGAGTCCGACCGGTTCGTCACCACCCCCGCATCGAGCGGGACGGAGCTGAGCGCGCCCGCCGACGTGGCGGCGGCGGGTCGCGTCCCGGTTGCCCTCGATGTGGCCGAGCGACTCGTGACGACCCTCGAGGACGTCGCGGTCGTCGGGGGAATCCCGGGTCCCGTCGCGACGTTTAATCAACTGCTCGCTGACGCGCGTATCGACGCGAACCGGGAGGCGAACGAGCTGATACGGGAGGTCTTCGGCGACGTGGCGCGGGCGTACGGTCGAGCGGGTGTCGACGCGTTCCTTGTGACCGAGCTCGCGACCGGGACGCAGTCGCCGTCAGCTGTCATCGAGGCGGACGTCGCGGCGCTGGAGATGCTCGGGAACATCGCCGAGTTCTTCGGCGTTCCCGTGATGTTCGTTCCCCAAGGGTTCGATGTCGATGTCGCCGCCGAAATCGTCGATCGATGCCCGATAGACGGGGTGCTCGTAGACAGCGCCGATCCGGCGTCGCTGGCCGATCGCTTCCCCGCCGTTCGCGTCGGCGGGGGAATCACTCCCGAACTGCTCTCGGAGTCGACTGACGAAATCGAATCGACGGTCGAATCGCAGTTCGCTACCGCGCCGACCTCGGTGTTTCCGGCGAGCGGAACGGAGATTCCACCGACGATCCATCCGAGCAAGCTCCAAGCCGTCTCTCGAGGGGTGAAGGCGGCGCTATGAGACGTACTGGAGGTAATATGACACGGTACACTGACACATACGACACGACTGACCGAAGCAGACCCATCGAACCGACCGACTGGACCGACTCAACCGACCGACGGAGTGCCTACAGATGAGCGCGACAAAACGAATCACCGAATACCTAGAGATCGATCTCGAGGACCGGACGTGGACTTGCACGGAGTGTTCCGAGACCATCGCACCGGCAGAAGAGAACTACAAACGCGGGTGTCTGGTCCGCGAACGACACCCACACGAGGTGCATCGCCCGTTGATCGAGAACGAGGAGTACTCGTTCGCACCGGACCCAGACTGGGTTCGAATCGTGGAGTTCTACTGCCCCGGCTGCGGGACGATGATCGAGAACGAATATCTCCCGCCGGGCCATCCGATCACCCACGACACTGAACTGGACATCGACAAACTGATCGAGCGCCACGAGGGGTCACAATGACGACGCGGATCAACATCGACGCGGGTGGGACGTTCACTGACTGTTTCACGCTGCACGACGGCGAGGCCGTCTCGGCGAAGACGCCGACGACGGAGCACGATATGTCGGAGTGCTTCTTCCAGGGGATCCGAAAGTGCGCGGCCCAACTCGACGTCGGCCTCGAGGACCTCATCTCCGACGTGGACTCCATTCGGTACTCCACGACGACGGCGATGAACCGGCTGATCGAACGGAAGGGCCCAAAACTCGGGTTGCTCACCACCGCGGGCGTGCAGGACTACCCGCAGATCGGCCGCGGGCCGCGATGGGCGGACGGGCTCACCGATAGCGAACAACGCAACATCTCCGACGCGAAGAAGCCGGAGTACCTCGTCCCCGACGCCCGAACGAACGGGATCCGCGAACGCGTCGACAGCGAGGGGACCGTGTTGCGCCCGCTTGATGAGGACCACGCCCGCGAACAGATTCGGGACCTCGTCGACCGGGGCGCGCGGGCGATCGTGGTCAACCTGCTGTGGTCCTACGAGTACCCCGATCACGAACAGCGGATCCGCGAACTCGTCCGCGAGGAGTACCCGCCCTCGTACCTCGGAAGCATCCCCGTGTTCCTCTCTTCGGAGGTGATGCCGACCAAACAGGAGTACGAACGGACGAACACGACGCTGCTCGATGCGTACCTCTCGGAGCTGATGCAGGAGCACATCGCCGATATCAAGGAACGACTGGAGGCGTTCGGCTACGAGGGCGACGTCCAGATGTTGCACAACACCGGCGGGATGGCCGAATCCTACAAGACGACCGCCGTCGAGACGTTCAACGGCGGCCCGGTCGCGGGACTCAAAGGCGGCGAGTTCCTCTGTGACGTGCTCGATTACGAGAAGGCCGTCGTGACTGACATGGGCGGAACGAGCTTCGATATCGGCATCCTCACCGGCGGCGGGGTTCAGTCCTACGAGTTCGAGCCGATCATCGACCGGTGGCGGGTCTCGGGCACGATGATCGAGTCGAAATCGATCGGCGCGGGCGGGGGATCGATTGCGTCGGTCAACGACGAGCTCGGCGGCCGGCTCGAAGTCGGTCCCGAGAGCGCCGGCGCGGATCCCGGACCGGCCTGTTACAACCGCGGCGGAACCGAGCCGACAGTCACCGACGCCGACGTCGTGCTCGGGTTCATCGACCCCGAAAAGTTCTACGCGGGCAATCAGAGTCTCAGCGTGGACCGCGCCGAGGAGGCGATCGAGACCCACGTCGCCGATCCCGCCGGGATGTCGGTCACCGAGGCCGCACGGAACATCCGCCGGATCGCCGACGGAAACATGGGGAATACGGTCCGAAAGGAGACGATGCTCCGCGGCCACGACCCGCGGGAGTTCATTCTCTACAGCTTCGGCGGTGCGGGCCCGCTGCACGCGGCGTCGTTCTCGTCGTATCTCGATATCGACACCGTCGTCACCACGCCGTACTCGCCGGTGTTCTGTGCGATGGGCTCGGCCACGATGGACACGCTGCACATCTACGAGCAGTCCCGGTCGATGTTCCTCCGCGACTCGGGCGAAGAGCCCACGTACGACGTCGACTACGACGAATTCAACGGCGTCGTCGACGACCTGAAAGCGAAGGGACGACGCGATATCGAGAGCGAGGGGTACGATCCCGACGACATCACGTACGAGCTTGAACTCGATATGCGGTTCGGCGGACAGATCCACGTCGCCCGGGTCGGCTCGCCCCGGCTCGAAGTCCACGACGAATCCGACGTCGAGGCGATCTGTGAGCACTTCATCGAACAGTACACCGAGCGGTTCTCCTCGTACTCGGTGACGCCCGAACACGGCATCACCGTGGAGAACTTCGCGCTGAAGGCACGCGTCGACAGCCCCGACATCGACCTGCCGACCGAACCGGTCGAAGAGTCGTCGCCGGAACCGGCGCGCAACGGGGAGCGGGAGATCCTGTGGGCTGAAGCCGATCAATACCGCTCGACCGCGGTCTTTGATTACGACGACCTCCGCCCCGGAATGGCGATCGACGGTCCGGCGGTCGTCGACGCCGACTACACCACGACCGCTGTCCCCGCGGGGTGGACGTATCGCCTCGATACCTATCGCAACGGCATCCTCGAACAGACGGCCGGCACCGACGCCGGCTCGACCACCCAAGCACCCACTGGAGAGACCCAATGACTGTCAATCGCGACCAACTGATCGACTGGCTCGACCTCGAAGAGCCGTCGGCTGAGGAACTGGCCTGTATGGACGAACTCGACCACGGCGACTACGAGATCTACTCCGAGCGCCTGCGGCTGATCCTCGATGAGGGGATCGAGGTGTTCGTGCGCTCGGGCGTCTCGCAGTTCATCGCCGCCCGCGACCTCGCGGTTGCCATCTACACGCCGGACGGCGACCTCATCGACTCGGCGGCGGGAGCGTATCTCCACGTCGTCACGGGGATCCCGCCGCTGAAGTACGTCATCAACAACTTCGCCGACGACGAGACGGTCGGCGTCGAGCCGGGTGACGTCTTCTATGCGAACGACGCGCTCTACGGCGGTATCCACAACCCCGACCAGATCGCGTTTATGCCCATATTCGACGAGGGCGAGATTATGGCGTGGGTCTCGGCCGCGGTACACACGACCGAGACCGGCGCGATCGAGCCCGGTGGTATGCCGATCTCCGCTCGGACCCGACACGATGAGGGGATGAAGCTCTCGCCGATCAAGATCGGTGAGAACTACCAGCTCAAAAGCGATATGGTCGAGATGCAGAAGAACTTCATCTCGCGAGCGCCCCGGATGCACGAGATCGACCTCCGCGCTCGCCTGACGACCTGTGACCGGGTCAGACGCCGGGTGAAGGAGCTCATCATCGACAAGCGGGGGGCCGACTTCTTCAAGGGCCTCATCCGACGCAACATCAAGGAGTCCCGCGAAGGGGCGAAAAAACGGGTCGACTCTTGGAACGACGGGACCTTCCGTACGGTCCACTTCGCCGACTCCGTCGGCTACGAGGATGGGCTCTGGCGACTCAACGCCACGATGGAGAAGGAGGGCCCGGAGATATCGATCGATTACACCGGGACGTCGCCGGAAAACGACGGTTCGTTCAACTCCCAACCGGTCGCATCGATCGCGCACACGGCGAACTATCTCTTCAGCGTTCCCTTCCACGACCTCCCGAAGAGCAACGGGACCTACGACCTGATAGACTTCGAGATCCCGAAGGGTTCGATCCTCTATCCGGACGCCGAGGCGGCCACTGTTCAGGCCGTGATGGTTAACCAAGTGGTGATGGATTCGACCACGACGCTGTTCTCGCGGTCGATGTACGACGACGAGACGGAGAACGAGCACGTCACGGCTCCGATGGCCAACACCGGTGCGGGATACGCGTTCGGCGCGATCAGCCAGCACGGTGAGCCGGTCGCCGACCTGATGTCGCACGCGCTCAACACCGACGGCACCGGCGGGCAGGCCCGTCGGGACGGCGAGGACGAGGCGATCTTCCCGTGGTGCCCGTTCGGTCACGCCTCGAACATGGAGTTCGTCGAGAACGAGTACCCGTTCACCCACCAGTACTTCCGGCACGGGACCGATTCCTGTGGCCACGGTAAGCACCGCGGCGGGATCGGAATGCAACTGGCCTATATGCAGCACCACGTGCCGGCGGTGGAGTGGCTGTCGATCTGTCACAACTCGAAGCTCGTGACCGGACAGGGGCTCTTCGGCGGGTATCCACCCCGCACGATCCCGGGGATCACGATCACGGATTCGGATCTGAAAGAGCGGATGGCAAACGGGGAGTACGTCCCCGACGACCTCATCGAACTCCTACAGGAACAGCCGCTCGACGGGGACTACAACGTCACGAACCACGTCCGGGAATCGAAGCCCTACCAGAACGGGGACCTGTTCGTCGGTCACTCCGGGGGCGGGTGCGGGTACGGCGACGCCCTCGAACGCGATCCCGAGGCCGTGATGGAGGACATCGAAGCGGACCGCGTCTCGCACTGGGCGGCCGAGAACATCTACGAGATCGAATACGACGAGGAGTCGCTGACCGTCGACGAGGCGGCGACGGCCGAGCGTCGCGAACGATACCGCGAACAGCGTCTCGAAGAGGCGGTGCCGTTCGACGAGTTCCAAAAAGAGTGGTCGGACAAGCGACCGCCCGAAGAGATCCTCGATCACTACGGTAGCTGGCCCGACGCGGAGAAGGAAGGTCCCGTGCTACGGATGTAACCATCGGGGCTATCATTTATGACCGAACCATACGATCAGATCGAAACGGAGCCGTGGGACGAGGTCGTGGCGCGCCACGAGTCGCTACTGACTGAGCAGCTCGCGTACCTCGCCGAGAACTCCGAGTACTACCGAGCGAAGTTCGACGAGTGGGGAATCGACCCGACCGCGATCACCACGCTGTCGGGGTTCCGAGAGATCCCCTTTACGACGAAGGACGACGAACGGCGAAATCAGGTCGACACATCGCCTGAACAGCCTCTCGGGAGCCATCAGGCCGTGCCGACTGAGGCGCTGAGCCGAACGATCTCCTCGTCGGGGACGACCGGCAAGCCGACCTACTTCGGGTTGACCGCAGGCGACCGTGAGCACTGGAACACGGTGATACAGCGCTGTTTCCACGCCACCGGCATCCGTCCCGAGGAGACGGTGATCTTCGGCGTCGGACAGACGATGGTTCCCGGGGGGACACCGTACTTCGAGGCGATGACGCGCTTGGGGGCGAATGTCGTCCCAGCCGGTGGCGGGTCTACGGAACGACTGCTGTCCGCCCTCACCGACCTCCACGCACCGGTTCTCTTCACGACGACCTCACACCTCCGGTACCTCACCGAGCGCGCTCCCGAGATTCTCGATCGCGGTGTCGACGAGCTGCCGGCGATCAAGCTGATCGGGGGCGGTGGCCCGGGGATCGCCACCCCCGAGATCCGTGAGACGCTCTATGAGGCTTGGGACGCCACCCTCGTCCGTGAACTGATGGGCCTCGGCGACGTGATCGGGTGTATGTGGGCGGAGTGCGAGGCGGAGGACGGGATGCACTACTGCGCGCAGGGGCACGCTCACGTGGAATTACTCGATCCGGATACAGAGACCGTGCTCCCGTTCGAGCGGGGAGCCGAAGGCGAACTCGTCTACACGCCGTTGGGGCGGGAAGCGACCCCCCTGCTACGATACCGGTCGGGCGATTACGTCCGCGTGACCGGGACGACCTGTTCGTGCGGGCGGACATCGCCGCGGATGCAGTGTATCGGCCGCGTCGACGAGATGCTCATCTACAAAGGGATGAACGTGTTCCCATCAGCGATTCGAGACGTTATTTCCGGAATCGACGGTGCCCTCCCGTACGCGCGAGTGAAGATCCCTTCGGAGGGTACTGTTCACTTCGAGTCGCCGATACCCGTGACCATCGTGATGGACCCCGGATCGAACCGTGATCCGAGCGATATCGTCGATGAAGCGGTCGAAAGCGTTCGATCTCGACTCAAGGTCCGGATCGACCCGACGCCGGTGTCGAAGTCTGCGATCGAACTTTCGGAGTACAAGACGTCCCTCGTGGAGGTCGATACGGAGCGATAGGCGCTGTTTCGCTGGGTTCGATCGACGAGAGACGCTTCGGGTCCAGAACCGGCGTGGAAGCTGCGTTTGACGCTGGAGGTTTCGATCCCGATGTGAACGGCGGACCGAAGTAGCAGATCGAAGAACTATATTTCTGACTAACTGTATTTTCAAATGATGTTTTTGTCGACGAACCCCCGCTGGACAGGCGGGAACCGATGGCCGAGATATGCTCCCGTACCTCTGCTCGGCGGCTCAGAACAGCGACCGCGACGCCGACAGGATTTCCGCCGGGCCGCCGACCTCCCAAACGTCGGTGTCGACGCCGACGTCGGCCACAGCCGACTCGACGGTCTCGACGTGTTCGGCGGTCGTGTTAACGTAGACACTCGCGCCGGTATCCGTCGAGAAGTAGACGGGTATCCCCCGCTCGTCACGCAGTTTCCGGACCGCGTTGAAAACGGCGATGGTGTCCGGCTGCCAGTAGACCCAGCCGGCGGGGCCGGTCATCGTCGCCGCAGTCAGCGACAGCGAGTCGTGCTCTGCGAGCTCGAACGCCCGATCGAAGTCGTCCGCATAGAGCGCGTCCCGCATCGCGTCGATCTGGTGGTGGACGTGCGCCAACCGCGCTTGGAACATGTGGCTCTCGGCCGCTTCCCGGTGCGCCTGTTCGGTCTCTTTGTACGCGGGAACGTGCGCGGCGACGACCCGGAGTTCGTCTTCGAGGTCGGTCTCGATCCGCTCGGAGCGGCAATCGGTGTCGTTCATCCCCGAATACAGCTGGGAGAACGCGCCGGTGACTGCCCGCGCGGCAGACGACGAGCCCCGGCGGGCGATCGTCGAAACCTCCGGGCGCGTCAGCTCGAGCCCCGCGGCTTCCGCGAGCGCCATCGCGGCCGCGGCGAACCCCGACGACGAGGAGCCGAACCCGATGTTCGAGGGGAAGGAGTTCTCCGACTCGAGGCGCACCGCGTGGTCGATCCCCGCGAGTTCCCGGACGTGTTCGACGACGGCGTCGATGCGCTCTGCGCCGCGGCCCTCGATCCGCTCGTCGCCGAGTACGTAGATGTCCTCCGGCGCGTCCGGTCGGAATTCGACAGTCGTCGTCGTCCGGCTCGGGGCGGTGCAGACGCTGATGCTGTCGTGATAGGGGAGGCGGCGCGCCTCGTCTCGCATCCCGTGGTACTTGATCAGTCCCTGAATCGGGTGGGCTTTCGCGGTGGCTTTCATACCCATAGGCGAGAGCGACGCGAGGTTAAACGTCCCGGTGCCGGAGCGGCGGGCCGTTCAGATCTGAACGAAGATGTCGTCCTCGCGGACGGCGACGTCGAACGTCGCGATCCGCTGGCCGGACGCCTCGTTCTTCCCGGTCTCGAGGTCCCACTCCCAGAGGTGCCACGGGCAGGAGACGGTGCACGCCTCCGCGTTGACGCCGCCGCGCGATTCCGTCCACGTGTGGTCGGCGTTGATCTTCTTCTCGCCGGCCTTGCACATCGGGGCGTTCTGGTGCGAACAGCGGTTACTGATCGCGTAGAACTCCCCGTCGGCGTTGAATATCGCGATTTCGATCCCGTCCACGTCGACTGCGATTCCGCGTCCGGCTTCGATCTCGTCGACAGTCGCCACCTTGGTGTAATCGTCGTCGATTGGTGTCTCTTCAGGCATGGTCAGAGTCGAAGGATGTCTCGCGCGTTCTGGTGCAGGATGTTGTCCCGGAGCTCCTCGTCGTCGGTGAAGGCCCGGCTGGTGAAGAACCACGTCGGCGGATCGAGCGTCTGGTGCGGCCAGTCGGAGGAGTACATGAACGTGTCTCGGGCCATACTGGTGTCCAGCATACTCTTTGCCTCGCCCGCACGGCGCGGCAGCGCGAACGGCTGCGTACAGACGTAGATGTTGTCACGCAGGTACTCACTCGGGGGGCGATTGAGGTAGTGCTCCTCGTCCTCGAACTTCCGCGGCGTGATCTGGATGTCCTCGGGGTGCATCTCGTAGAACTCGTCCATCCGGTAGCGGGCGAACGGGAGCCACCAGTGGCCGGCCTCTTGGAACACGACGTTCAGGTCGGGGTACCGGTCGAAGACCCCGCGCATAATCATGTTGACCGTGTTCACCATCCCGTGCATCGGCCAGTCGAAGCCGAGCACCTCCGTCCAGGTCAGCATCTCGTCGCCGACGTAGGAGTGCTGCGGCCAGAACGCGAGCGACCCGTGGAGCAGCAGCGGGAGGCCGAGCGATTCCAGTTTCTCGAACACCGGATCGAACTCCTCGATGCCCCACGGGCGTCGCGGATCGAACCAGCTGTAGGCCGCGACGACGTTGTCTTCGTCGCCCCACCGGTCGAGTTCCTTGAGCGCGTGATCGATGTCCCACTTCGCGATCGACAGCGCCGTGGGCATTCCCTCGTCGACGAAGTGATCGAGCATGTACGAGTTCCCGGCCTCCAGCACGGCGTTCTTCAGCACCGGGTGGTGCTGCTGGGGCAGCATATTGAGGCCGGCGTTGACGATCGGCATGTCGATGGAGAACTTCTCGCAGGCCTCCCGGACGTCCTCCGCGTACTCGGCTCGACCCTGCGTGAACAGTCCCTCCGTACCCTCCGAGATCGCGTACGCCGCATCCCACTTGTCGGGCATCGGCCACATCCCGAACTCCGTCGAGAGGCGATCGAGCGCGCGATCGTCTTCGACGTAGGGGCGGAGCTCTTCCTCTAAGGGGTTCACGTGGAAGTCCAAGTCGATTACTTCCACGTCGGCGGCCTCCTCGGGCACTTCTAGGTTGGAGTCCAATCTCCGTATCGAGGATTCCATATTCGGAATGTGGATGTTATACATTATATATTCTTTGGTATCGGAGTCCGCATTCAGTCTGTCATAGGTCCGTTTCGGTAATTGGTCCGTCGCGATAGACCGTTTCCCGCGTCCCGCCGGACGTGAGTTCTTCCACGCGAATACCGAACCATTTCGGTATAGGGGAAATTAATGTTCGTATACGCGAAACCGCCTCATTTCGGCAATCGCTCATTCGACGCGGTCAACCGGCAATCAGTGACTCATTTGCGTGTGAGTGCATACCAAACAGCGCGGTTCATCGCATCGAATCACGAACCTCGGACTTCGTATATATCGAAATTAGACGCGTCTCCCCGTCCTCATCTAACATCCGTACTCCTGTTATGAAAACGTCTCGGTCGACACGCGACGGTGTCTGTTCGGCCTACTCGTACGTCAGTTTGAGTTCGATTTCGTTGGACGCCGTCGTGACCCACTCGATCAACTTCCGGCGCCGCGCCTCGTTACGGACCTTCGCGACGGGCTCGGCGATCGCGACCGCGCCGTAGACCCGACCGTTGGCCGTGATCGGCGCGGCGACGGCGGAAACGCCCTCCGCCGTCTCGTGCTCGTTGATCGCGTACCCCTGCTCGCGGATCGTTTCGAGTTCGTCGGTGAGCTCCGCCATCGTCGTGATCGACTCGTGCGTGCGCTCGGGGAGCCCGTACCGATCGACGACGTTCTCGACGTGCTCTGCGGGCGAGAACGCCAGCATCGCTTTGCCCGAGGCCATACAGTGCATGTACTCGTGCTTTCCGAGCCGCTCGTGAGTTTCGATGGACTGATCGCCCATCTCCCTGTCGAGATAGACCACTTTCCCGGCCTCTTCGACCATCAACCAGACCGCGGCTCCGCTCTCCTCGGCGGTCTTCTTCAGCGCCGACCGCGCCTTCTCGTACACGGGAAACCGATCCCGCGCCGACACGCCGAGGTCGAAAAATCGAAGCGTCAGTCGGTACTTTCCGTCGTCGTTCGCCAGGTACCCCTGATACGTGAGCGTTTCGAGATAATCGTACAGCGTGCTGTCGGAGACGTCGAACTCCTCGGAGAGTTCGGTGAAGGTCGCAGAGCCCATTCGCTGGACCGCCTCCACGATGGCGAAGGCCCGAACCGCGGATTTGATGGTTCGGTTGGGGGGCTGGGGCTGCTCCATAGCCGCGTATTCCCACGAGACGATATATAACGTTTGTGTCGCTCGTCCGGTGAATGTCCACTGAGTCATTTCCCATATATCGAAGTAGACGTTCCCTTTCGCTTACAGATCGAGAAACTCGGGGGTCGATATGAAAACTGCTCATAGCCCACGACGATCTTGATGGAAATGTAAAAATGTATAGTATATGGTAGAAATAAAAAATAGAAAATATATAGGTGGCCTTGTTTAGAGGCTCAAAATCGGTTTATTTTCGGATATCTGAATTTAATTATCGATATTCTATACTATCTAATAAATTCACTAATTGTGTTCGATAGCTTATACTCCGAGGCCGACTGCGTACGGCCACGCCGTTCCCGAGAGCGCGAGAAAGACGAGCGCCCCGCCGAGGAGCGCGACGTTCTTCAGGAAGTTCGTCATCTCCGCTTGCTGTTGGTCCTCGGGCACGGCCCAGAAGTCGTGCATCGCCGGGGTCGAAACCACGAGGAACAGCGCGACTGCTCCGGCGGCGAGCGCCGGGAACGCGCCGAGCGCGATACCGAGGCCACCGAACAGGAGCATCCCCCCGGAGAACACGACCGAAAAGCGGGCCGCGGGAACGCCCTTCGCTTCCGCGTACCCGGCCATTCCCTCGGCGTTCATAAAGTGGTTCAGCCCCATGAACGCCAAGACGGCCCCGAAGAGGACTCGTCCCGCGAGGAACGCGATTCCGGTCGATCCCGCTTCGATCTGCAGCACCGTCATTGAGATATCTGATATCATCTCGTTAGTTGGTTTCGAGACGAACTAATATATCGTTTTCCCGACATCGACGTCACCGGGTGACAGCGACGTTACCGACCGTCGCCACCGCGTCGATCGGCCCGTCGGCGGAGCGTCGTACTGACTGCCGAGGGGGTATTCACGCTCACGGACCGGTGACTGGTGGTTGCTGGAGCCGACGCCGGGAACCCGATTACTGTTTGTAGAAATTTACAACACCTTATATGGGTCCCGACCGATCATCGACGTATCGACCGTCGATCGACCCGCTGTCCGCGCGCTCCATCGGCCGTTTGCCGCGGACTCGATCGACGGCAGGAACCGGTCCCCACCCATGAAACGCACGGTATTCGTCGTCCTGATCGTTGCATCGCTTCTCGTGTCGGCGGTCCCCGTCGTCGGACTCACGTCCAACCCCGACCTCCGAACCGTCACGCCGAACCCCACGCTCCAACCCGGCGGCGTCAACGAAGTCTCGTTCCAGTTGATCAACGACCCGGACGGCCCCGACGACGACGTCCGCACGGCGACGAGCGTCCGTATCCGCCCCCGTGATACGGGCCCGATCGACGTCGAGACCAACGAGCTGTTCGTGTCCGAACTGCCGGACGGCGTTCCGGCGGACCTGACGCTGCAGGTGGACGTCCCGGCCGGTGTCTCGAGCGGAGCCTACCGGATCCCGCTTTCGCTCACCTACGAGTACGAGAACGGTGCCGGATCGGCGGTCGAACGCCGAACGACGGAGTACGTCACCGTGCGGGTCAAACCGGGACCGCAGTTCTCCGTGGTCGACACCGACTCGACCGCGACCGTGAACGGGCAGGGAACGCTCGAGGTCACGATGCGGAACGTCGGCAGCACCGCCGCGCGCGATTCGACGGTCGCGCTCTCGTCGTCGAGTCCGGGCGTCTCGCTCGGCGCCGAGCAGTCGACGGCGCGGTTCGTCGACTCGTGGGCGACGGGCGAGAACCGGACGTTCGAGTTCGACACGACGCTCACGGAGACGTCGCGAGTCGGCAACTACTCGCTCGACGCGCAGGTCGACTTCGAGCGGCCGGACGGGACCGCCGGTTCGAGCCCCTCGATCACCGTCCCGATGCGGGCGCTCCCGGAGATGACGTTTTCCGTCTCCGAGGTGGAGAGCTCACTCAGAGTCGGCGAGACGAACACGCTCTCGGGGACGGTCACGAACACCGGCCCGCAGCCGGCCGAGAACGCCGTCGTCGTCTTCGAGGACCCCGGACCGACCGTCACGCCCGTCGAGACGTCCGTCGCCGTGGGATCGCTCGACCCGGGTGAGTCCGCGGGATTCGCCTTCGATGTCGAGGTCACGAGCAGCGCACAGGCGGGTCCCCGCCAGTTCGACCTCGGCGTCAACTACTGGGACCAGGACGACACGGCCCGATCGTCGAACGCGCTGCCCACGCGCGTCGACGTGGGCCCGAAGTCCGACGAGTTCGACGTCCAGCCCGTCAACGGAACGTTCACCGCCGGGTCGGGCGGCGAGTTCAGACTCACCGTGACGAACACGCGCGAGTACCCCGTCTCGGACATCTCCGCGAAGATCTACACCGACGCGCCGCTTTCGACCTCCGACGACGAGGCGTTCGTCGACCGCCTCGATCCCGGGGAGTCCAGAGAGATCGTCTTCCAGTTGAGCGCGGGGAGCGACGCGGCGGCCAAGACGTACCCGGTGAAGATGGACTTCCAGTACGACGACGACGACGGCGACACGGTCATCTCCGACACCTACCAGATCCCTGTCGACGTCACGGTCGACGCCAACGGCGGCCTCCCGATCGTTCCGATCGTCGTCGTCGCCGCCGTGGCGCTTCTCGGCGGCGGGTACCTGTACTACCGCCGACAGGGCTGACAGATGCGGCTCGACTATCAGCGCTTCGTCGACTGGGCGGACGACAACATCGTCAACCGCCCGAAGAAGGTGATGCTGGCGTTCCTGCTCGTGACGGTGGTGTTCACCGCCGGCCTCGGCAACGTCTCCACGGAGGCGGGGACCCAGCAGTTCGCCGAGGACATCCCGGCGTCGAACGCGCTCGAACGGATCGAAAACGAGTTCCTCCCGGTGTTTGGCGACGACGCGGGCAGCACGCAGCTGGTCCAACGCGACCGCAACGTCCTCTCGAAGCAGTCGATGCTCGCGATGCTCAGAGCCCAGCGGGCGCTCGAAGAGCGAGACGATATGTACGTCTCCAGCACGTCCTCGGCGGCGGCGTTCGTCGCGCAGACGATCGATCCGGAGGCGACGACGCTCGAACGGCAGATCACGACGCTCGAGCGCGCGACCGAAGGCGACGTCCGCCGCGCAGTCCGTCAGAACGCGGACAACCCCGCGCTCACCGGCACCGTGAGTAACGATTTCAACGCCAAGTCCGCGTCGGCGTCGGCGACGATCGGCGTCGTTCAGCACGATCTACCCGGCGGGGCCGGCGGCGGAACCGCGGGACAGTCCGGCGACAGTCCCCTGACGCCGATTCAGAACGACGCCCAGCGGATCATCGACGCCGAACTCGACACCGACATCACCGTCTTCGGCAGCGGTATCATCGCCGACGAGTTCGGGACCGTCATCACCGACTCGCTGCTCATCGTCACGCCCGCCGCGGTCCTCCTCATCGTGGGCTTTCTCGTGGTCGCCTACCGCGACCTCCTCGATCTCCTCCTCGGCGTCGTCTCGCTCGGGATGGCCGTGATCTGGACGTTCGGATTCCTCGGCCTCGCGGGCCTTCCGTTCAACCAGATCATGATCTCGGTCCCGCCGCTGCTGCTCGCGGTCGGGATCGACTTCGGGATCCACGCGATCAACCGCTACCGGGAGGACCGCGCGACCGGCCTCGACATCGAGTCGGCGATGCAGAAGGCGACGGACCAGCTGTTAGTCGCCTTTTTCATCGTCACCGGCACGACCGTCATCGGCTTCTTCTCGAATCTCGCCTCGGACCTCCCGCCGATCCGGGATTTCGGCGTCGTCGCCGGCGTCGGGATCATCTTCACGTTCCTCATCTTCGGCATCTTCCTGCCCGCCGCGAAGGTGTGGCTCGACCGTCGCCGCGACGACTGGCCGATCCCGACGTTCAGCCAGCGACCGCTCGGCGAGGAGGGCTCGAAGCTCGGAGAAGTCCTCGCCGTCGGCGTGCTGATCGCCCGGAAGGCGCCGGCGCTGATGCTCGTCCTCGCGCTGCTTTTCAGCGCTGGAGCGGCGGGCTATGCGACCGGCGTCGACACCTCGTTCACCCAGGAGGACTTCCTCCCGCCCGAGGAGGTGTCGCCGCTTTTGAAGTCGCTGCCGGAGCCGTTCGCGCCGAGCGACTACGGCGTCGTCGGGACGCTGAACTTCCTCGAGGACAAGTTCACCACCACGCAGGGGGGATCTGTCACCATATACGTCGAGGGGCGAATGGAGAACGACGCCGCGCTCGAACAGATCCACCGCGCGGGCGAGAACCCGCCCTCGGCGTTCGTCGACGACGGTGACCGCCGGGCCGAGTCGACGAGCATCGTGACGATCATTCAGGATCAGGCCGACCAAGACCCCGAGTTCGCCGCGCTCGTCGAGCGCAACGACCGGAACGACAACGGGGTTCCGGACGACAATCTGGACACGATCTACCGCGAGTTGGCGGCCTCGACCGCGGGCGACCGCGCCTCGCAGTACCTCGCCGACGATCACCGGAGCGCCCGGGTCGTGTACTCCGTCTCCGCCGACGCCTCAGACAGCGAGGCGACCGCGGCCGGGCAGGAGGTCGCAGACCGGTTCAGGTACGATGCGACCCCGACGGGCGATATCGTCGTCTTCCAAGAGGTCTCCGATCTCATCTTCGAGTCCGCGATCACGAGTCTCGCGCTCGCGCTCGGGCTGACCGTGGTGTTCTTGGTGTTCATCTACTGGCTGCTGGAAGGGCTTCCCTCTCTGGGCATCGCGAACCTGATGCCGATCGTCGTCGCCGTGGCGTCGGTCGCGGGCACGATGCGCCTGCTCGGGATCTCCTTCAACGCGTTCACGGCGACGATCCTCTCGCTCACGATCGGGCTGGGGATCGACTACTCGGTCCACGTGGTCCACCGCTTCGTCGACGAGCGCCGCGAACGCGCGCTGGTGCCCGCGCTGAGGCGGACCGTCATCGGCACCGGCGGGGCTCTCCTCGGTAGCATGGCGACGACCGCGTTCGGCATCGGCGTCCTCGTGCTCGCCGTCCTCTCGGTGCTCGGGCAGTTCGGCGTGCTTACCGCCATCTCGATCGTCTACTCCTTCCTCGCGTCGCTCTTGGTCCTCCCGTCGGCGCTCGTCGTCTGGGATCGGATCGTCAACGACGACCCGGGCGTCCCGATGGGGCCGAATCCCGGCGCGGACACCGGTCCGGGCTCCGGTTCGGGCCACGCAGCGGACGGCGGTCGTCCGTTCGCGGCGGCGACGGACACGGCCGACGAGGGGGGACGCCCATGACTCCCGCGGACGACGGCGACCTGTCCGAGCACGACGCCGTCGAGTCGCTCGAACGTCTCGGGCTGTCGAACTACGCCGCCAAGGTGTTCGTCGCGCTCCAGCGGCTCGGCGTCGGTACGGCCAAGCAGATCCACGAGGAGACCGACGTGCCCCGTTCGCAGGTGTACGGGGCGGCAGACGAACTCGCAGACATCGGACTCGTCGAGCTCCAACAGTCGACGCCGAAGCGATACCGGCCGGTGGGACTCGATACGGCCCGCCGACAGCTCGCGGAGCGACTGACCGCCGAGGCCGATCGGGCGTTCTCGTTCCTCGAGGCGCAGCGGCACGCTCAGGTTGAGCGGGAGACGCGAGATGACGTCTGGACCGTCCGGGGACGCGAACCAGTGAACAGCCGGGTGGTCGAACTCCTGCGACAGGCGACCGACACCGTGCTCCTCGGCGTGCCCGCACCCGAGTACGTTCCCGACGACCTCCTCTCGACGCTGGCGGACCGACGCGACGTCGGTGTCGCGATACGCGTCATCAGCGAGGACCCGACGGTCAGAGAGACGTTCGACACCGTCGACGGCGTCGACGTCGCCGCACCGCTGGAGTCGCAGATGATGGATTACACCGGCCGGGTGCTACTCGTCGACGACCGGGCTGTCCTGCTGTCCGCCGTCTCGCCGTCGGACCCCGCCGAGGAGACGGCAATCTGGTCTGCGGACACCGCGATGGCCGAGATCCTCGTGCGGGCGATCCGCGGGAGCATCGACTCGCTCGTCCGCGAGGACGACTCATAATGATTGTTCTCACTTGTTACCGGTGAGCGTCCACCCCGTTGGCGGCGCGCACCGGTACGAGACGAGAACAATCATTATCGGCGGCGTGACCGGCGCACCCGATCCGTCGCGGAGCGCCTCGTCGCGTCGTCTCTTACGCTCCGGCTCAGTACCGAATACGGAAACCCGACTCGCCGGTCGGCTCCCCGTACTCCGCCTCGACGCTCTCGACGGAGGCTGCCGGACTGCCGGTGTGACACCACTCGATCATCTCCTCGACGGCCGACTCGGGGCCCTCGAAGACGGCCTCGACGCGCCCGTCGTCTAGGTTTCGGACCCACCCGTCGACGTCGCGCTCTTCGGCCGCATCGCGCGTCGACGCGCGGTAGTAGACGCCTTGGACGGTTCCGCTGACGAAGACGTGTGCGTTGATTCGGTCCTCACTCATTGATCGGAGGTACGTGTGGGAACCGGAAAGAAGCTGTCGTCAGAACAGTTTCCCGACCGTGACCTCCCACACGGGGGCAATAACGAATAGTACGGAGAGAAGCCCGAGCAGCAGTCCGTACCCCGGTAGGACGTCGATCAGCGCACCGACCGCACAGAGGGCTCCGACACCGATCATCACGAGGCGGTGCTGGTGGGCGCGCCACCCGGAGGCGTCCGTTGCACGTGCGGTTAGATCCGGGTACACGAACTGAAAGACAGTGATAAAGAGGATGAGCCCGATGACGGCGACCCCGCCGGCCGACGTCGGGTACCGCATCCCGGAAGCGCGATTGAAAAACGCGATAACGGGAGCGAGGACGATGAACCAACTCCACCCCACGAGGAGGGCGACCGGGAGGACACGGCCCTCCGAAAGCGGCGGCTGCGGGTCGGTCTGTCGCGTCCGGTGGACGGCCCACACGAGCAACAGCAGCGACAGCGGCCAGACGATACCGTAGAGGGTGAGCACCGCGTTGCGAACGCCGAAGAAATACTCGAATCTGACCGTCTGGAGGTACACCATCGCGGGGATCATCGCCGCCGCGAACGGGAGTAGCGCGCCGATCGGTCGCGTTACGGGCTCTACGCTTTCCTCGATGGTGGGCGGCGAATCGGCGTATGCGGCGTTCCACGCCCGCAGATACGACGGGACGCGGCGGATGGTCCGCACCCAGAACCACAGGGCGAACGTCGCAGACGCGAACAGAACGAGGAGCATTCCGAGTGTCGACCACGCGAACAGCGAGTCTCTCGTGATGTTGTACAGCGCCAGCCGTGCGAACAGGAGTCCCTCGCTGCTCACGACGCTGAGCAGAATAACCGCCGTGCTGAGGCCGATGAGGGCGACCAAGACCACCGGGAGCCCCTTCTTCGACCGCACGGTGTTGACGACCAGATCGAAGGTGCTCCCCTCGACGTCCGCGTGTTCGTGGTGCGGCAGGCGCTCGGTAAGCGTGCGATCGGACCGGAAGTCGACGGCGCCGATAAACACCCAAGACACCGCGAGTACCTCCGGCATCGGATAGAGCATATCGCCCGTCAGGACGCCGATCGCGAGGAACGGCAGTGGCATCGCGAGGAACACGCCCGCAGTGACGACCTGTCTGAGTCGCGTCCGAAAGGCGTCGGCTCCGGCCGTCCACTCGCGCTCGGTCGGATCCGCGACGTCGAGTCGCTCGTAGGCCACCTCGGAGACGGCCGCGAGATCGACCCCGCCCCCGTACGCGATGGCCGCCACGTAGAGGACCCCGATCGCGAGCGCGATCACCGCCACGGCCAAGAGCGTGAGCGTCAACTGCGTCGGATCCACGGCTCCGCCGACGAAGCCTTCCATAACCTTCGCGCTGACGACGACGAACACCGCCGCGAGCAGCCGGTACTCGACTCGCTCAGTCACCGTATCGATCTCGTCGGGAAACACCTCCGGGAGGAACTCGAACACCGTGTAGCCGAAGAACAGCATCCCCGCGAGCATGGCGACCAGCCCGCCGAGGTCCGACTCTGCCACGAGGACCACGGCGTCCGTCAGGTAGTCTGACGACAGCGTCGTCAGGAGTATCTCGCTCGCTCCCAACCCCCCGAGCGTGAACCGGGACGGCACCGCCGAGAGACGATCTATAACACCCATACACGCGATGTAAGTAGGACGATATTAAATCCCCTCCCGCTTCTATGGGCCACGTGACGACACTCGCGAGGGGACCACTGGACCGGCCCGTATACTTAATAGAAAATTATTAATTACCGCTCCCCGGATGCTCCGGTTTTATGACTGTCGATATACAAAGTAATCGGAATGAATAGGCCCGTCAGCCGCCCCGAGCTCGCCACGCTGTCGGCGCTCGGCATCACGGTCCTCTACGCGATCACGAGCGGGGGCTGGATCGCGTTCTCGGATCGCCTCTTGGCGATCCTCGTGGCTGACAGGGAGCTGTACACCCAACTGCAGACCGGTAAGGGGTGGGTGTTCGTCGCCGTGTCGTCCACGCTGATATACGGGCTCGTTTCCCGCCGGGAAGAAGAGCTCGCCGCGCGGAACTCACAGCTTGAGCGGACGCTTCAACAGACGGCGGTCCTGCACCGGATCCTCCGCCACAACCTCCGAAACTCCTGCAACGTCGTGAAGGGATACATCGGACTTCTCGGAGCGGACGCGGACCCGTCCGAAGCCGAGGCGATCTCGGTCATCGAGCGCAACGTCGAGGATCTGATCCGCCTGAGCGAGAAGTCCCACCACCTGCGTGAGATCGTCCTCGAGCGGTCAGACTCGGTCCACCCCGTGAATTTGAACGCACTTCTCGACGAGCAGATCGCGGCGATCGAGGCGGAGCACCCCGACGTGGTCGTTCACAAGGAGATGACGGAACCGCGGTTCGTCCGCGCGCACAGTCGGCTCGGCGTTGGGATCTTCGAGCTGTTCGAGAACGCCACCGTTCACAACGACGCCGAGACGCCGACGATATGGATCTCGATCCGGTCGGAGGTCGACGACACGATCGACCTGGACATCGCGGACAACGGCTCCGGCATCCCCGAGATCGAGCGGGAGGTCATCGAGCAGGGCGAGGAGAAACCGCTGTTTCACTCCCAGGGGATCGGGCTGTGGGTCGCGCGGGCGGCGATCGTCGAGTCGGGCGGCGAGATCCGCATCGTCGACAACGACCCGGAGGGGTCGGTCGCGCGTATCACGCTTCCGAAGGCGTCGTCGCCGGAGTGAGGCGCCCGAAGGCGCCCTCGCCACATACTGACGGCTTCGACTCGGCCCC
This sequence comes from Halobellus sp. GM3, assembly GCF_052545375.1. NCBI lineage: Archaea > Methanobacteriati > Methanobacteriota > Halobacteria > Halobacteriales > Haloferacaceae > Halobellus > Halobellus sp. GM3. The sequence continues at coordinate 236,559 of NZ_JBQWLT010000005.1, read as the reverse complement.
TCCCCGGCCTCTCGACCCGTCCGAACAAGCGTGATTTTATAGGCGATCGGCTGGGCAGATAGCGTATGGAACTCTTCGGGACCGCCGGAATCCGCGGGTCGGCGCGGACGCGGGTGACGCCGGAACTCGCGGTCGCGGTGGGGCGTGCGATCGGCACCGAGGCGGTGTCGTCGGGGGGATCGGAGCGTGGTGACGAGTCTGCGGCGGTGGTCGTCGGCCGCGACGGCCGGACGACCGGCCCGGCGCTCGCGGCCGCGGTCGAAGCGGGTATCGAATCCGCCGGCGCGGACGTTCGCCGGGCCGGCGTGCTCCCGACACCGGCGCTCGCGTACGCTTCCGTGGGTCGATACGGCGTGATGCTTACCGCGTCGCACAACCCGCCGGCGGACAACGGGATCAAGGCCTTCGTCGACGGCGAGGAGTTCGCTCGCGAGCGCGAGCGGCGCGTGGAAGCGCGCGTCGAAGACGAGCGCTCGCCGGTCGCGTGGGACGCGTGGGGCGACGCCGAGGACGTCGACGTCCGCTCGGCGTACCGAGACGCAGTCGTCGCGTACGCCCGACGGTACGGGGCGAGCGCTGAGGGCCTCGACGTCGCCGTCGACTGCGGGAACGGGATGGCCGCGCTCGGGACGCCGCGGGTCCTCCGGGAACTCGGCGCGCGCGTCGTCACGCTCAACGGGCAGGTCGACGGCCACTTCCCCGGGCGGGGGTCGAAGCCGACGCCGGAGACGCTCGCGGACCTCCGGGCGTTCCTCCGGGACGGCGAGTTCGACTTCGGCATCGCTCACGACGGCGACGCCGACCGAATCGTCGTCGTCGACGGCGAGGGCGAGATTCTCCACGAGGACACGGTCGTCGCGATCCTCGCGTCGCACTTCGTCGGCGCATCCGACGCGGCGGATCCCGTCGTCGTGACGACGCCGAACGCCTCCGGGCGGATCGACGAGCGGGTGCGGGACGCCGGCGGGCGCGTCGAACGCGTCCGACTCGGCGCGCTGCACGAGGGGATCGCGTCCGCGCGGGCCGCTGGCGGCGACGTCGTCTTCGCCGCCGAGCCGTGGAAGCACGTCCACATCCCGCACGGCGGCTGGATAGACGGCATCGCGAGCGCGGCCGTCCTGACGCGACTCGTCGCGGCCGAGGGGCTCGACGGCCTGCGGGGGCCGGTGCGAGAACGGCCCTACCGGAAGCTCAGCGTCGACTGCCCGGACGATCGGAAGGCCGGCGCGATGGAGCGGCTCGAATCGACGCTCCCGGCGGCGTTCCCGGACGCGAGCGTCGATACCGAGTACGGCGTCCGCCTCGAGTTTCCGGACGGCTCGTGGACGCTGGTCCGGCCCTCCGGGACCGAACCGTACGTCCGCGTCTACGGCGAGGCCGACGAGGTCGACGCGCTCGTCGACGAGGTGCGCTCGATCGTCGCGGCCGCGGTCGACGGAGCGACATAATTCCGACGTGAGCGCGCCATCGCGACGTCAGTGTTCGTCCGTTCTCTGGCGATCGAGAGGGACAGGGCCGACAGAGGGGGGCGGTCCGCCCGAGGGATAAAGAGTTTTCCGCCCGCGCGCGAGAGACGGAACGATGAGTACCTCCCACGAGTACGACGTCGTCGTCGTCGGCGCGGGGACGGCCGGCTGCTACGCGGCGGCCACCGTCGCCCGCGAGGGTCTCGATGTCGTCGTCGTCGAGCGGAAATCGGCCGCGGAAGCCGGCCACATCGCCTGCGGAGACGCGCTGAAGGGCGCGGACTCCTTCCCCGAATCGATCCCGAAATCGCAGATCGAGGGCGCCTTCACGAACACCGACGTCGACCACGGACGATTCGAGATTCCCCAGGAGGACACGGTCCTCGAAATCCCGGTCCCCGGCGAACTGGCGGTCGTCGATCGCTGGGAGTACGGTCGGCTGATAATCGAAGGCGCAGGCGACGCGGGAGCGGAGTTCCACTACGACACGGTCGTTCAAGACGTCGTCCAAGACGACGACGGCACCGTCACGGGCCTGCGGGCGACGCGCGACGGGACGGCCGTGGGCTACGAGGCGGACGTCGTCGTCGACGGCGCGGGCTCGCTCTCGCTGCTGCAGGACAAGACGGACTTCGACGGCACCCGCTTCGACACCAACGTCTCGTACTCGCAGTTCTGCTCGGCGTACCGCGAGATCGTGGAGGTGCCCGAGCCGGTCGAGTGGGACGACGCGCTCGTGTTCAAACCCACTGAACGCGCCGCGGGCTACCTCTGGTACTTCCCGCGGACCGAGACGACGATCAACGCGGGGCTGGGCTTTCAGATGACAGAGGAGCCGATGAAGCTCGTCGAGGACCTGAAGCGCGACCTCCGGGACCGCCCGGAGTTCGAGGGCGCGACCGTGACCGACAAACTCGGCGCGGCGCTGCCGACGCGGCGCCCCTACGACTCGGCGGTCGCGCCCGGGTTCGTCGCCGCCGGCGACGCCGCCGGCCACGTCAATCCCACGACCGGCGGCGGGATCGCCGGTGCGGCCTACGCGGGGACCTACGCCGGCGAGCAGATCGTCCGCGCCGTCTCCGAGGGCGACGTGAGCGAGGACGCGCTGTGGCACTACAACGAGCGCGTGATGGACCACTTCGGCGGGCGATACGCCGGTCTCGACGTCTACAACGTGCTCTCTACCGCCGTCGACGTCGACGACCTGATGGGACTTTTGGCCTCCTTACCCGGCGAGAAACTCGCGGAGGCGCTGTACTCCGGGACGACCTCCTTCGGTCCGGCGCTGCTCGCGAAGACGGCGAAAGAGTCCTTCGGGCACTGGGGACAGATTCTGCACATCTACCGGACGAAGAGCCTCGCGGACGACCTGATGGGCCATTACGGACGCTACCCGCGCCGACCCGAGGCGCTCGACGTCTGGCAGGACGAACGCGACCGCCTGATGGACGAGATCTACGAGACCACCGGCGCGGACCCGAAGTACTGATACTGTTCGTTCTCACTATTCACCGGTGCGCGCCCACCTCGTTGGCGGCGCGCACCGGTAAGAGACGAGAACAAACTTTGTCGGACACGCTCTCTCGGCGTGGGTTTCCCGGACCGAGCGCGGTATGCTTCGCTGCGCCGCGTCAGGGATACTGTCAACAGTTGCCTCTTCCTCACGCTCCTTGCCGCACATTTAATTAGCTGAACGCGCACGTCCACTCGTGAGCAGGTCGGAACTGTCTTCGCGACGTACTGACTGGCCGACGGAATCGTTCCGCCCGTATCGACGGATTTCGGCCCGCTGGCGGCGGGTCGACACCGACTGGAAGAGCGTTTTCGTTGCGGCCGCCCTGACGGCCTTCGTCGTCGCTCTCGACGCTCCCCTCCCCGCGTAAGATCGATGTGAGACCGCGATGACGGCCAATATAACGGCAAGAAATACTGCTTTCGGTGTCGGACTACTCGTTCTGGGAGCGATTCTCGCGCGGGCGGTCGGGGAGGCCCTCCCGTGGCCGGACCCCCTTCTCGTCGCCGTCGTGATCGGCGTGCTCTTCGGGAACGTCGTGGGAGTCCCCGAGCGACTCGAACCGGGCGTTCGGACCCACGGGGTCTGGCTGGGCGCCGGTATCGTGTTAATGGGTGCGTCGGTGTCACTCGGGTCGTTGCTCGCCGGCGGCGCGGTCGTTCTCGCGTTCGTGGTTGCGGTCGCCGCCTTCACGATCGTGTTTCTGGAGGTGATCGCCCGGAATGCGCTCGGGATCTGCGAGCGGCTGGGCTCGCTGCTCGCCGCTGGGACGAGCATCTGCGGCGTCTCGGCGGTCGCCGCCGTCGCGGGCAGCATCGACGCCGACGAGGGGACCATCGCCTACGCCGCCGGGACGGTGCTTCTGTTCGACGCGGTGACGCTCGCGCTGTACCCCGCCGTCGGGTCGGCGCTCGCAATTCCCGATCGGGTGTTCGGCGTCTGGGCCGGGGTGAGTATGTTCAGCACCGGTCCGGTCGTCGCGGCGGGGTTCGCCCACTCCGAGATCGCGGGCCAGTGGGCGACGGTCACGAAGCTCGGTCGAAACGCGCTGATCGGCCTCGTGGTCCTCGCCTACGCCGCCTACTACGCCGGTCGGGGGACCGACTCGAACCCCGGTGTTCGGGCGCTCTGGGCCGAGTTCCCGAAGTTCGTGCTCGGGTTTCTGGCCCTCGCCGTCGCCGCCAGCGTGGGGGTCTTCTCGGCCGGTCAGGTGACCGCCCTCGAGCACGCCTACAACTGGCTGTTTCTGATCGCGTTCGTCGGGCTCGGAACCGAACTCCAGCGGTCGGTGTTCGCCGAGAGCGGACTCAAACCGATCGCTGCCGTCTTCCTGACGTGGTCGGTTGTGGCGTCGGTGACGCTGCCCGCGATCTGGTTGGTACTCGGGTGATTCCCGGGCGTTCGACCGATTTCGAACGGCGCCGCGGCGTCGCTTTCAGGCCCTGTGTGATAATGATTACTCTCGTCTCTTACCGCCGAGCGCCACCCCCACTGACGGCGCTCGGCGGTAAAAAGTGAGAGTAATCATTATGAGGCGTTCGCTTCGGTGCCGACGTCAGGGCCGCCGCCTTCCGATCTCGACGATCGCCCGCGAGAGCACGTCGACGCCGATCCCGATGCTCGCCTCGTCGACGTCGAACGTGCTCGTGTGGTGACCGCCGGGGTGATCGGTGCCGACACCGACGTACGCCGCCTTCCCGCCGCGCTCCTGTACGCGCCGCATCAGGTACGTCGCGTCCTCGCTGCCGCCGAGGCGATCGGCGTCGAGAACCGAGGTGACGCCCTCCGTCCGCCGGGAGACCTCGGCGACGACGTCGCGGAGTTCGTCGTCGCTCCGCGCGGAGGGCGCTCGTCCCGCGGTTTCGACGCCGACCTCGCAGCCGTGCATCTCGGCGGCCGAGCGGAGGACGCGGCGGGCCTTCCCGTCCATGTACTCCATCAGCTCGGTCGTCCCGCCGCGCACCTCGCCCTCGAGTGCGACCCGCTCGGCGACGATGTTCGTCGCCGTCCCGCCCTCGATCACGCCGACGTTGACGCGGGTCGCGCCGTCGCCGTGCCGGGGGATGCCGTAGAGGTTCTCGATCGCGGTCGCAGCCGCCTGCATCGCGTTGTCGCCCGTCTCGGGTCGGGCACCGGCGTGAGCGGGTGATCCGCGGAACTCGGCCTCGAACTGCGAGACCGCGAGGAAGCCCTCGATGCCGGCGACGATCTGTCCGGTGGGGTGATCGAGACCGACGTGGACCGCGAGCAGGTAGTCGACGTCGTCGAGGTGCCCGGACGCCGCCATCGGCTCGCCGCCGACGATCCGCTCCTCGCCCGGTTGGAAGAACACCTTCAGCGTCCCGTCGAAGTCGCTTTCGAGCACGGCGTCGAGGACGCCGACGCCGATCGTCGCGTGGGCGTCGTGGCCGCAGGCGTGCATATAGCCCTCGTTCCCCGAGCGAAAGCCCGCGGCAGCGGGGTGGTGGTCGCCCCCAGTCGCCTCGTCGATTGGGAGCGCGTCGATGTCGACGCGGAGCGCGACGGTCGGCCCGTCCCCGCGCTCTGCGACCGCGAGCGCCCCGGTCTGTCCTCCTGTGAGGCGGTCGAGGATATCCTCGCGAGCGCCCGCCGTGCGGGCGCGCTCGAGCCACGTCTCGAGTTCGTCGTCGTCGGGGATGCCCACGCGGTCGTCGCCGAGCACCTCCGGACCGACGTAGATCGCGTCGAGGTCCCGCGTCTCCAGTTCGTCGACGACGCGCGCGGTGGTGTAGAACTCCCGCCAAGCGGGCTCGGGGTGGCGGTGCAGGTCCCGCCTGAGTTCGATGAGACCGCCTCCGGCTTGGCCCTCCTCGTCTGGAACTGTCATACCGGCACGTGGGTCGCCGCCGGATAAAATCGCGTCGGAGTCGGTGACGCCGAACCTCGCCGGAGTCTGTGTCACCGCCGCGCGGTCCTCACGCCGGACCGGTTCGTTTATTCCGGTCGCCCGTGACCGCTGGGCCGATGAGTCACAGTAGCGAGGAACCGAAGTCGCTCCGGTTCTACGGTGGTCGTGCCGCCAGTGCGATCCCGATCGCTTTCTTTATCGTGTGGGCGATCGTGCAGAGCGGACTGCTCGGAATCGGCGATACGTCCGGGCTGATCGTCGGGATCCTCGTCGGCCTGATCGTCGGAATGTTCTTCGTACGGGGGTCGTGGAAGACCTACGCCGACATCCTCTTCGACGGGATGACACAGCGCGTCGCGGCGACCGCGATCGTCGCGTGGCTGTGGGCCGGGATGTTCGCCGAGACCATTCAGGCCGGCGGCTTCGTCGACGGCCTCGTCTGGGCCGCCGAGGCCGTCCGGGTCGGCGCCGCGCTGTTCCCCGCCGTGACGTTCCTCCTCGCGGCGCTCTTGGCGACGGGGATCGGTACGGGATACGGGACGGCGATCGCCTTCACCGCGCTCGTCTTCCCCGCCGGCGTCGCGATCGGGGCGAGCCCCGTCCTGCTGTTCGGGGCGATCCTCTCGGGGGCGGTCTTCGGCGACAACCTCGCGCCGGTGAGCGACACCACGATCGTCTCCGCCGTGACCCAAGACGCCGACATCGGCGGCGTCGTCGCGTCCCGGTTCAAATACGCGATCGTCGCCGCGGTCTTCGCCTTCGCGGCGTATCTCGTCGCGGGGGGCGCGATGCAGGGTGCGCCCGTTGACGTCGGAGACGCCGGCGGGGCCGGCACGGCGTTCGGACTCGTTCACCTCCTCTCGATCGGGGTCGTGATCGTCACCGCGGTCCGCGGCCGTCACATCGTCGAGGCGATCTCGTGGGGGATCGTCCTCTCGGTGGTCCTCAACCTCGCGCTCGGCCTCTCGAAGGCGTCCGCGATCATCGCCTTCGAGGGATCGCGCGAGTCGGCGCTGGTCCAGTCGATGGACGCGCTCCCGGTCATCGGCGCGTTCGTCGTCCCGGTCGCGCCTGGCGAGACGGCCGTCGCGGGGAGTCTCTACACCGGCGCGGTGGGCTTTTTCCCGCTGATCGTCCTCGTCCTCCTCATCGTCGCGGCCGCGCAGGTGATGCAGCGCGGCGGCGGCTTCGAGGCGATTCAGGAGTTCCTCCTCGAACGCGTCGCGACGACCGTCCGGCGCGCGGAGACGACGATGGTGCTCGGCACGGCGCTCGTCAACGCGATGATCACGATCAACACCGCCGCGGAGATCGCCATCGCGCCGTACATCAAGACGCTCGGCCGGCGGTTCAACATCAACAGCTACCGCCGGGCGAACATCCTCGACGCCAACACCGCCGCGCTCGGGTACATCTTCCCGTGGGGCGGCGGCCTGCTCGCCGGCTACTCGGCGATGCAGCGGCTCCCCGAGCAGTACGAGTGGTTCACGCAGGCGATGGTGGTCAACCCCGCCTCCGTCTTCCCCTTCGTCTTCCACGGGTGGTTCCTCGTGGCCGTCTTCCTCTTGGCGGCGTGGACCGGCTACGGGCGCGAGTACGTCTCCGACCGCGAGAGCGAGGAGGTGAGTCGCGTATGAGCCGCTTCGAGAAGCTCTTCGCCGGCTTCGGGTTCCGGACGCCGACGCCGACCTTCGAGGTCGGCGAGGAGATCTCGGCGTTCGTGACCGGGCGCGACGACGACGGTCTGCGCGTCCGCATCGGAGACACCGTCCTGAAACTCCCCGACGCGGACCCCGGACTCCTCGACGGGAAAGTCAGACTGGAGATCGAGTCCTTCGACGACGAGCTACACTTCGGCACCGCGCGCGTCGTCGACGTGCTCGAGAACGAGGGATAGGTCGGGATTCGGGCGCCGGTGTCCGCTTCGACCGCCCCGAACGCGGGATCGAGTGGAACCGGCCCCCTCTCGGTCCGCTACTTCCGGAGGTGTCCGGCGGGCTTTTTCTGTTCGACTTCGATTTCGACGTGGAGACTCTCGGGAAAGTCCATATGACCCACCTCGCGGGCGATGTGGTCGTTCCCGTGGATCTCCAGTTTGCGCGAGTAGACGGTGTAACCCCACGACGGGAACTCGTCGCCGGGCTGTAGCGTCCGGTACTGCGGTACCGAGAGTTGCTCCGGTGGGTCGGCGTGGGGGCCTTTGCACTCGGCGCCCTTCCGTTCGAGCATCGATTTGAGATCGGACACCGCCGACTCCAGTTCGTATCGGTTCCCCGACTGGAAGCGTAGTTTCGTGACGAAGGTCATGGCTTTGATCCCCCTGGGACAACAGATACGTCGGCGCCGAGGCGTAAAAACACATCCATCACTCGAGACGCGGCGCCGACGGCGTCGAAATGTCCGATAGCCTCTTAACGCCATACCCGGTTTATCCACCTAATGACAGTGGAAGCGGTAAGCGCCGGAGCAATCCTCTTCCGCGACACCCGCGGCGAACGGGAGTATCTGCTCCTGAAGAGCCGTCCGGGGGACTGGGAGTTCCCCAAAGGCGGGGTCGAGGGCGAAGAGGAGCTCCAACAGACGGCGATCAGAGAGGTCAAAGAGGAAGCGGGAATCGAGGACTTCCGTCTCATCGACGGGTTCCGAGAGGAGTACGACTACGTCTTCGAGGCGAACGGCAAGACGATCCACAAGACCGTTCACCTGTTCATCGCGCGGTCGTTCGAGGCGAGCGCGGAGCTCTCGAAGGAGCACCGCGACCTCCAGTGGCGCGACTACGAGCAGGCGCTCAACACCATCACGCAGGACGGCCCCCGCGAGATCTTCGAGCGGGCCCACGAGTACCTCGACCAACTCGCCGCCGAGAACGGCGAGACCGGGGACGGCAAATACCTCGCGTAGGGCCGTCGACCGTGTACCCCGGCACCGGCGAGTTCGGCTTCGAACTCTTGGTCTGTCGGTGGGCCGAGGAGTCGTGGCCGCCTGAAACGCGCCGCGAGGACGCCGTTATCGTCGCGCGCCAGCTCGGAACGCGCGAGCGCCGCTGGGACACCGTCGTCCTCGAATGCGACCCGGAGGGGATGGCCGCGCGCAGTCGCTTCGGCGACCGCGAACTGGATTCGGACCTCCTGCACGTCGTCCGCAACGCGCCCGCCGAGTGGGCGTGGTACCGCGACGCGCTCCCGCACCCCGGCTACCCGTGGCGATACGTCCGCGCGGCCGTCCACCGGGCGGCCGACAGAGGCGTCGTCGAGAAGCGGCGGCGCGGCAACCGGATCGAGATCCGGCGGGTGGCGCCCTATCCCGAGTGGGTCCGTCGGATCGTCGCCATCGAGAACAAGCCCGATCTCGACGCCTCGGCGGCGCGGGCGCTCTCCTCGCAGTTGGAACACGACGTCGAGACCGCGCTCGCCGACGAGGTGTGGGTCGCGACCCGGGCCACCGGCCGGCGCGTCGAACCCGCGCTGCTCGAAGACCTGCCGGTCGACGTCGGGATCGTGGCGCTCTCGTTCGACGACGCGGAGACGGATCGCACGGCGTCGACAGCGTGGGCCGACGCGACCGTCGAGTGGTACCCGAGCGAAGTGACGCCGGCGGACGCCCCCTCGGACGGCGAGCGCGCCCGGCGGCGGCTCGAACTCGCCGAGCGGGCCTACGGCCGCGGCTGGCGGTCGTTCCACGAGACGATGCGTCCGGACTGCCGACAGTTCGAGCTCCGGCGGTTCGGCGCGGCGCTCGTCCCGCACTGCGCCGCGAAGGGCCGGTCACAGACCGCGGCCGAGTGCGCCGGGTCGTGCTCGGCGTTCGAGCCCGAACCGCCGGGGTGGCGGACCCGCGGGTGGCCGATCGAAGGCGGCCCCGGAAACGGGATCAAGCGGCTCCTCGACCGCCGCCGAGAGTGGGTTCGAACGCGAGAACGGGAGACCGGCGAAACCGACCGTACGTAGGTGAACGACGCGGTCGCTTCAGCGGCGGCACGACTCCGCGGGCGCGACTCGATTGCGTGACTCGATCAGTCCACTACGACTCGGTCACTTCGACGTCGATCTCCTCGCGCGGCGCGGTCAGCCGGAACGTGGGGACCGTCCGGTAGATCACCTCGATGACGCCCTTTCGACGGAGGCTCTGGAGCGCCCGGCGAACGTCCTCGACGGGCGGGTCCGCGTCGAACGACTCGCGGACCTTGTTCAGCACGCTCACGACGCTCTCGGAGCGCTCTTCGGGACCGGCGACGACCTCGAACACCTGCGATTCGAGCCTCGGAACGCGGATCACTGAGGGCACGCCGCCGCCCTCCCCGTCGCCGCCTTCGACGCCCGGCTCGACGTCGACGAGGTCGGCCGCCTCGGCCGTCGCGCGGATGAGGCTGTCGTCGTCGCGGTAATAGTACTCCTTGAGTTCGTTCTCGAGGTAGTGATGGACCTCGCTGCCCGACTCCATCTCCCACCGATCCTGTAGCTCTTTGTTCTTCGTCGGCTGGAGGCGCACGACGTCGGCGAGCCGTTCTTTCGCCTGCTCGGAGAGGGCTCGATTGTCAGTCACGGCCGGCAGTTCGCACCCGAGTACAAAGACTTTCCACATCGACAGCCGGTCGAACGCGGTGCCCGACGCGTCGGGGCGGGCGTCGCTCCGGGGAGTCACTATGGGTTGGCGTACAGTCGGCACGACCGTGTTCGGCCGGCGACCGCCGGCCGCCCCCGCGTCGATGTGCCGAGCAATCTCGCCGCGTTTGCAACGGACCGCCATCCGATCGCCGACCGGGTGCGATCGATGGCGGGTGACTTGCAAACGCGGCGAGCCGCTGACCGACGCGGGGTGACGCTCACGTCACGGGGGCTCTGGCCCCGGTATCGGGTATACGTCTACGGACGCTACGAAGCCGTCGCTCCGGATGTCTGAAGACGAGGCGGTGCAGTCGTTCGGTGATCCAATGCCGAACGACGCCCGCCTCACCCGTCGTTGGCGTCGTACCCGGTTAGGCCTTGTGGAGTGTCCCTCGCGATGGCCCGATCCCGGCCGCTTAAGTCGATCAAGTCCCTGCGTGGGGGTATAATGGAGTTCTGCGACGAATGCGGTTCGATGATGAAGACCGACGGCGACGTCTGGGTCTGCGGTAGCTGCGGGTACGAGAAACCCCGCGACGCGGCCAACGAGGAACACATGACGTCGACCGCGGCGCGCGAGGACAGCGAGGTCGTCGATATGTCCGACGTCGACGACGCCGAGATCGGTCCCACGACGACGGTGATCTGCCCGGAGTGCGGTCACGACCGCGCCCGCTATGAGATGAAGCAGATCCGCTCGGCCGACGAGTCCGAAACGCGGTTTTTCACCTGCGTCGAGTGCGGCCACAAGTGGCGCGAGGACGACCACTAACGACCCCACAGGGGAGTTAAGGCGCGGCCGACCGAACGGTCCGGCGTGTCAGACGACGTCCCACGACGTGTCGGCGACGTCCCGCCCCCTGAGATCGACGTCCCGACCGGTTGGCGACTCGTCTCCGAGGAGCGAAGAACACCGTTCGACGTGCGCGTCGCGGTCGCGAGCGCTCACACCCGCGTCTACGAGGACGCGTCCCTCCGGGAACGGGTCAGCGAGAGCACGGGCGCCGAATCGACGTGGCGGTTCGTCTTCGCGAGTCGGCTCCGGATCCGCCCGTCGCCGCCGCCGTCGCGAGCGCTCACGCGCCTCGTCACCGACCGCGCGTCGGTCGCGTTCCTCGACGAACTGGAGGCGCGGGGGTTCTCCGATATCGCGCCGGCCGACAGTCACCGGCTCTGGATCGACGGTTCGGCAGTCGACGGCTCGGCGGTCGACGCGACGCGGTATCGCGCCCGAGTCGTCGCCGACGGTCTGACGGTGCCCGTCGAGGCGTACTTCGCGGCGTGGCCGACCGAGGGCGAGTTTCTGCTCGGCGGCGGCGCCTATCCGCTGTCGCTTCCCGGATCGGCGCCCTTCGATCCCGAACGCGGACGCGACGAGCTGTTCGAGATGCTGGGTTCGATCCGCTGACGGGGGATTTCGCGACCGATCTGGCGGAGAATCGCGATAGAAGTGATTGTCTCTGATTGCAGGTCCGATCGGACGGCGGCGTCGAGTGCGCGGAGAGGTGCACCCGCTACGCTAGCGCTCGCTCCGGGCGAACGTCAGATAGCCGGTGTGTCCGACGCCGGCCGTCGAGGGGCGGGAGCCGCGGCTGCCGAAGTCCATCTCGCGCTGGATCGTCTCGAAGGTGTCGACGTCGACGAGGCCGACCTCGCGTGCGGCTTCGACGGTCGCGCGGCTGTTCTCGACGAATGGGGAGTAGACCGCGACGTGGCCGCCGTCGGCGAGGAGGTCGGGCGCGCGGCGCACGATGGCCGGCGCGTCTCCGGTATCGAGGGTGATCGCGTCGAAGGGCGCGTCTTCGACGGCCTCTGCGAGGTTCTCGGTGAGATCGCCCGTCCGGACGTCGACGCGGTCTGCGACGCCCGCTAGGCGCATATTCTCCCGTGCGACCTCGGCGAACTCGGGATCGATCTCGTAGGTGACGACGTCGGAGTGCATTCGGCCGAGGTACGCCGAGAGGACGCCCGTTCCGGTCCCGGCGTCGAGGACGCGGTCCCCCGCCGCGATGCCGGTGTGGCCGACGACGAGGCCGACGTCGCGGGGGAGCATCGGCGCGCCGGTGCGCTCGAAGTGGTTGAACAGGTCCGGGCCGCGCAGCCGACGGACGACGAAGGGTTCGCCGAGATGCGTCTCCAGCACGTCACCGGGTTCGACGTCCTCGGGGACCGCTAAGACGCCGAGATCAGTCTGGAGTTCGTCGCCGGGCGCGCGCAGGTACTCGCGGTCCTCGTGGACGAGAAGATAGCTCACTGCAGCCGCGCGATGGCTTCCGCGAGGTCGCCGTCGGTCGCCTCGAGGGACTCGCGAGCGGTGTCGGCGTCGACGCCCGCCTGTTCGGCGACGATCGCGACGTCGTCGTCGGGAATCCCGCCGGCCTCAGATTCGTCTCCCGACTCGTCGCCGTCGTCCGCCTCGCCCGCGTCGTCGGTGAGCGCTGCGGCGCCGCGCTCGCGCGTCTCTGGGTCGCCGACGATCTGGTAGGTCTGTTGGCCTTGGGCGTCCATCCGAGTGACCTGCGCGCCCGAGAAGACGAGCTCCTCGTCGGCCGTCCTGATGACGACCTCCTCGGCGTCGAGTTCGGTGACGTCGATGCCCATCTGTTTCATCATCTGCTTCATCTTCCGGGGGTTCATACCGCCTCCGCCGAACATAGTTGCTCGAAGCGAGGGCGTCCGGTAGCAAAAGCGTGGCGAACGAGCCCCCGGAGACAGCCGCCCCGACGGGCACCCAGCGAGCGCTCGTTCGGTGCCTCCGCGACCGCTCTACTCGGGCCGCCTCGCCTGCAGCCCGGTCACCGATTCGATGTCCATCTCGTAGCCGACGATGGACAACCGCCGCTTGCCGACGTCCGATAGGTCCGGCGACCACGCGTTGTCGTCCATCAGCTCACCGACGTCCGTCCACTCCTTCGGCGTGAGCTCTTCGAGCGGCCCGAACGCGAGAACGCTCTGCCAGTCGAACTGGGTGTTGGTCTCGTACACCGCGAGGCACGCCCGCTCTGTCGCCTCGCTGTATGCGATCTTCTCGCTGTCGGCGCCGAACTGCCAGTAGGCGAAGACGGCCCGCCCGGCCTCGTACCCGAACGAGATCGGAACCGCGTAGGCGCGTCCGCCGTCTGCTAACGCGAGGACGCCGGTGCCCTGCTCTCGGAGGAACGCGTCGATCTCGGCGTCCGTCATCTCGCCGCCACGGACCCGTTCGGGGTCTACGTTGTCTGCCATGGGCCGTCGTTCGTCGCCGCTCCTAAAGGGACTTGTTCTCTCCGACTGATAGATCACTGGGCGAAAGCGACGCTGATAACACAGGCGTGTTCCTAGCCATCGCGTAATGACCACGGAGATGGCACGGCCCGAGATAGACGAGCGGCTCCGGGACTCGGGGGCGGGCGTCCTCTCGCTGACCGACGGCGCGGAGACGTACGCCGTCCCCGAGGCGTTCGGCTACGACGGCGACCGGCTCTACTTCCAGTTCGTCACCAACGGCGACAGCCGGAAGATGACGTTCATCGGCACGACCGAAATCGCCACGCTCACGGTGTTCACCGAACGGCCCGCCGAGAGCGTCGTCGTGCGGGGGCGCCTCGTTCCCGTGCCGGTGGACGAACAGAAACGGGCCGCCATGGCGATCTCAGAGAACGCGGACATCCCCGCGGTGAACGTCTTCCCGGAGACGACGCCGGAGGGGCTCACGATGGAGTTCTATCAGTTGGTCCCCGACGCGTACTCCGGGCGACGCTTCAACGAGTGGACGTCGGACACAGTCTGACCTGTACGCGCCGGAGGCCCGCCGCGGTCGTGGTTGTCTGCGTGGCGTGCTGTCGTGGATGGTGTCACCACGAGATGGCAGTCTCCCAATCGGCTACTCGTCGGGGTGAATTCGCGGAATACGCGGCCTCACCGACGCGCCGGCCGACTCGTTCTCAGCGAAGGTGACCGCCCCGCCGCTGGTCGATCCAACCTGACAATACAAAATTAATATGAACCGCTTGATACTTCTTTGACCACAGACTGGTGCGCCGAAACGACCGAACCGAAACCGAAGTACTTCGAGCCGGTTGCCTCCCGGTATCACGGGCTTCCGACGGTAGATTTATCGTAGTGCATTCTAACGGAACTTTCATGGGAGAACGCATACCACGGTCTCGACGACGAGCGTTTATGAAATCTGTCGGCGCGGTGTCGATTGTCGGCCTCGCCGGGTGTTCGAGTAACGGCGGCGGAGACGACGGCGGCGACAGCGGGGGCGACAGCGGTGGTGACAGCGGGGGCGACAGCGGCAACGGCGAGACCACCGGATCGACCGGTGACGAGGACGCGGTCATCATCGGGAACGCGGCGCCCACCAGCGGGGCGTTCTCGCCGTGGGGGCGGACGCACCGCCGCGGGCTCGAGTTCGCGCTGCGGGAGATCAACAACGACGGCGGCGTCCTCGGCGGTCGAGAGCTTTCGGTCGTGACGCAGGACACCGAGGCGAACCCGCAGACCGCCTCGACCGTCTTCGAGCGACTGGTCACCAACGAGGACGCGGTGGCCGTTACCGGGCCCGTCTCGAGCGACGTCGGAATCACCTGCCGCGACGTGGCCGAGGACCTGGAGGTCCCACACCTCCCGAATCAGGCGTCCTCGACGGCGCTTCTCACCCGCGACACCCGGTTCACGTTCCGCGTCGGCGGGACGGCGAGCCCGACCTTCGTTCAGGCGACCCGGAACACGATCTTAGACCGCGATTACGACGTGTACGACGCCATCTACGCCGACTACGCGTACGGGCAGTCCCACTACGCTGGCATCCAACGGTACATCGAGGGAATGGAGGGCGTGAGCGTCAACGTCCAGGCCGCGCCGCCGCAGGTGGACGACGTCCAGACGTACCTCCGACAGGTCCAAGACGGCGTCGACCTGCTCGACTTGGGCGGCCATCCGATCGAGCTGTTCACCTTTATCCAGCAGGCGAGCGACCTCGGAATCGAACCCGACCTCATCTCGGGGCCGAACATCCCGACGTCGGTGATGGTCGGCGCCTTGGGCGACCTCGCGTTCAACAATGTCGGGCTGTTCGCCTCGGTCGACCCAGCATCCGACGAGTACCAAGAGGTCGCGAGCCGATTCGCCGAGGAGGAGGAGTCGGTGTTCGAGCAGTACCACGCGTTCGGGTACACGACCGGCCGGCTGATCGCCGCGGCGATCGAAGAGGCGGGGTCCGACGACCCCGTCGCGATTCGCGACGCGCTGAGCGACATCGAGTTCGACTCGATCCTCGCGTACCCCACGCTCTCGTACACGGAGTGGGGCGAGATCGAACAGGCGAAGCTCTTCGGCCTCGAGTTCTCCTCGGATGCCCCGCCGTACTACGCCGACGGCGAGTACAGCGTGCAGTCGTTCTTCGAGAGCGAAGTCTACGACCCGATCGACCCCGACGAGTGGTAAATCGATGAGTGACGGGGTTTTCGTTCGACGCGGGAGACCGATAGGCAAACTGGAGGTGGGCCAGCCGTGGCTGACGTGAGTACGATCGCTGAGATCGGTATCGTCGGTCTCAGTACCGGGTTCCGGCTCGCGCTCCTCGGCGCCGGGATCACGCTGGTGTTCGGGCTCGGCGAGGTCCTGAACCTCTCGCAGGGAATCTTCGCGGTCGTCGCGGCCGTGTTCGCATACGAGCTGATGGCGTCCGGTCCCCTCCTTGGGCTCGGATTGCCCCTCCCGCTCGCGCTCGTCGGCGCGATTATCGGTATCGGGCTGGTCGCACTGGTGATCGATCGCGGGCTGTTGAGCAGCGTCTATCGGTCCGAAGGGGACGAGCGTATCCTCGTCGGTATCTTCGTCACGCTCGGGGTAGCGCTCGCGCTCGAGGGTATCCTCGATCTGGAGTACAGCTACCGGTTCTCGCTGCCGATCGACCTGCCGACGTTCCGACCGGGGGGGCTCATCGTGCTCGGCGGCGACGTGCTCAACATCGTCGTCGGCGCGGTCATTCTCCTCGCGTTGTTCCTGTTTCTCCAGCGCACGTACCTCGGGAAGGCGACGCGGACGCTCACGCAGAACGAGGTCGGCGCCGAGCTCTGCGGCGTCGACACCCGACGGATGCGGACGCTCATCTTCGTGGTGAGCGCGCTGCTGGCGGGCTCTGCGGGACTCCTGCAGGTGATGAGTACGAACATCGCTCCGGCGAGCGGCTTCGGCCTCACGACGAACGGCCTCATCGTCGCCATCGTCGGTGGGGTCCGTGACGTCCGCGGTACGGTGTTCGCCGGTATCGGGCTCGGATTGGTGCTCGCGTTCTCGAACTTCTTCATCGGCTCGTCGGTCGCGCTCATCATCCTCTTTCTGACGGCGACGCTCGTGATCCTCTTCCGAAAGGAGGCGCTCGCATGAGCGCCGACACCGTGACAATCGAACGCCGCGTGCGCGCGCTGAAGATCGGCGCCATAGCCCTTGTCTTCGCCGTCCTGCCGTGGCTGACGGATTCGTCGCTTCTGGAGCGGCTGTTCTTCCTGATCATGCTGTTTGCGATGTTCGGCATCGGGCTGAACATCGTCTTCGGTCACACCGATCAGCTCTATCTGTTCGTCGGTGCGCTCGCCGGTATCGGCGGGTACACGACGGTGATGGCCGCCGACGCGCTCGGGATGACGCCGTGGATGACGATCCCCGCGGGCGTGATCTTCGCCGGCCTGATCGGCGGGGCCGTCAGCTTCATCGCGGCTCGGCGCCGGTTCACGGTGATCTTGATCGCCGTGTTCACGCTGACGCTCGAACTCGCGGTGAACCAGTTCCTCGTCGGGAGCAGCCAACTCACCGGCGGCAGCACCGGCCTCCCGGTGCAGCGGCTCGGTATCGAGAACGAGCTCGTCCTCTACTACGTCGTCGCAGCCGTTTTCTTAGGGTTCGTCCTCCTGTACGACCGGCTTATCAACTCGCGATTCGGTGTCGCGTTCAGCGCGATCCGCGAGGACGAACTGGCCGCGGAGTCGGTCGGGATCCAGATCGTCCGGTATAAGACCCTCGCCGGCGTGCTTGCCGCGATGCTGATCGGTCTCACGGGGATCCTCTATGGGTTCTTCGAGGGCCGGCTGTACCCGTCGACGTACTCGTTCAACAACATCGACGTGGCGCTGCTCATTATGCTCACACTCGGAGGGCTGCGAACGCTCTACGGTCCGATCGTGGGCGCGGCGTTCATCTTCTTCGTCGAAGAGCAGCTGGCCGACACCCCCGAGTTCCGGATCATCATCTTCGGTGTCCTGTTGATCGTGCTGTTCCTCTACTTCCGGTCGGGTATCGTCCCGCGGATCCACGAGTTCCTCGAACGGCGGGACCTCGACCCCGAAACGCTCGTGCGGAACTACACGTAGCCGCGCGGTTCTTTTTTGAACACCACACGGATCGGGTAGTCGTCGGCTCGTCGATCGGGTGGGCCGCACGCCTCGAGTCGATCCGGAATTTCTGCTTCTGTGACGCGAAAACCCGACCGTTTGCGGAACTACGCGACGCCGCGATTTCACCAGAGAACCAAGGTGGATGCCCCGTCCTCAAGGAGCGAACGTAGTGAGCGAGTAGGGCGGGGAGAGAAACCGATAGGACCCTTCATTTTGCAACGGGAGACACGCAGCCAAATATCAACCATTAAGTAACTAAAGGAGAATATGTGAAACACAGTGGAGTACCGTCGTACCGCCGTCATCAAGCTCAAAACGCCCGACGGAGCCGATTCGCTCCTTCGCGAGACTGTTGAGCAATTCAAACATTGTGCCAACACCGCGAGCGAATGGTGCTGGCACGGCGACGATGGCCACCACGTCACCTCGAAAGCCAAGGCCGAACGCGAACTTTACGACCGCCTTCGCGACGAGACAGATCTTACTGCGAACCTCGTTCAGAAGGGTATCCGACGGGCGGTCGAGGCCACCAAAAGTGGAGTGAGCCGACTTGAACGTGGTGAATCTACGTCCCAGCCCCACTTCTCGGCTGACAGCGTCGTCTATGACAAACGGAGTGCGACGTTCCACCGCGACCACGTCTCACTCTCAACTCCCGATGGTCGGGTCGAGTGCGACTACATTCTTCCCGACGACTCGGAGACGCCCCCGACGAAGTACGTCTCCAAAGATGACTACGAGTTTCGTATGGGACACCTCCAGTACCGCAATGGTGACTGGTACCTCCATGCATCGATGCGGAAAGTCGAGGAAGACACTGAACCCGATACCGAGCACAGAACAGTCCTCGGTGTCGATCTGGGTGTCAACAATATCGCTGTCGCCTCGACGGGCACGTTCTGGTCGGCAAACGAGTTCAACCACTGGAACAGAGAGTACGAGAAACGGCGTGGTTCGCTCGGTCAGTGTGGATCACGGGAAGCACACGAGAACATCGAACGGATTGGTCGGAAGGCCGAAGGGCGCTTCACGATATCTCTCCACACAGTCGCGAACGAGCTCATTCGAGAGGCGGTCGAGAACGAGTGTTCGCACATCGTGTTCGAGGACCTAACCCACATCAGGGAGAACGTTCCCGATGCGACGTGGCACCATCAATGGGCATTCCGACGGCTGTACGGGTACGTCGAGTACAAAGCAGACGAACACGGCCTGGAGGTCGTGCAGGTCGACCCGCGCAACACGTCGAAGCGATGCTCGACATGTGGGTTTACCCACGACGAGAATCGCCACCAGGGGTCGTTCGAGTGCCAGCAGTGTGGGTACGAAAACCACGCCGACTACAACGCCGCGAAGAACATCGGCTTGCAGTATCTCCGTCGTCGGCAAAACGCAGGCGATGGAGGCGCACCCGTAGACGTGCGCTTGAATCGCGGGACGCTGAACGTGAGTGGAGAGTACGTACCCCCTGCCTCAACAGAGGCATAGAACGGGAGTCCACGCGAAAGCCCCACCCTTAACGAGCGAGTGGGTCCTTAGACCCCGAGCGAAGTAGGGTGGGGTAGTTTACAGGTAGGCGTCTTGGATGTGATCGCTCTCGAGCAGTTCCTCGCCGGTCCCCTCCGCGACGATCGAGCCCTGTTCGATGACGTACGCCCGGTCGGCGAGATGCAGCGCGTGGTGGACGTGCTGTTCGATCAGGAAGACCGTGATGCCGCGTTCGCCGAGGTCCTCGACGACCTCGAAGACGTCCTCTGTGATCTGTGGCGCGAGCCCGGTCGATGGCTCATCGAGCGCGAGGATCCGCGGCTTCGACATCAGGCCGCGACCGATCGCGAGCATCTGCTGTTGGCCTCCGCTGAGGTTGGTCGCCTCCTCCTGTTCTTTCTCCTCGAGGATGGGAAACAGCTCGAACACCTCCCGCATCGTCTCGTGGCGGACCTCCCGCGCTTGCTTCGGATACGCGCCCATCTCGAGGTTCTCCCGAACCGTCATATGCGGGAACAGTTCGCGGTCCTCCGGGATGTGGATGAACCCCTTCTCGACGATGTCAGAGGGTGCGAAGCTCTCGATGTCGTCGCCGAACACCGTGATCCGACCGTCGCGAACGTCGAGCAGTCCGGACATCGCTTTGAGGATGGTGGTCTTCCCCGCACCGTTCGGGCCCACAAGCGAGACGACGTTATCGGACTCCCGCACCTCGAGTGAGACGTCCCAGATCGCTTGGATGTCGTCGTAGTAGATGTCGACGTTCTCGACGGCGATACCGCCGTCGCCGTCCGCGTGTCCGTCGCTCGACATCACACTACCTCCCCGAAGTACGCCTCCGAGACCTTCTCGTTGTTGCGGATCTCCTCGGGCGTCCCTTCGGCGATCTTCTGGCCGTGATGCAGGACGATGATGCGATCGACAGTGCCCATGATGGCGTCCATGATGTGTTCGACCCAGAAGATCGAAATCCCGTACTCGTCTCGGATCTCGGTGATCGACTCGGAGAACGCCTGCACCTCTGAGGGGTTGAGACCGCTCGCGGATTCGTCCAGTAAGATAATCCGCGGTTGCATACTCAGCGCCCGCGCGAGTTCGACGCTTCGACGCTCGGCGGTCGTCAGGTTCGTGACTGGCTCGTCGGCCTTGTCCGCGAGGCCGACGAAGGTCAGATACTCCATCGCCTTCTCACGAGCCTCGGGGATTCCGAGGCCCTCGCCCCGTCCGAACATCAGCGCGGGAAGCAGGTTCTCGCGGACGGTCGAGTCGTTGAACGTCCGCACGATCTGGAACGTCCGGCCGATCCCCGCCTGCGCGATCGCTCCCGTGTTCAGTCCGGTGAGGTCGCGCCCGTCGAGCGAGAACGATCCCTCGGTCGGCTCGTAGATTCCCGTGAGAAGGTTAAAGAGCGTCGTCTTCCCGGCACCGTTCGGGCCGATGAGGCCAACGATTTCACCTTCGTCGATCTCGAGCCCCACGGTGTCGACCGCCGTGATGCTCCCAAAGCGCTTTGTCAGCCCCGACACTTCCAGCATTGGACCCATCTTCTTCGTCAGGGTATATATATGGTGTGCAAATCGGTAACGATGAACCGACAGCCGCCTCGACCTCCGACGGATCAATCGGCTTGCCCCCGGTACGTTTTACTTCGACCCCCGTAAGTGGTGTGGTATGGCATACACCGATCTCGACACGCTCGTCGACCTCGATTCGACCGCGCTCGTCGTCGTCGACGTCCAACGGGCCTTCGCCTCGCCGGACAGTCCGCTCACCGACGCCGGGCTCGACGTATCCGCTGCGGTCGAAGCGGTTCCCCGCGTTCGGGAGCTGCTCGCGCTCGCGCGCGACGCTGACCTCCCGATCGCGTTCACGCGCTCGTATCGACGTGCTGACGGCCGCGACGCACCCGAAGCGGTGTACGACGTCCTGCCGAAGATCAACCGGAGCGGCGATCCGATCTGCCGCGCCGGGAGCGACGATGTCCAGTTCGTCGAGGGCGTCGAGCCCACAGACGACGACCACGAGTACGAGGTTCACAAACAGCGCTACGACGCCTTCCACGGAACGCCGCTCGAGTACTACCTCCGCGCGGAGGGCGTCGACACCCTGCTCGTCTGTGGCTTTACGACCAACGTCTGCGTCGAGGGCACCGCTCGCGGGGCGCACGAGCGCGGCTTCAACGTCGTCCTCGTCGAGGACTGCTGTGCGAGCTTCTCCGCCGAGCAGCACGAAGCGGGGGTGCGGAACGTCGAGATGCTCCTCGGAACGACGGCGCCGCTCGCGGCGGTCGGATCAGCGCTGTTCGGGAAGCCAGCAGACGAACTGTCGGTCGCCGGCGACTGAGCGATAGTTGCGTTTGCACCTGATTGCGCATCCGATCGCACGCTGTCGCGCGTACTCTGTGACGAATCCGGTATACGATCGTCGGATCTGCGATGAAACATCACCGTTGTGACTCTTCACTGTCGTCCATCAGCGACGAGATGATGAGGCGCTTGGTTCCGCGTCGAAGGAGGCCACTGGCTGCAGGCTGAGAGATATCCAACTCAGCGGCGACCTCGCTGAGTGTCGCGTTCCGCGGTTCTTCGAAGTACCCCGTTTCGACCGCGACGAGGAGGGCTTTTCGTTGGCTGTCGGTTAACCCCGCGTCCGTGTTACCCAAACTCGCGTATTCGTTCACGCGCAGTAACTCGATATCAATATCATTCTGCTGCGCATAATCCCAGAGATCGGCCAGACCCGTTCGCTCGGGCATCCATACGGTTATGATCCAAGCGTTTCCGTCGTTCTCCATATCGAGTATGACGCCGTTCGCGATCGAGATAACCGGTGAGAGGGTTTTCGCGTCGTCTGAGTACTCGAAGCTGTAGATCGCCTCTTGGTTTCTGGTTTCAATAACCCGTTCGAATGCGCTGATGGTGTCATCGTTTCGTAATCCTGCCTCGAACTGGGGAAAATCAGACGACTCTATGTGATAGAAGAACTTTCCAGAAGTCGGATCAGTTCCCGCCTCTGACACTGACTTGACTTTCGAACTTCGGTCGTGACAGACCGTCTCCGTGAGGACTATGTCGGGATGCTTGACCCGGAAAACCGCTCTAACATCGGTCATTGCTTGTAGAGTAGTAGATTTCGACACACTAAAATTTGTAATTAATTGTGTGTCGAGATGCGTGGGAAAAATATCCGTTGCGACGATCACAACCGAGCCTCAGTGGGGTCTTATACTCAGAGACAGGGATATTGATACACTCCCGGTGGATCAATTGTTTCGAGTGCCGACCAGATTACTGAGCGGATCTTGCCGAGTGTCCCGAAGTAACGGTTTCCAAGAGCTTGTTTGAGTTGCTTCCAGTACTCTTCTGTCGGGTTGAAATCAGGCGATCCCGTCGGGAAATACACTAACTCGATTGGTTCTTCGGCGGTGAAGTACGACGCTTGATCCAACAGTACGACCAGTTTTTCACCGAACTCTGCTTGGAGATGCTTCAGAAAGCGGATCGTCACCTCACCGGTGAACGATCCGCCACACTCCAAGACTGTCGTGTTTCCGTACTCGGTGACTGCCCCAAGGAGATTTCACACCCTTGCGAGAGGCCGACACGCCAACTGTCGGCCTCTCGCCAACCGGATACCACGCCCTGTAGAGGTCTGCTCCAACTGCTTTCCGTGTTTGATCAATCGTGACGACTGTTGCATCCTCGTCACGCTGCCCTACTTTTTTCGACTGTCTCCTCGAACTCTTCCCGTTCGGCTTCGTCAGCAGAAGCTGGCTCTGGCCGGGGTCTCTTCGGCGAGACCCCGGCCTTGTGCCTGAGTCTTCGGACGTGCCGGCGAGAGAATGCAACGTCGAAGGCTTCGATAATTGTGACCGTATGTACTCCAACTACTCCGTCACCATACGGAGGAATCCAATAGTTCCCGGTATAGCCAAAAATACGAGAACAATCACGGTGAGTATCATAACTGTGGGAATGAGTGAAATCGGATCAAGTCCCGGTTCTAATTTCAATAGTGTTGATGGGAGCGAATTGATAATTTCCCATTTTGCGGACGTGATTTCCTGAACAACTCCGTGTCCAAGAAGATACAGAAAGATGAACACGCCGACTACAGTCTCTTTTGTAATGTCAAGCATACAGGGAATAGTCCGGCTTCAGATTTAGTTTTTTGACTGTGTGGTGCTGGAGGAAGGTGGAGACCGAATAAGCCCCCTTCCCGTTGTTTGTGCTCAACACCAAATGGATCCAAGATCGATCAGGTGGTCTCGTAGGTAGGGTTATTCCGTAGTGATACGTCGGTTCCGTAGTTATGGTCAAAAAGAAGGAGCCGAACGAGGGAACACTCCCCTGTATGGTCTGTGGTGAATCTCTGAACTATCTGACTACGTCTCATATGGGGACTCACAATAACGAAAAACCACAAACGGTCCCCGAATACCGCGATTGGGTTTCAGAGAACTCCGCGTTAGATCGAGATCATCCGGCTATCGACTCAAATCAGTTACTCAAACCCCAACTATGGCGGGAGAACGAGTATCTCTTTGAAAACTGGCAGGATTGGTAGTTGACGTGGCTCTGAAATAGTATCAACACCACTGGATTAACCCCGACTTTTGTGTCTTTTTCGGGTGGGAGTGGAAGGCTCCCCTTTCTTGTCGAGTCACATATTATCGAGTGCGTCCCGGCGGTCTCCCTCCGGGTCTTGATCGTATTGCATCGTCGTCATCGGACTCTTGTGGCGTAGCTGGGATTGAGCCGCTTTCAGATCCTCCTCCCGAGTCATATACGTCCCTGTCGAGTGACGGATCGAGTACCAGTAACGGTGCGGTTCTCTTTTGGGATCAAGAGCTACTGATTGTCGAGATTGAGCCAGCTGATAGTGAACCGTTTGACTTCGAAGGGTGGAATCCAGAATCAAGATTGGTCCAGACGAGGAATTTTCGGATGGGGTCAGCGGGCTAACGTAGTTGTATAGTAACGAGCGATAGGTTAATATTGCCGGAAGGTTAGATCCATTCGACCGCAACACGGTGGCGGGGCGTCGTCGATCAGGGGATGGGATCAAATCTGAGGTCTTTTGGCCCCAACCTCTAAAATTCCGGTAGTGTGGCTGTGCAGTGCGTTTTACCGACTGAAAGGAGGTAATGGGGCCGGAGGGATTTGAACCCCCGATCGACTGATATCTCCGGTACGCGCCTCGGTACTCCAGAGGGTCGTCGTCGCGAACCGATGATCAGTCGGCCGCTCGGTATATCAGTCTGGAGTGTCGTCACCGGGCGCAAGCCTCTGGAGTCAGTCGCCATGCCGGGCTTGGCCACGGCCCCTGAGCGTGCAACCGTCCGTATGCCCATACCGCATAAAGGAATTACGATCGGCCGACGGCCGACTGAACCCCGGCGCGCCGGATCGGAATCGACGGCGGAGTCAGCGGTCAGTGTCCGACCACGAACACTCCTGACATTTGTACGCCGTCACGAACTCTGTCACGCTCGGCATATATCCGACGGAGATGACGTTGCCGCCGCACTCCGGACAATCCATTTCGGCGTCTTCGATGGCCTCTGCCTCCATCGGGGCTTCGCCCTCGACGAGTTCGGCGAGTCGCTTCGGTGTGACCATTCGCCCCTCGACGACGCGGTTGCTCATATCACAGAGAGGATGCGGGGGGTGGTAAATCCGTCGCGGGAGGGCGGTCGATCGGGGGAGGCACAATCAGAGCCACGGGGCCCGAGAGCTCCCCTCGTCGGGATGGTCGAGGCCGGTGTCGCTCCCGCCGGAATCGCCCTCCGGGACCGAGTCTCCACCCGATTCGTCCCCGTCGGCATCGCCGCCGTCGGCGACGGCCGCACTCGACGGCGCGGCGGGCGCGTCGACATCGCGACCGTCGTCTCCGTCGGAGCCGGCCGTCACTGCGTCGGCAGCGGGACCTGCGCCCGGATCGTAGGCGAACAGCGCGGTGACGCCGAGGACGCCCAAGGCGACGGGGGCCTGCGTGGGGAGCAGACCGAGCACGTCGATGGCGAGCATACCGAGGGCGACCGAACTCCCGAACCGGAAGCGATCGAGATCGACCGCCCCGCGGAGGTGCGGCCCGAAGAGGGCCACGGAGAGCGCGAAGCCGACGCCGGTGCCCGCGGCTGCGACCGCTCGAGCGACCGTCTCGACGTTCGGTTCGACAACGAGCGCGGCGCCGCTGAGGTCGACGCTGGCGATCAGTCCGAATCCGATGATGATGCCCGGCGAGGGAAGGTACTCGCCGACCTTCGAGGAGGCCGTCTTCGCCGCGACAGCGAGGATCACCAAGCCGGCGAAGCGGTGGAACACCTCGAAGCTCAGGACGCTCCGTAGCGTCTCCGCGAAGAGCGCTTCGAGCCCGGCGATGGGGAGCAAGAGCGCCCCGAGCGCGAGCACGGACACCACCTGCTCTCTGCGCGTACCGTCCATCTCCGCGAGGATCACCGCGACCGTCGCGGACCCGCCGAAGATCAGCAGCCCGGTCTCGATGATTCCGAGCGGACTGCTGAGCGCTCCCGCGATGACGAGCGCCGGGAAAATCCCGTCGATGAGCGGCAGCGCCATCACCGTCGCGAGGAGTCGGGTCCCCTCGCCGACCTGCCGCTCGAGGCGGAGTGCGACCGGGTGACGAGAAACGCTCATCCCGAGCTAACGGCCGTCACCATCGGCCTGGCGGCGATGCGGGCGCAAGCCCGACGGCGCGTGGCCGCGGGGCCGCCCGAACACTCCGAGCGAATCGAGCGCGGGGACCGTCTGATTCCCGCGTTTGAAGAACTGCATCGGTGTAAATGTAAAGTTCGCATCGAATTCAGCCGTCGGCTGACCGGCGATGCGCGATGCAGTGGGACACTCGGAGTCCATACTCGAACAGTGAGGGAGAGGAATATTAAACGTTGTGTGGGACAAGCCAACACAGGGGTTGGGGTATTTCGAATCCGACCGGATACAGTTTCGGTTCGTCAGGAAAACACCCGAGATATCCAACGATTCTTCCGTTACTCCGGTCGTCACCGGCGATATTTGCGAGGTAGACCTCAAAACAATATCCAAGAACGTGTATATATTTGTCTGTTGCTTGGCATCGATCATCACTGCCGTGATGTCTCGCAACCCTTTTGTCGGTTCCCTGTGGACCGTTTATATGGCGAACGACGTTCCAGAAGGCGGTTCCTTCTCGCAGAAGTTACAGGTGCCGGAGGCGTTGACGTTTGATGACGTGCTGCTCCGGCCGATGGAGAGTCGCGTCGAACCCGACGCTGCCGACGTTTCCACGCGCGTCTCGAAGAACGTGGAGCTGAACATCCCGATACTCTCGGCGGCGATGGACACGGTCACCGAGAGTCGGATGGCGATCGGTATGGCTCGAGAGGGCGGTCTCGGCGTTCTCCACCGCAACATGGATGCCGAGCGGATGATCGAAGAGATCGAACGCGTAAAGCGGGCCGACGAACTGGTCATTCGACGCGAGAACGTCGTGACAGCGAGCCCGGAGCAGACCGTCCGCGAGGTCGACGAGATGATGGAGCGACAGGGCGTCTCCGGCGCGCCGGTCGTCGACGGTGACGACAGCGTCCTCGGGATCATCTCGGCCACGGACATTCGCCCGTATCTCGAGGTCGGCGAGTCCGACGAGGTGCGCGAGGCGATGACCGACGAGGTCATCACGGCGACGCGCGACGTCGGGGCCCGCGAGGCGCTCGAACTGATGTACGACCACAAGATCGAGCGCGTTCCGATCGTCGACGACGAGAGCCATCTCGTCGGACTCGTCACGATGCAGGGCATCCTTCAGCGTCGCGAGCACGAGAACGCCGCCAGAGACGGGGACGGCCGCCTCCGCGTCGGCGTCGCCGTCGGCCCCTTCGAGGCAGACCGCGCCGAGGCGGCCGACGACGCCGGGGCGGACGTGATATTCATCGACTGCGCGCACGCGCACAACCTCAACGTCCTCGACAGCGCTCGAGAGATCAAAGGGGCCGTCGGCGCCGACGTCGTCGTCGGGAACATCGGCACCCGCGAGGCCGCCGAGGCCGCCGTCGACTTCGCCGACGGACTGAAGGTCGGGATCGGCCCCGGCTCGATCTGTACGACGCGTGTCGTCTCGGGGGCCGGAATGCCGCAGATCACCGCCGTCTCGGAGGTCGCAGACGTCGCCGCTCCCGAGGGCGTCCCCGTCATCGCCGACGGCGGAATCCGGTATTCCGGCGACGCCATCAAGGCGGTCGCCGCCGGCGCAGACGCCGTGATGCTGGGTTCGTACTTCGCCGGGACCGACGAGGCGCCCGGCCGCGTCATCACTATGAACGGCAAGAAGTACAAGCAGTACCGCGGGATGGGCTCGGTCGGCGCGATGAAGTCCGGCGGCGGCGAGCGGTACCTCAAGGAGGCCGACGAGGACGAGGAGTTCGTCCCCGAGGGCGTCGAGGCAGCCACGCCGTACAAGGGGACGCTCGCCTCGGAGCTCCACCAGCTCGTCGGAGGGATGCGCTCGGGGATGGGCTACGTCGGCGCCGAGACGCTCCCCGGGTTCAAAGAGCGCGCGGAGTTCGTCCGCATCTCCAGCGCCGGTCAGACAGAGGGGCACCCCCACGACGTGATGATCACCGACGAGGCGCCGAACTACAGCCCCGACAGCAGCTGATCTCGACGAGTATCAGAACTGGGGTTTCAAGGGGTATCTTGATATGCCCTCGCGCATCATTCGTTCATATCGGTGTCCCCGGGACACCCAGAACTTACCAATGAGCGCTGATTCGCCGCTGGTGCTCGTCGTCGAAGACGAGCCGGACCTCGCAGACCTGTACGCAACGTGGTTGAGAGACGAGTACCGCGTCCGCACCGCCTACGGCGGGCGCGAGGCGCTCGAAGAGCTCGACGACGAGGTCGACGTTGTCCTCCTCGACCGACGGATGCCGGACCTCTCGGGCGACGAGGCCCTCGAGGGAATCCGCGAGCGGGGCGTCGACTGCCGGGTCGCGATGGTCACGGCCGTCGAACCGGACTTCGACATCGTCGAGATGGGGTTCGACGACTACCTCGTCAAGCCCGTCTCCCGGGAGGCGCTCAAGGAGACGGTCGAGAACCTCCTGCTCAGGAACACCTACGACGAGGGGATTCAGGAGCTGTTCTCGCTGGCCTCGAAGAAGGCGCTCCTCGAGGCCGAAAAGGACGCCGTCGCGCTTGAGGGGAACGAGGAGTACCAGACGCTCACCGGACGGGTGGCAGAGCTTCGGGAACAGCTCAACGAGACACTCGCGCAGTTCGACGACGAACACGACTTCGCGGCGGTGTACCGCGATCTTGGTGAGAGCTTCGGTCCGGGTAGCGACGGCGGCGACAGCGGACGCTGACTGTTTTCGTCGACCTCGGAAGCGAACAGTTTCCTCGCAGTACGGCGGCGTTCCTCTTGTTTCTCCCCGCACGCGCGATCGCGCAACGACGTGGGAACCGCGGCGCGATTGCCCTCGATTGACGCCTCGATGACCGCTCGACTGACGCCGAGAGGCATTCTCGGCGCTGTCGGTCTTTTTGTATACACAATATTCAACTAAATTAATATAATATCATATCAGAAAGTGTCAGAAAAATTTATTTTAAAGCGCGATGAGGGACCAATTGTCATGTCCGACGATGACACCAACGCAGTCGCACAGTACCTGGCCGACCACCCGCGCGCGATGGGAATCCTGTTCACCGCCCTGCTTCTCCTCTCACAGGCCGGCACGGTGGTTGCGGGAGCCAACCACGGCGCTATCTCCGGTCCCTAATTCAAAGCGTATCCAACGATAAGTCGTTACTCCACCGCAGCGATCCGTCGATCAGTGTCGGTATGTTCTCAAGCGAGAGGAAGTCCTCCAGTTCCGAGTCTGACAACACGAAGACGTCAGCTGTGCCAGACGAGAGGTAGTACGTGTTGTTGTCCGGAATGTACGGGACGACCAGACTGCCGAGTTCGTACTCCGCCGAGGGGTAGGTCCGATAGTCCACCGCGAAGCCGTCGTCCGACCGCGTGATCTCACACATATTCGGCAGCGCGCCTTGCACCTGCGCTACCGAGAAACTCCCGTCGCCGACGACGATGTAGTCGCTCCCGATGTAGCTGTCGCGCTTTGCGATATCCAGCGAGATCCGAATCGGAAAGCCGTAGTTCAGCAGTCGCGCTAGGCTCTGCCCGATGTCGACCGCGCCGCTGTTAACGACCTCGCTCAGGGTGACGATTCCCGCGATCGCGCCCCGCTCAATGAGCTCCATCCCC
Source organism: Halobellus sp. GM3 (assembly GCF_052545375.1). Lineage (NCBI taxonomy): Archaea > Methanobacteriati > Methanobacteriota > Halobacteria > Halobacteriales > Haloferacaceae > Halobellus > Halobellus sp. GM3. The sequence continues at coordinate 206,968 of NZ_JBQWLT010000005.1, read as the reverse complement.
TGCTCGTACGACTGACACGCGTTGAGGAGGAACGAGTCGACGCCGACGGTGTCGACAGTCTCCACGTCGAGTGCGCCGTCGGGGCATTGAAACCCGCTCTCGTCGATGTGCCCGATGTAGTGGAGGAACTCCGTATTCGCCGCGAGGACCTCCCTGAGCTCGTCGACCGGCAGTTCGTAGTGGGTCCGGACCTCGAACGGGAGCTCCTCGCGGGAGCCGTACACCGCCTCGACCGCGTCGCGCTCTTCGGCCATCTTCGGGTCGTTGCAGACGACGGTGATTCCGATGTCGCCCTCGACCGGCTCCCGCGACAGTCGGTTCCGGTACGCCTGCAGCGATGCCTTGCTCGCGCCGATCGGGATGCCCGGTCCGACCCACGCCTGTTCGAGCGAGTCGGTCTCGGGGGGCTGGACGTACGTCCGCTCGGCTTCCGGTCGCCGGGTCTCGGGGCTCCGAGAGACGCTCCGGGTGCTCGCGCTCCGCGTGAACTCACCGGGCGCGGCGGCCGCGTCTGATTCGGCGGGGCCGCCACGATCGGACAGTGGCGAAGCGGCGTTGGCGGCTGTCGTCCGGCCCCGGAGGAATCCGCCGACGGCGCTCGCCTGCACGGCCGACCCCGATGCCGGCTCCGAGGCCGGCGTCGTGACGACCGCGAGGTCGTTCGCGACGAACGGGAGCAGCTCCACGTTCGCCGCGGTCGGCGCGACGTGCGCGGTGAGCTTCCACTCCGGAATGTGGGGTTCGACGGTCTCGTACGGGATGTCGAGGTACGCCTCGAGCTGCGCGCCGGTCGGTCTGTCGTAGAGGTCGGCGAAATCGAGCCCGAGCGCCGAACCGAGTTCGCGACGCTCGTGGAGGTCGACCTCGTAGTACCCCTCTGTCCGCGTCAGGCAGTCCAAAAAGAACGTCTGCTTGAGGACACGCTCGACCGAGGGCTCGAACGCGTCGGCGGAACCCAACTCGTGCGCGAAACCCTCGTCGGTCACGATGCGGGGCGATTCCCCCGGCACGACCGCTGCGCCGAGGTAGTACGCCAGCGGCGCGACGACGTAGACGTGTCGGCGGGTCGACGGCATCTCGATTCGGACGCCCGTCTCCGGCGGCTCGAGCCCGTCGGGGGCCTCGAACCGTGAGCCGCGCTCGATCAGCGGCGGATGGCCCCGGAGCGTCGGGTACGACCGCTCGACGCTCGTGGTCTTCAGCGCGGATCCGAGCAGAGAGACCGCGCGCATCATCTCCTTCGGACGGTCGCCCGTCCGTATCGTCGCCGCCGGCCGCTTGTGATGCGAGCGCGCGCCCACGATCACCTCGGTCTCCTCGCCGAACTCCAGTCGCGTCCGCGTCGCGTCCGAAACGACCCGAAGCGGCGCGTCGACGCGGACGTACAGTTTGATCGGCGCGAACAGCTCGATGCTGTAGGTCCCGTCCGGGAACGACTGGTCCGCGAAGTGCTCGACCTGCGCGAGCATCTCGCTGTCGCCGTCGCGGACGCAGACCGCGACCACGGTCTCTAGGTCGATTCGGTCGGTCCGAACGCGGACGGCCGCGTCGGCCGGGAACCGGAACGCGTCGGGATCGGTCTTCCGCGGCTGCACCTGCTCCGGCGTCGAGAGGACGAACTGACTGCGCTCGATCGGATCAGAAACGACGACGCCCGCCGCGTCGGCCGCGGCGTCGAACGCGATCTGGAGGTGATCCGATCGGTTCGCTGCCGCATCGTCAGTCCCCCGCCCCCGGCGACGTCCGAACCCATCCATCGTGCCAATACTTCACTCACTCGGCAAAAAGCGTACTGGTGCTGTGCGCCGACGTCGGTCCCCCCGAGACCGTCCTAATCGAGGTCAATCGGCAGCCACTCCGAGGCGACCTCGGAGTCGCGGAAGTGCCACCGCTGCTGCGCTTCGGTCCCGTCGAGCCGCAACTCGACAACCGCGTCGAAAAGCGGGGCGAGCAGCTGGGTCGTCTCCGAATCCAGCGGCTTCGGCAGCCTGACGTGTCCCATTCCGCCGGCCAACCGAACGTTGTTCGCGAACACGTGGAGGAAGCGAAAGACCGTCTGTTCGTCGTACGTCGACAGGAGCGACACGACGCAGTCGAAGGCGACGCGCAACTCCGCGGCGGCGAGCCCGCCGGCGACCGCGTCGAACTGTTCGATGGCGTCGGCGATTTCGATCCCAATATCCGCGATCGATCCCTCGACGACGGTCGTCACGTCTGCCGGTCCGTCTCCGGCACCGACCGGTTCGACGTCGATTCCGCCGGCCTCAGCCCCCGCGTTGATCCGGGTCGGCGCCGCTTGATCCGCTCCCGAAGACGGCCCGAGCTCGAACGCCGAGGCGGTATCAGGGCCGTTCTCAGCGGCAGTCGAGCGGTGCGAGACGGCGTCGAACTGCAGTATTCGCGTCCACTCGGGCGTCCACTGCGTGACGTCTTCGAGGCGGCCGTCGATTCCCGTCGGTTCTTCGACGACGAGGCGGCGCCGCGGCTCGCCGTGCGCCCCGCCGAGCATACACTTCGACGCCCGTGCGTAGACTTCGTCCGGTACTGCGCCGACGACCAGCAGCGCGCTTCCGCGAGATTTCAGTTCGTCGAGCGCGGTTGCAACGCCCACGGTGGCACCGACGGCTGTGCCATCGGCACCGCCACCCGTTTCCATTCGTCCCAACGCAGGATACCCTCCCAAATAATACTTTGTGGTTTGAAACATCGGTTCGGCTCACTCGGAGCCGACGAACGATTCGATCCGGTTCAGCGCCTCCTTGAGCTCACTCATCCCGGCGGCGTAGGAGACCCGCAGGTGACCCGCGCCGCACTCGCCGAAGACGCGGCCCGGGACGAGCGCGACGCGCTCCTCGCGGATGAGCGCCTCCGCGAACGCCTCGTCGTCCTCCCAGCCGGACGGACACTTCGGGAAGACGTAGAACGCGCCCTTCGCCTCGAAACAGTCCATCCCGAGCTCGTTGAAGCGCGAGATGACGAACTGGCGACGCCGATTGAACTCCCTCCGCATCTCCTCGACGTCGTCGTCGCAGGACTCAAGCGCCTCGATCGCGGCGAACTGCGCGGTCGTCGGCGCCGACAGCATCGTGTACTGGTGGATGCGATTCATCGCGCCGATCACTTCCGCGGGACCGAGCGCGTAGCCCAACCGCATTCCCGTCATCGCGTACGCCTTCGAGAAGCCGTTGAAGACGACGGTCCGCTCTCGCATCCCCGGGAGCGTCGCGATCGAGACGTGTTCGTCCTCGTACCGCAGCGCCGCGTAGATCTCATCGGAGAGGACGAACAGGTCGTGCTCGCGGGCGAACTCGGCGACCTCCGCGAGCTCCTCGCGCGTCATCACCGCGCCCGTCGGGTTGTTCGGGTAACAGAGCACGAGCGCCGACGCCTCCTCGGCGCCGGCCGCTTCGAGGTCCTCGTACGTGAGGACGAAGTCGTTCTCCGCGCGCGTCTGTACCGGTACCACGTCGCCGCCGGCGAACGACACCGTCGGACCGTAGGAGATGTACGAGGGCTGCGGCACGGCGACGGCGTCGCCGGGGTCGACGAGCGCGCGCATCGCGAGGTCGACGGCCTCGCTCGCGCCCGTGCTGACGAGGATCTCCTCCTCGGGGTCGTACGACAGGTCATAGCGCGTCACGTGCGCGGCGATCCGCTCGCGGAGGTCGCGTCGCCCCCGGTTGGCGGTGTACGACGTCCGGCCGCGTTCCAGCGAGTCGATCGCGGCCGCGCGGGCGGCCCACGGAGCCGAGAAGTCCGGCTCGCCGACGCCGAGGGAGATGAGGTCGTCCATCTCCTCGGCGAGCTCGAAGAAGCGCCGGATCCCCGACGGCGGCGTCTCCCGCGCTCGCTGGGAGAGCGGGTTCTGTCTCGTCTCGTTCATGGCGAGACGGAGAGGCGCTCGTCGTCGTCGCCGTCGCCGAAGTAGACGCCGCGCTCTTTGTACGTCGTCATCACGAAGTGCGTCACCGTCTGGGTGACCTCCGGTATCGGCGCGATCTGCTCGGAGATGAACGTCGAGACGTCGTGCATCGACTCGCCCTCGACGTCGACGGCGAAGTCGTAGCTCCCGGAGATGAGCCGCAGCGACGACACCGCGGGGAACTTCGCGATCCGCCGCGCGATCTCCTCGTAGCCGGTCTCGCGGTCGAGCTCGACGTTCAGCTCGACCTCCGCGCGGACGTGCGGTTCGTCCACGCTGTCCCAGTCGACGACCGCCTGGTAGCCGCGGACCGCGCCGTCGGCCTCCAGCTCGTCGACCAGTGCCTCGACCGTTGCTGCGTCGACACCGAGTTGGCGCGCGATGTCCTCGGTGCTCTGTCGAGCGTCGCTCAGCAACAGGTCGAGCAGTTCCCGCTTCGCTTCCATACGGAACCCGAGGCGGTCCCCATTGAAATGATTTGCTCTCCCCGCGCTCTCGCGGGGGCGTCACGGCGTCGCGTTACCGCGCCGCCGCCCGTCGCGTTACCGCGCCGCCGCCCGTCGCGTTACCGCGCCGCCGCCCGCGGTGGGAAAGGCCCAATACCCCGGCGCACCGCCTCTCCCACGATGGCCCTCTCGGACGTCTTCGCCTCCCCGCTCGGCCTCGCCGCCCTCCTCGCGGCCGTTCCCGTGATACTCCTGTATCTGGTCCGCCCGGACCCCCGCCGGGTGACGCTGCCGACGGTCCGGTTTCTGAGCGACGCCGACGGCACGTCGTCGTCGACGCCGCTACTCGAACGGCTGAAGCGAAGCGCGCTCTTGCTCTTGCAGCTCCTCGCGATCCTGCTCTTCGCGACCGCGCTCGCGACGCCCTACGTCCCGGTCTCCGAGTCCGAGACGGTCGAAGAGACCGTCATCGTCGTCGACGCCAGCGCGAGTATGGCTGTCGAGGCCGACGGCGCGAGTCGGTTCGACCGCGCGATCGACGCCGCGCGGGGCGCGACCACCTCGACGACCTCGGTCGTCGTCTCTGGGGGAAGTCCAGCTGCTGGTCCAGCGCGCCTCGCTGCCGCCGACGGCGACGCTTCGATCGTCCTCCGCGGCGGCACCGGCGGCGAGGCGGAAGAGACGCTCTCCTCGTTGCGCGTCTCGGACGCGCCGGGCGATCTCCGCACGGCGGTCCAGCGCGCGACGAGCGTCGCCGGCGAGAGCGCCCGGATCGTCGTCCTCAGCGACTTCGCCGGCGGGGGCGACTGGGAGTCGGCGGTACAGGCCGCGCGGGCCCGCGGGCTGACGGTCGACCTCCGGCAGTTCGACGCGGGCGGCGCGGGGAACGTCGGGATCGTCGACCGGCGGTTCTCCGGCGAGCGGGTGACCGTCTCGGTGCAGAACTTCGGCGAAGAGGCGGCGACCCGCCGCGTCTCCCTCGGCGACGAGCGCGAGACCGTCTCGCTCGAACCCGGCGACGTCCGCAGCGTCACGCTTCCGGTCCCCGCGGGCGGCGGTGAGGTGCGCCTCTCGCCCGGCGACTCGTTCCCGACCGACGACGTCGCGTACGTCGCCGCCCCCGAGGACGCCGCGATCGACGTTCTCCTCGTGACCAACGACGAGAACCGCTACCTGACGACGGCGCTGTCGGTGATCGATCCGGTCGAACTGACCGTCGCGGAACCGCCGGAGTCGATCCCGGACCCGCCGGGCGAGGCCTACGACGTGGTGCTCTACAGCAACGTCGACGGCGATGCCCTAGACGGCGCGCACGTCGGTGCCGGTCGCGACGCGCTGGCCGCCGGCGGCGGGGTCGGGATTCAGGCACAGGAGCGGCTGCCCGCCGACGCCTACGGCGACCTGCTGCTTCTCGCTCCCGACGGAATGGAGTCGAACCCGACGCTGGCGGCCCCCGCCGAGGACGAACTCACGCGGGATATCACGTTCCCGCCGCCGGAACGGTACGTCCGCGGCGACCTCCGCTCGGGGCGGGCGCTCCTCTCGACGACCGGCGGCACGCCGATCGTCGCGACCGACAACCGCGGGGGCGGGCGGGTGCTCTACTACGGGTACGTCGAGTCCGCCTCGACGTTCAAATACGACTTCGAGTACCCGATCTTCTGGAAGCGGAGCGTCTACGCGCTGGCCGACCGGCGGTCGCTCGCGGAGCTGAACCGCGCGACCGGCGACCGGCTCACGTTCGAGAACGAGACGACGGTACAGACGCCGCGCGGTGAGGTGACGGCCTCCGCGGTCGAGGCGACCGACGCCGGCTTCTACGCCGCGGACGGAACGCGCTACAGCGCCTCGCTGCTCAGCCCCGCCGAGTCCGACGTGACGGCCCCCGATCTCGACTCGGGCGAGACTGGCGACGGCGGACCGACCACCCGCGAGGAGGAGCGGACGGTCCCCAACCCGCTGACCGAGTTCGTCGCGCTCGGGATCGTCGCGGCCGCGATCGGCGAGGTGGCCTTCCTCCGCCGCCGGGGTGACCTCTGATGGTCGAGGCGTCGCTGACGGAGGCGCTCTCTGTCGGACTCGCACGCCCCGTCTTCCTCCTCGCGCTCCCGGTCGCGGCGCTCGCCCTCTGGGCGCTCGTCTTCCGCGACGCGTCGGGCGCGGCGTCGACCCGCTCGCGGCGGTGGTTCCTCGTCGCGCGCGTCGCCGTCGTCGCGCTCGTCGTGCTCTCGGCGGCCGGTCCCTACACGGTCCAGTCTCAGCTGACGGCCGGCGATCCCAGCGTGACGCTTCTGGTGGACGAGTCGGACAGTATGGCCGTCACGCAGAACGTGGACGAGCCGCTCGTCGAGTCCATCGAGGAATCGGGCGTCTCCGTCCGCCGGGTCCCGATCGGCGCGGCGGACTCCTCGCCCGTCGGCGACGCGGTCGCGGCGAACGTGCGGGAGGACGGGAACCTCGTCCTGCTCAGCGACGGCCGCGTGACGAGCGGCCAGTCGCTTCAGGAGACCACGGAACTGGCGCGGTCTGTCAACGCCACGGTCTCGGTCGTGTCGCCGGAACCGCGCACCGCGGAACGGTACGTGACCGTCGAGGGGCCCGAGAAGGTCAGCCTCGGGGTCGAGAACCGGTTCGCCGCTCGGATCGACGGCGTGGGGCCGAACGCCTCCGCGACGGTGACCGTGCGGGTCGACGGCGAGCGGGTGCTCGAACGGACGACGGAGGACGCCCCCGAGACCCTCGCGTTCAATCACACGTTCGAGTCGACCGGCAGCCACACGATCACCGCCGAGACGGACGTCTCCGACCGGTTCTCCGCGAACGACGCCTTCAGGAAGACGGTCCGCGTGGTCGAGCAGCCGCGGATCCTGTACGTCTCGCCGGGCGAGTACCCCTTCCGCGACTACCTCGATCGGCTGTACGACGTCGAGACCGCAGAAGACGTTCCCGAGGACCTCTCGCCGTACTACGCGGTGGTCGTGCAGGACGCCCCCGCCGACGCGGTCGGGAACGTCGACCGACTGCAGGAGTTCGTCATCGGCGGCGGCGGCCTCCTCGTCGTCGGCGGTCCCAACTCGTTCGATGGCGGCGGCTACGGGGGCTCGAACCTCGCGTCGATGCTGCCGGTCTCGACCGGCGAGGGCGAACCGCGCGCGACGACCATCGTCCTCGCCGTCGACGTCTCCGGGAGCGCGGCGGAGGGAATGCGGATCCAGAAGTCCGCCGCCCTGTCGGTGCTGGACCAACTCGGCGACGAGAACGAGGTCGGGCTGGTGGGGTTCAACTACCAGGCGTACCGCGTCGCCGCGATCGACCCGCTGTCGCGTAACCGCGGCGAGCTCGCGGACAAGATCCAGCGGCTCCGCGCGGGCGGCGCGACCGACATCGCCGCGGGTATCCGGGGCAGCGGCGAACTGCTCGGGGACCGGCCGGGGACGGTGATCCTCGTCAGCGACGGCCACGACAACCCCGACGAGGCCGCCGCGGCCGCCTCGCGACTGTCCGATCGCGGCGTGCGCGTCGTCACCGTCGGCGCGGGCGAGCGGATCAACGAGCGGACGATGCAGGCCATCGCCGGCGCGGGCGGCGGCAGCTACTTCCGGGCGACGGAGGCGACGCGGCTCGGCATCCTCTTCGGCGGCGGGGGCGCCCCGGGCGAGTCCGGCCTCGTCGTCCTCGACCGCCGCGCGTTCGTCACCTCGGGCGTCACGCTGACGTCGTCGCCGGCGCGGTTCAACGACGTCACGGTCCGCCGGGGCGCGGACTTCCTCGTCGCCGGCGAGAGCGGCCAGCCCGCGCTCGCGACGTGGCGGTACGGTCTCGGCCGCGTGGCGACGATCACCGCCCACGGCGAGGACGGGACGCTCGACGGCCTGCTGCGCGAGCCGGACTCGCTGCTCCTGACGCGGACGACCAACTATGCCGTCGGCGACCCCGAGCGGAAGGCGACGGGGATCACCGGGATCCCCGACACGCGCGTCGGCGAGTCGACGACCGCGACGTACCGCGGGAGCGAGCGCCCGGACGCGGACACCGATGACGTTTCGTTCCGCCGCGTCGGCGAGGAGACCTACCAGGCGACCGTGACGCCCGCGGAGACGGGCTACTTCGAGGTGCTCGGGGCGACGTACGCCGCGAACTACCCGCGCGAGTACGCGGCGTTCGGCCCGGACCCGTCGCTCGATTCGCTCGTCGACGACACCGGCGGACGGGAGTTCACCGCTGCACAGGGGAGGGAGATCGCGCGGTTCGCGACGCAGCGCGCCCGCGGCGTCCAGCCCGTTCGGACCGACTGGACGTGGCTGTTCCTCGCCGCCGGGCTCCTGCTTTTCACCGCCGAGGTGAGCTACCGGCGGCTTCAAGTTCGTCGCCGAAATACCACGTCTGACGGAGGCCTCCCGTGACGTTCGTCGGTCGTCCCCTGAACCTCGCGCTCGTCGTCGCTCTCCTGGTCCTCGCGGCGGGGACCGTCGGAGCCACGGTGCTGTATCAGTCGGGCGTCTCGGAGGTCGAGACCCAGAACGAGCAGCTCAGAGGGCAGAACGAACAGCTCCGAGAGGACCTGCGGTCGGCGCGCGACCGGATCGATTCGCTCGAATCGCAGGTCGCGGACCTCCAGCGACGGGTGGAGACGCAAAACGAGACGATCGCGGACACCCGCGCGGAGCGCGACCGGTACCGCGAGGACCTCGAATCGCTCTGTGCGCAGTGGCGAGAGGAGAACGACGACGTTCCGGAGGAGTGTGAGAATGTCGAGAGATAGCGACGACGGCTTCCGGTTCGATACCGATTCCGGATTCGAAGAGGGCGAGTCGACGGACGACGCTTCCGACGTTTCGGGCGCTTCGGACACCGATTCCGGGTCTTCCGGGCCCGCTCTCGATGCGCCTGATTCTCTGTCGCCCGATTCGTCGTCGTCGGAATCGCTGTCGCCCGATTCGTCGTCGTCGGAATCGCCGTCGTCGGACCGCATCCGCGCCGCGCTCGCGGAGGTCAGACGCGAGGTACAGAAGGCCGCGGTCGTTCAGGCCGCCGTCGAGGCCGCGCTCGTCGCGCTCGTCGCGAACCTCGCTCTGACGCTGTTCGAGCCGTCGGCGCTCGCCGGCGCCGTCGGCCTCCCGGCCGTCGCGGTCGAACCGCTTCGGGCGCTCCCGCTCCTCGGCGAGTTCGCTCCTCGGACGGTGCAGGTCGCCTCGTTCGTCGCCGTCGCGGCCGGGCTCGTCGCGTTCGCCGCGTCGCTCGCCCACCGGCTCCGACGCCCGCTCGTCGAGCAGTTCGAGTCGGCGAACCCGGTGATCGAGGAGGCGCTGCGGACCGCCCGCGACGCCGTCGACGGCGGAAGCGACACCGAGATGGCCCGCCGGCTCTACGACGACGTCGTCGAGACGCTCGGCGAGACGTCGAGCCTCGACCTCGTCGATGCGCGCCGCGTCGCGGCGACGGTGCTGCTCGTCGCCCTCGTGAGCCTCGCGAGCGTGCAGGTCGCGATCGTCAACCCCGACGTGTCGGGGCTTCTCGGCGGCTCCGGGGACGCCGGCGTCCAACAGCCCGACGACGACGAATTGCAGGACGGCGATCAGATCCTCGGCGACCGCGAGGACGTCGAGGCCGGCGACGACCTCGAGAACATCTCGGTCCCCGGAACCGGGGAGGGGGAAGGCGGCGGGCCGACCGGGCCGTCCGACGGGTTCGGCGGTGGCGGCGGCAGCGGCGAGTTCGACAGCCAGCAGGCCGGCTTCGCGGGCGAAGAGCGGATCGAGGACGCCGAACTCGTCCGCGAGTACAATTTGCGGATCAGGGAGCTCGACGAGGAACGCGACGGCGGCGCGACCACCTAGCTACACGATACTATGAACGCCACGAACGAGGAGATCGACCGGATACAGCGCAGACTCGCCGCCCTCCGCGAGGAGGTCGCAAAGCGGATCGTCGGGCAGTCAGACGTCGTCGAGCAGCTGCTCGTCTGTCTGCTCTGTGACGGCAACGCGCTGATCGAGAGCAACCCCGGGCTCGGGAAGACGACGCTCGTTCGGACGATCGCGGAGGCGACGGACCTCTCCTTTTCGCGCATCCAGAACACCCCCGACCTGATGCCGGCCGACATCACCGGGACCGAAATCATCCGGGAAGTCAACGGCGAGCGGGAGTTCGTCTTCGAGCGCGGGCCGGTGTTCGCGAACATCGTCCTCGCCGACGAGATCAACCGCGCGACGCCGAAGACGCAGGCGGCGCTCCTGGAAGCGATGCAGGAAAAGCAGGTGACGACCGCCGGCGAGACGCGCGAACTCCCCCGACCGTTCTTCGTGCTCGCGACGCAGAACCCCATCGATCAGGAGGGCACCTACCCCCTGCCCGAAGCGCAGACCGACCGCTTCCTCCTGAAAATCCTCGTCGACTACCCCGGCCGCGACGAGGAGCGGGAGATCGTCGACCGGTACACGACCGGCGCGCCCGACCCGGCGGTCGATCGCGTGCTCTCTCGCGACGGGCTCCAGCGCGCCCAACAACTGACGCGACAGGTGCCCATCGCCGACGACGTGCGCGACGGCGTGATCGATCTGGTCCGCTCGACGCGGACGGCCGAGAACGTCGAGTTCGGCGCGAGCCCCCGAGCGAGTATGGGCCTCGTGCTCGCCGCGAAGGCGCGCGCGTTCCTCGAGGGGCGCTCGCACGTCTCGTGGGCGGACGTCGAGGCCATGGCGCACCCGGTTCTCCGACACCGGCTGATCGTCGACTTCCGCGCCGAGCGCGAGGGGATCACGCCCGACGACGCCGTCTCGGACCTGCTCTGAGATGCCGATCGACCCCGCCTTCCTCGACGAACTGGCGCGGCTGGAGGCGTCGCTGCGGCACCGGACCGACTCGCGGCGCCAGGGCGAACAGCAGTCGCCGAACGTCGGCGAGGGGCTGACGTTCAGCGATTACCGGCGATACACGCCCGGCGACGACGTCAGACTGGTGGACTGGCGGGTCTACGCGCGGACGGACGAGTACTTCATCAAACAGTACGAGGCCGAGCGCGACCTCACAGTCCACGTGCTCCTCGACGCCTCCGCCTCGATGGACTTCGGCGACGGCGACGCGAACAAATTCGAGTACGGCTCGAGACTCGCTCTCGCGTTCGCCTACTTCGCGGCCGCGGGGCACGATTCGTTCCGGTTTGCGACGTTCGGCGACGACGCCGAGCGCCTCGACCGCGGCGGGTCGACGCGCGGTGAGTTGCTCGGTCTCCTCGACTCGCTGAACGGGACCGACCCGGGGGGGCGAACGGACTTCGTGGCGGCGCTCGACGCCTACGCCCGAACGATCCGCTCGCGCTCGCTCGTCGTCGTCGTGAGCGATTTCCTCGAGGATCCCGACGAGATCGGAGACGGCCTCGCGGCGTTCGGACGCAGCGACGTGCTACTCGTGCACGTGGTCGCGCCAGCGGAGCGCGATCCCGACGTCGTCGGCGACGCCGTCTTCGAGGATCCCGAGACCGGCTCGACCCACCGGTCGTACTTCGCCGGCTCGACCGCAGCGGCGTACCGGGATCGGCTCGCCGCCCACGTCGACGACGTCGCCGCGCGGGCGCGGACGCTCCGCGCCGAGCACGTCGTCGTCGACACCGATACCGACTTTTTCGACGCCTTCGCCGAGGTCTGGACGCGCCGAGAGGACCGCTGGCGTGCGGGCCAGCGCGTTCCGCAGCGCTGATCGCGCACGGCTCCCGCGCCGGATCGCTTCCGGCGAGTATATTTCGCTCCGGCCGCGACGTTCCGACGTGACCGACTCGCAGAACCGTCGCGTGGTCGCCCTCGTCGCGGGCTCGCACTTCGTGAACCACACGTACCTCGTGATGTTGGCCCCGATCGTGACGGTCCTCGCCGCTCGGTTCGACGTGAGCCTCGCCGCGATCGGCCTCGCGATCGGCGTGCAGAACGCGGTCGTGCTCGCCCTGCAACTGCCCTTCGGGTACGTCTCAGACGCCCACAGCCGGACGCTCGTCCTCGGGATCTCGCTCGTGGTCGGAACGCTCGGCGCGGTACTCACGGCCTTGGCGCCCTCGTACGCGTGGCTGCTCGGCTCGCAGGTGGTCCTCGGGATCGGCGTCGCCGGCCACCACCCGGCGCACTACCCGCTTCTCGCGGCCGTCTCGACCGATGCGAACCGCGGCCGGGCCTACAGCGCGCACGCCTTCGGCGGCGCGGTCGGGCTCGCGTCCCCGTACGCGGTCGTCGCCGCGACGACCGCGCTCGGGTTCTCTTGGCGCGTCGCGATCGGCGCGCTCGCCGCGTTCGGCGCGGTCTACGCCGTTTACTGCCTGCTCTCCTTCCGCGGCGTCGACGAGGAGATCACCCGGCCGGGGCTGCAAGCGCGGCCCGACGGGCGTCCCACCCTCCGTTCGGTCCCCGGCCGCGTGCAGGCGCTGCTCCGGACGCTCGCGGCCTCGCGCGGTATCCTCGCGCTCACGGTCCTCGCCTTCCTCACCTCCGCGGCGGCGTGGACGATCCGCACGTACACCCCGAGCCTCCTCGCGTCGGGCTACGGCCTCCCGGCCGGGACCGCGAACGTCGTCGTCTCCGCGATGCTCGCGATCGGCGCGGGACTGATCCTCGTCGGGGGCGGGCTCACCGACCGGGTCGGAGCCGGGCCGGTCGTGATCGCGAGCTACGCCGTGCTCGCCGTCGTCGCCGCTCTCCTCGCCACGCTCGCGCTGCCGACGCTCGCGCTCGGTATCGTTCTCGTGTTCAGCGGCAGTATCAGCCTCTCCCGCCCCGCGCGATCGGCGCTCGCGGATCAGCTCTCCGCGCGGGCGGACCTCGGCAAGAACTTCGCGATGGTGACGATCGGCATCTCGCTCGGCGGCGCCGTCGCTCCGCCGGTGTTCGGGTTTCTCCTCGACGAAGTCGGGCTGGGGTTCTCCTTCGGGGTCGTCTCCGTGCTCGGCGTGCTCGCGCTCGGACTCGGCTGGCGGATCGTCCGCGACGCGGCGGCGGACGCTCCCCCGACGCCGTCGGCCGCCGACGACTGACCGCGGGAGCGTGCGCTGCCCCGACTACCGTCCCCGGATCGAAACGATGAATCGGTAGATGGTCGGACGAAGAGGTATGAGTTATCTCCCGTGGGCGATCCTCGCGCTCGTCGCGTACTCCCTCGTCGCCCCGTTCATGCGGATCGCGACGACAGGGACGGCGAAGATCCCGAGCAACGTCGCGACGATGATGACGAACACGATCCTCGTGGTCCTGACGGCGGTGATCGTCCTGTACAACCGGGAGGACGCGCTGGGGTACGTGCTCCATCCGAAAGCGGGATACGTCGTCCTCGCGGGCGTCTGCCTGACGGTGGGGATCCTCGCGTACTACCGGGCCCTGTCGCTCGGCCCCGTCAGCGTCGTCTCCCCGATCTTCGGGATGTTCCTCGTGCTCAGCTCGCTCCTCGGGATCGCGTTCCTGAACGAGTCTGTGACCGCGCGGAAGCTCCTCGGAATCGGCCTCGGCCTCGTCGCAGTCTACCTCGTCAGCGTCGAGTGAGACCGCCGGCCGGCAGCCGTTCGCGTCCGCCCGCCGTGCGCCCGGACGAACAACGTATTTCCCCCGCGCCGTCTTAGAGTCGGTATGGTTCTAGTCCAGTCCGAATCGGAGCTGTCGCGGGGCGACGAGGCGCCGGCGTTCGAGCTTCCCGGCGCCGACGGCGAAACGTACTCGCTCTCGGACTTCGGCGATTACGAGGCGCTGCTCGTCGTCTTCACCTGCAACCACTGTCCCTACGCGGAGGCGAAGGTCGACGAACTGAACCACCTCGCCAAGACGTACGACGACCTCGCGGTCGTCGGGATCAACCCGAACGACGCCGAGGAGTACCCCGACGACTCCTACGAGCGGATGCGAGAGCGCGTCGACGACGGCGAGATCCGGTTCACCGCCTATCTCCGTGACGAATCGCAGGACGTGGCCCGCACATACGGAGCCGTCTGCACGCCCGACCCCTTCCTCTTCGAGCGCGACGGCGACGCGTTCAGGCTCGCGTTCCAGTCCCGAATCGACGACGCGATGACGCCCGACGAGGAGCCGACTCGCCACGAGATGCGCGAGGCCGTGGCGGCGCTTCTGGCCGGCGAGGAGATACCCTTGGAGGCGACGCCGTCGCAGGGCTGCTCGATCAAGTGGACTGACGAGTAAACTACCCCACCCTACTCGCTCACGGCGTTGCCGTTCGCTTCGTTGAGGGTGGGGCTTTCGCGTGGACTCCTGTTCTGGCCGCCGTCGGCGGCAGGCTCGTAATCGCCGTTCACATTCAACGTCCCGCGATTCAAGCGCACGTTTACGGGTGCGCCTCCGCCCGACGACGTTTGCGTCGAGCGGAGATACTTCAGACCGATATTCTTTGCCGCGTTGTAGTCAGCGTTCACTTCGTAACCGCACTTCTGGCAGTAGAACCGCTCTTGTGTCTTGCGGTTCTCTCGGAGTGTCGTCCCACACTTCGAACATCGCTGGGAGGTGTAGGCAGGACTCACCTGTTCAACCGAGACGCCGACCATCTCGGCTTTGTACTCGACGTACTCGAACAGGCGTCGGAACGCCCACCCGTGGAACCTCTTGGCGTTCGGCATCCGCTCACGAATGCCGGTCAGATTCTCGAACGCGATCACGTCACAGTCGTATTCGAGGGCTTCCGCGACGAGTTCTTTCGAGACGGTATGTAAGAAGTGGTCGTAGCGGCCCGTCTCGGTGCGTCCGACCGACTGGATGGTTTTGTGAGCGGCTCGCGTCCCGCGCTGGTGGAGTGACCCGCGTCGCTTCTCGAACTCGCGGTGCCAGTGATTCAGCTCTGCGCCGTTCCAGAACGTGCCTGTTGACGTGACGGCGACGTTTTCGATGCCGAGGTCAACGCCGAGGACTGTGCTGTGCTCGTCGTTGCCTTCGTCGGCAGTCTCGAACTCCACATCCGCCTTTGTGCGGACGTGAAGGTAGAACTCGCCGTCGCGGTAGTGGAGTTCTGCGCCCGTTACGTCGTAGTCGTCGTTGAACAGGTACTCCGAGTGGGGCGTCTCGCGGCTCTCGTCGGGAAGGACGTACTCGGCCGTGATGCGGCCTTCGACGGTTGAGAGCGTCGCATGGTCGTCGTTGAACGTCGCACAGCGTTTGTCGTAGACGAGTGTGGGGGCGGAAAAGGACGGTTTCCCCGCGTAGTCGCCTTGTTTCCAGCGGCCGACGACGCTTTGGACGGCGTCGGCAGCCTTGTTGCGAGCATTCTGAACGAGATTCGCTTGTAACCGTGTCTCAGCCCGCACGTCGTCGTAGGTTTTCTGTTGGAGTTGGGCTTTGCTCGTCGTTTTATACTCGCCTTGCTAGGCGTGGTCGACGACGTAGTTGGCTGCCCACAGGAACTCGGAGATAGTTTCATGGAGGAGGTCGGCGTCGCTGTCGGCCACATTGAGCTTGACAGGGACGGTGCGGCGGACCTCCATCCGTACTTCAGATGTATTCTCTTGTTTTTAAATTAGTAACGATTCTGTGAGGAGTTGGCCGACAATCGAACGTGGCTGGTGTAGTGCCGGGGTCGGTCTCCTCTCCGACCTACTCGCTCGCTCCGCTCGCTCCTTGAGGTCGGAGGCTCCACCTTGTATTATGCTGAGCCGGTATCGGAACGGGAACCGCCGCCGCGACGACGCTTCTGCGCGACTATTTGGCTCTGTTGAAATCACCAGTCGCTGATAGTTTGTCGGGGGCGTGCTGAATACAATGCGCATTCAGCACACTGGCCGTCCGGTTCCACTGGCCGATTGCACGTTGATTTTTGACATACTGCCGTGCGACATCGGAACTACACATCTACTGTCGGGGGAAGGGAAAAACGGATGGGTGTGGTAGACGTTAACTCTAAGTATGGGAATATGTAACATATGCGGTCCGGATTCGATTCCAGGGATTCGAGTGGAGGAAACGGGGATCACCGTGACACGTTCGGGAACGGCCAGTTTCAGGGTGAGTGTCGATGGCCGCTGACGACGACGAACAACTGGTCGGGGAACTGTCCGACGGGCTGCAGGTCGAACTGTTTCACCCGGACACAGAGCGCAAGCCCGGCGATACCAACGTCCAGAGGTTGGGGATCGACGTCCACCCGCGGGTGTTCCCGATCGCCTGCGCGGTGATCGCACTGTTTATCGGCCTGACGCTGGTGTTCGAATCGAGTTCGGCGAGGGTCTTCGGGACCGGGCAGACGATCATCTCCGCGGGTGGCGGGTGGTTCTACATCCTCGCGGTGAACATCTTCATTATCACCATCCTCTATTTCGCGCTGAGCAAGTACGGGGATGTCCGCCTCGGCGGCATTGAGGCCGACAAGGAGTTCAGCGACTTCTCGTGGATGGCGATGCTGTTCAGCGCCGGGATGGGGATCGGCCTGATGTTCTTCAGCGTCGCCGAGCCGATCTCCCATTTCGGGTCCGTGCCGCCGTTTTTCCAGGGTGTGGAAAGCGGGACCGAGGCAGCCGGCACGGCGGGGATGGCGATGACCTACTTCCACTGGGGGGTCCACCCCTGGGCGATATACGCGCTCGTCGGACTCGGGCTGGCGTTTTTCTCGTTCAATCGCGGGCTACCGCTGACGTTCCGGTCTGTGTTTTGGCCGTTGCTCGGCGAGCGGATCTACGGGTGGCCAGGCGACCTCATCGACATCCTCTCGGTCATAGCGACGCTATTCGGCCTTTCCACGTCGCTCGGGATCGGCGCCCAACAGATTAACGCCGGCCTCACAGTCCTCTCGGAGGAGTACCTCTCGGCGACTATCCCACAGGCGACGTGGATACAAGTCGTGCTCATCGCGGGCATCACCGCCATCGCGACGCTGTCGGTCGCCGCGGGACTGGACGGCGGCGTCCGTCGTCTCAGCGAACTGAACCTGTATCTTATGCTCACGTTCCTCGCGGTGATACTCGCCGTCGGTCCGACGCTGTATCTCCTGAGAGGGTTCGTCTCCAGTATCGGGGCCTACATCGGCGTCCTCCCGGAACTGGCGTTCTGGACCCAGACCACCGGGGGCGATACCTGGCAGAGCAGCTGGACGATCTTCTACTGGGGCTGGTGGATCTCGTGGTCTCCGTTCGTCGGAATGTTCATCGCCCGCATCTCGAAGGGTCGGACTGTCCGGGAGTTCGTGCTTGGAGTCCTGTTCCTGCCGGCGCTGTTTTCCTTTTTTTGGATGTCCACCTTCGGCGGGGCCGCGCTGTTCGTCGAGCTTGAGACGAGCGGCACGCTTGTCGCGGCGGTCAACGAGAACGTGGCGACGGCGATGTTCGAACTGTTCTCGTTCTATCCGCTGACGGCGCTGATGTCGATCCTTGGCGTCGTGCTGGTGATTACCTTCTTCGTGACCTCCTCGGACTCCGGGTCGCTGGTCATCGACCACCTGACCTCGGGCGGGAAACACGACGTTCCGGTCGCCCAACGGATCTTCTGGTCGGTCATCGAGGGTGCCATCGCAGCCGTCCTGCTGATCGGCGGCGGCCTCGGCGCGCTCCAGACCGCCGCCATCACGGCCGGCCTCCCCTTCGCGTTCGTGCTCCTGTTGATGTGCTATACGATCTATCTGGGTCTCAACCGCGAACGCGAGATTATGGCATCCAACGAGTTCGCCGAGTGGATCGAACGGATCGAAGCACAGGGGGAGGTCGTGGTCGAACGCAACGACGCGTCCACGGATGATTCGGTGGCCACCGACGACTGACAGCACCCCATGTCCCGGTCCAGTCAGTCGTTATCAGACGGTTGATCTCCGACCTGCGAACAGTCGTCGCCAGAGGCCTGAGAGTGGAGGGATTTACTCCTCCGGCACCCGGGGTGTGGATATGGAGCCGTCGCTCAGTACCTCAACTCACCCGTGTTGAAGCTCAACTCACCGTGGAGACTGGTTCTAGAGACCCCCGTGTTACAACGTGTGAGGATGAGCGCGGATTATATTCACACTCGGAGAAATCGGATTCGAGTGCTGAACTCGTCCTCTGTATCTTGCGGGCCGCTTTTATCAACTTCAAAGGGTTCAACGGAGCCGACTATTTATATATCGGGACGGGACCACGCACGGCGTGCGTTGACTCCCGCCGCCGGACGTCTCGCGGTTGCGTAGCACAGCGTCCCGCGGAAGTCGGCCGTGCTACCTGTTCGCCACCATTGTCATCGACTGCCGCGGCTCGGGGCCGTCGCGACCGACGCCCGCTCGGTCACTCCGAACCCGACGCGTCGAGCCGTTCGGCCGCGTCGAGCGCCTCCCGGGCGTTCTCGACGGCTGACTCCTTCGTCGCGGGATACGCCTCGACCTTCGCCCGGAGGGTGACCCCGTCGCCGCGTCGGATCTCGCCCCGGAACGCCGCCTGCTTGTCCAGCCGCAGGAACAGCTCGGTGTTGTCCGTGACGCGCTCGTCGAGTTCGTCGAGCAGCGTGTCGAAGTCCGGCAGTTCGGCGAGTCCCGAGAGGACCGTCCGGACGCCGTCGGCGTTCTCGACGCGGGCCGAGAAGACGATGATCCGGTCGCCGTGATGGCCCGTGCTCTCCGTTCGCGTCACCTCGAACTCCTCGGGGAGGAGCGCCCGCAGCGCCTGCTCGACTCGCTTTTCGTCCTCGGTCTCGTAACAGAACGTCCGCAGATCGACGTAGTGAAAGGGAATTCGGGGCATTGGTGACGCTTCGATTCGGAAGGGGAAAAACTCCGCTTACTCCTCGTCGCTCTCGTCGGCCTCGTCGTCCGCGGCTTCGAGCTGATCCGCGGAGATGCCGACTTCCTGTCCGTCCTCGAAGCTGACGGTGTAGGTGGCGTCGCCGAACATCGTCTCGACGACCTGCGTGATCGTGCCGGTCTCGCCGTCGTACTCGCTGTGCTTGTCGTGCAGTACCACGCTATCGTCTTCGTCGAACTCCATACCCCAAGAGGGAGGCGCAGCGGTGAAAAGTCGACTGGTTCGGGAGTGTTGCCGGCGCCCGCGGAGCGCGCTCGGATTCGCGCGGAGACGCCTCCCCGGAACGCCACGGTATATATGTCACCGAACCCTTCGCCTCGGTATGCGAACGACGCGACGCGCCTACCTCGCTGCGCTCGGTGCGACGACCACGCTCGGTTCCACGGCCGGCTGTCTCGGCGGATCCGGGAGCGACGCGCTCCCGGAGGGCTGTGACGTCGGAACGCTCGATGCTGTCTCGTCGCTGCCGCGTCCCGCCCTCGGTCCGGAGGACGCGGCCGTCACTGTCGACGTGTTCGAGGACTACGCCTGCCCGCACTGCCGGACGTTCACGCAGGAGGTCTACCCCGAGATCAAATCGAACTACGTCGACGCCGGCGACGTCCGATATCGGTTCTTCGACTTCCCGATTCCGGTGAACGAGGAGTGGTCGTGGGCCGCCGCCTCGGCCGCTCGGGCCGTTCAGGACCGGAGCGACGACGAGACGTTCTTCGCGTTCGCGAAGGGCGTCTACGACAACCAAGACCGACTCGGCGACGACGGCTACCAGATCGTCCACGACCTCGCGTCCGACCTCGACGTCGACGGCTGCGAAGTCGCCGCGGCGGCAGAGCAGGAGACCTACCGCGAGGTCGTCGAGGCGGACCGCCAAGCGGGATCCGACCGCGGCATCCCCGGCACGCCGGCCGTGTACGTCGACGGCGACCTGCTCGACGCCTACGACTGGGAGACCGTCAGCGGCGCCATCGAGCGCCGACTCGCCGGGTCAGACTGAGCGATCGGAACAGACGGCACAGCCGACAGAGCGACCTCATCTGGGAGCGACGGCTACGAGAGCCCCGGGGCGTCCCCCGACGGCGTCGGGAGCGCCCGCGAGGACCGCGGCGGGACGAGGAAGTTGCCGCGGCGCTTCACGAAGACGTACTCCAGGATGCCGTTGTTCACGCGCTGTCGGATGGTCGGTTCGTCGGTGAGGTCGGCGCCGTTCATCGCCGCTCGGACCTCCTCGAACGCCGTGATCCCGCGCTGAAGGCTCGGGAAGTGCAGTCCCGCCTCGTCGTCGTCGGTCGACTCGAAGTGCCGACGCAGGAGGCGGACGTTCCCACCGTCGTCTCGGTTCGCGCGTGCGGCTTTCTGCGCGTGGCCGACGCGGGCGAACTCCCGCGCGTGCGCTCGAACCTCGTCGATAATCTCCGGCGTGAGTCCGCTGTCGTCGCCGAGGTTCGCGCCGACGCCGTCGACCATCTCGCGCTCGGCGTGCACCGGCGAGAACATCTCTGCGACCCGCTCGTCGAACGCCTGCTCGTCGTACCAGTCTGCGAGGCGCATCCGGAGATTCGAGACGTGCTTTGTCGTGCCGCCGGCGAACGGCCCCGACGGGAGCGTGACGTGCGCTTCCGTGGCCTGATTCTTCCGGAACCCGGCGATGAATCCCATAAACAGCGGCGACTCCTCGGGGACCGGGTTCGACGCCGGGATCCCGTTCAGCCCGTCCTGCCGCGCCGCGGGCATCCCGGCGCCGACGAAGCCAGTCCGGCGGTCCGCCACCTCGAAGGCGTCGGTCAGAGTCGCCTCGACGCTGACGCCGTTCGCGGTCGGCTCGTTTCCCCGGAGCGCCTCCTCGGCGGCGAGCACCGCATCCGCGCGGTCAGACGCGAGATGGATCAGCGCGTCCTGTCGGTCGAACGCCGGGGACTCGAACGACGAGAGCGGCCGCGGCTCGGGGAGGTCGATAGCGTCGGGGAGCCCCTCCTCGAACCGATCGAAATACCGCGGCGAGTAGGCGATCGAGTACAGGAGCCCGTTGCTGCTTCGCTCGTAGGCGCGGTCGAGCGTTCGAAGCGCGCTCTCGACGGCGCGTCGGTCGTCGCGACTCGGCGGTCCCCCGCCGGGCAGCGTGAGATACAGGAGGAGCTGATGTCGTGGAAGCAGCCTGTTTCCGACGTCGTCGGTGCGAACGCGGTCGTTCCACGCGTGCTGGCGTTCGGGGAGCACAGAGCGGTCCTCGGTGCCGCTCGGAACCGGCTCGTCCGCGCTGTCGAGACAGGCCGACAGCGCCGACGCGCCGCCGACCGCGACGGCAGCTTTCAGCACCTCTCGTCGAGTCGGTTCCCCGGCCCCGCTGATCATACGTCCCGTAGGCGCCCGACGGCAAAGTGGATTCTGATGCGCCGCTGCTCCGGCGTGAGCCGCCGCGGCGACGGTGAAGTCGGCCGCGGTCCGGGCGGTCCGGGACCGATGGGGCGCGACGCCGACGCGACACAGATTCAACACGGTCGCGACGCGGAAGCGACGAGGGAGCGCCACAGATACGACACGGTCGTAACGGAAGCGACGCGGCTATCTGTCCGGACCGGCAAATCACCGCTCGTGACTCGTCGCGGAACACGCCTCAAACTCGCGCTCGGTGTGTGGGGAGTCCTCGTCTCGCAGGTCTTCTTATACCCCGGCGTCGAGGACATCGTCGCGGCGCTCGGCGGCGGCGGGGAGATCCGCGCTGGGATGTGGTTCCTCGTCGCGGAGTTCGCCGCCTTCGTCGCCTTCGCGAGCGTCTGGGGGGCCGCGAGCGACGCGCTCGGGCGACGAATGCCGCTCGCCGCGGCCGGCGCGATCGGCGGCGCGGGTGGCTATCTCCTCCTCGCGGCCGCGCCGACGCTGGGGATCCCGTTCGCGGGCGTTCTCGTCGTCCGACTGCTCGGCGGCGCGGCGACCATCGGGGCGTTCTCGCTTTCGATCACCGCGCTCGCGGACCTCGCCGGCGGCAACGGGAAGAATATGGGCGCTGCCGGCATCGCGATCGGTCTCGGTGCGGCGCTCGGTTCCGTCGTCGGCGGGCGACTCGCCGACGCCGATCCGCTGTTTCCGCTGTACGCCGCGGCGGCGACGCTCGCCGCCGTCGCGGTCCTGTTTCTGACCGTCACGGAGGACTTGCCGAGTGCGGAGCGACTCCGCGTCGGCGACGCTCTCGGCGGCCTTCGCCGCCAGCCGACGCTCGCCGTCCCGTACGCGTTCGGCTTCATCGATCGGATGACGGCGGGCTTCTTCGCGCTCGTGGGCGTCTATTACTTCAGGGACGCCTTCGGCCTCGACGCGGCCGGTGCGGGCCTCGCGCTCGCCGCCTTCTTCGTGCCGTTCGCGCTCCTGCAGTACCCGGCCGGGATTCTCTCCGATCGGATCGGACGCGCGGTTCCGGTCGTCGTCGGCTCGATCTGCTTCGGGCTCGGCATCGTCGCGGTCGGCCTCGCACCGGTGATCGGAGTCGCCGTCGCGGCGATGGTCACCGTCGGCGCCCTCGGCGCGCTCGTCGCGCCGGCGACGATGGCGCTCGTGACTGACGTCGCGTCGCCGGAGACGCGCGGCGCGGCGCTCGGCGGCTTCAACGTCTTCGGGAGCCTCGGCTTTCTCGCCGGCTTCCTTCTCGGCGGTATGACGACCTCGACCGCGGGCTATCTCGCCGCGTTCGCCGTCGTCGGCCTCTCGGAAGTGGCGATCGCCCTCGTCGCCGCGCGGGCGGTCTGGCGCATTTCGGCGTCCGGTTCGGTCCCGTTCGGGGACGCGAGGGCCGACTCCGGACCGGGCGCGGAGTGAGACGGAGCTACTCGTGGCCGGAGACGCGAACGGGTTCGTAGGGCGCTTCGAGGTACTCGATATCCGAGTCTGACAGCGAGATCGACAGCGCTTCGACCGCATCCTCGAGGTGGTCGACGCTCGTCGTCCCGACGATCGGGGCGTCGACGCGGTCGTTCTGGAACAGCCACGCGAGGCCGATCTGCGCCATCTCCACGCCCTTGTCCTCGGCGAGTTCCTGCACGCGCTCGTTGACCGTGGGCCCGCCGCCTTCGAGGTACGGATGCTGGTGGGCGTAGTCGTCGGTCTCCCCGCGCGTCGTCGATCGCGCGTCCTCGTGCGGTCGCGTCAGCCACCCGCGCGCGAGCGGCGACCACGGGATGACGCCCACGCCCTGTTTCTCACACAGCGGCAGCATCTCGCGCTCCTCCTCGCGGTAGAGCAGATTGTAGTGGTTCTGCATCGTCGAGAACGGCGTCAATCCCTGCCGCTCTGCGGTGTACTGCGCCTCCGCGAACTGGTGGGCCCACATCGACGACGCGCCGAGATAGCGGGTCTGCCCGCGGCGAACGGCGTCGTCGAGCGCCCGGAGCGTCTGCTCGATCGGCGTGTCGTCGTCCCAGCGGTGGATCTGCAGGAGGTCGAGAGTGTCCATCCCGAGCCGATCCAGCGAGTTCTCGAGTTCCTGCTCGATCGCCTTCCGCGAGAGGCCGCCCGAGTTTGGATCGCCGTCGTCCATCTGGAAGTACAGCTTCGAGGCGACGACGAACTCGTCGCGGTCGTACGCCTCGAGGGCGTCGCCGAGGACGCGCTCTGATTCGCCGTCAGAGTACATATTGGCTGTGTCGAAGAAGTTCACCCCGAGGTCGATCGCGCGATCGACGAGCGCCTTCCCCTCCTCCTCGTCGAGGACCCACTCGCGCCAGTCGCCCGATCCGAAGCTCATACAGCCGAGACAGATCTTCGAGACGGTCACGCCGGTCTCACCGAGGGTGGTGTACTCCATATCCGGCTTCACGCGTCGGGGACGCAAAAATCCACACCCACGCGTCGGCGCTGGGAACCCCACGCGGTGTGTCCCTCGTTTCGGAAGCAATTAAGGTCAGTGCGAACGTTTCTACGAGATGAGAGGTCCCCTCCTCTCGTGGTCACGAATGTCACGGCACTCACATCGAGTAGTCCTCCTCCTCGTCGCGCTCGTCGTCCTCGGCGGACTGCCGACGGTCGCGACCGCACAGCAGTTCGGCCCCGGCGGATCCGACGGCGCCGTCGGCGGCGTCGTCCGGATCGACGCCGGCGAGACGTACGACGGCAACCTCGACGCCGCGGCCGGGAGCGTCGTCGTCGCCGGGACCGTCGAGGGCGACGTGTCCGCCGCCGCGGGCTCAGTCGTCGTCACCGACTCCGGACGCGTGACGGGCTCGCTCGACGCCGCCGCCGGAAGCGTCGTCGTCGAGGGCGTCGTCGAGGGCGACGTCACCGTCGGTGCGGCGGCGCTTGAGCTCCGCGAGGGCTCTCGCGTCGGCGGCGACCTCGAGGCCGGCGCGGCCGACGTTCGACTCGACGGCGCGGTCGAGGGCGACGTCACCGCCGGTGCGGACACCCTCGTCGTCGGTCCGTCGGCGTCCATCGGCGGCTCGCTGACCTACGACGCGGAGACGGTTTCGATCGCCGACGACGCGGCCGTTTCGGGGGCGATAGTCCGCGACGAATCGCTCTCCGTCGCCGAACCCGAGGTGTTCGGCGCCGCGGGCTCGCTGTCGCTTCCCCCGATCCCGGCGTGGGTCGGTGCGATCTACGCCGGGCTCGTGAACCTCCTCCTCGGCGCGGTGCTCCTCGCGGCGGCGCCGGACTTCGCGCGCCGGCTCGTTGCCGCCGGCACGACCGCCACGCTGCGGAGCGCGGGCGTGGGGCTGCTCGCCTTCGTCGGCATCCCGATCCTGTTGCTTCTGTTGCTGGCGACGATCGTCGGAATCCCCCTCTCGCTGGCCGGACTCGTCGTCTTCGCGCTGCTTCTGTGGGTGACGACGGTGTACGGGATGATCGTCGTCGGGACGATGCTGCTGTCGCTTCTCGACACCGAAAACCGGTGGCTCGCGCTCGTGGTCGGCGTCGTGGCCGTGAGTGTCCTCGGGGCGATTCCGGTCGTCGGCGGGCTCGTCCAGTTCGCCGTGCTGCTCGTCGGCTTCGGCGCGTTCGTCCTCGCGCTTCGCGGGCGGGGCGACAGTTCGGACGGCGACTCCGGTCCCGCGGTCGGCGGGGTCGCGGCCGAGTAGGGACCGCGCGGCGGCCGGGGTCGGCTGTCCGATCGGTGGGCGCCCGTCGCCGATCCGTCACCCGCGGGCGTCGACGTGAGTAGCTTCTTGACGCCCGGCCACCTTCGGCCGGTATGTACGTCGCAGATCAGACGTGGCCGGACCTCGGCGAGTACGTCGCCGAGGAGTCGGTCGCGGTCGTCCCGCTTGGCTCGACCGAACAGCACGGCCCGCATCTGCCGCTCGCGACCGACCACCTCATCGCCGAGGGGCTCGCGCGCGAGGCGGCCGAGCGAACGGGGTTCCTCTGCACACCCACGGTGAACGTCGGGGTCAGCCCCCACCACCGGCAGTTCCACGGGACGATGTGGGTCGACGCGCCGCAGTTCCGCGACTACGTCGAGTCGCTGACCCGGAACCTCGCGTACCACGGCATCGACAGGGTCGTCTACGTCAACGCCCACGGCGGTAACGTCGCGCACCTCCGCGAGGTGGGTCGCCGGCTCCGAGACGACGGCACGCTCTATGCGATCGAGTGGATGTGGGACGAGTCGATCCCGGAGCTCGTCGACGAGGCGTTCGAACACAACGGCCCGCACGGCGGACCAAAGGAGACGGCGATGATCCAACACCTCGCGCCCGAACTGGTGCGCGAGGACCGGCTCGAAGCCGCCCGCGACGGAGGCGTCCGCGACATCGGCGAGGCGGACCACCTCGATAAGTACGGGGCCCGACCGTTTTACGACGCGGTCGAGAACAGCGAGAACGGCGTCTTCGGCGATCAGACGGACGCGACGCCGGAGATCGGCGAGCGACTGTTCGAGGCGGCCGCGACACAGCTCGTCCGGCTGCTGGAGTGGCTCGACGCACGGCGTCTCGGGGACCTACTGGCCCCGGCGCACGTCGACCCGCAGCCGGGAAGTCACAGAGGTCAGTAACCGAGGGCCGCCGGGACGGACAGAAGCGGTGCTCTCCTAGACTGGACTACTCGTTTTCGCCCATCTCGATGTTCGGAAACGACGCGAACGCGTTGCGGAAGTCCTCTTCGCTCAGATCGGCCAGCGTCTCGTCCAGACCCGCTCTGAGCTCTTCCATCCGTTCGGTCAGTTCGCGGTACTCCGATCTGTTCTCGACGGAGACGTCGGGCGCGGACTCGAGCGCCGCCTTCTTCGAGGCGAGCTGGAAGAACTCTTGGGTCCGACTGTCGTAGTCCGCCCGACGCAGGAGCACTTCGACGAGCCCGCGCAGGTCGTCGCGCGTGACGGGCTTGACGAGGTAGTCGTCGAACTGCATCTCGACGATGTCGATGTCGGGCTCGACCGCCGTGATCATCGCGACTCGACAGTCGAGACCGCGCGATCTGATCTCGGCGAGCACCTCGTCGCCCGTCAGATCGGGCATCCGACGGTCGAGGAGGACGACGTCGATGTCGTCGTCGACGATCTCGAGCGCGGATTCGCCGTCTGTCGCCGTCTGTACGTCGTAGAGATCCGAGAGGTAGATGGCGTAGAGTTCCGCCAAGTCGGTCTCGTCTTCGACCACGAGGATCCGGGGTGTAGCGCCGCCCATTGCGATTCACTTCCCACGTCGATGGCCCACGTCTAAATTCTTGCCCTAATTGTGTCGGTTCTCAGGCGACCGTATGGCGCTCTCACTGTAGATAATCGAGTCGGTCTCTTAGTACGGGGGGACACGCGGCCTTGGGGCGCAGACGACCTGTCTGAGGCGCCGCTCGGCGCGGGAGAAATGCAAAACCGTGGTGAGACTCGACGGAACCGCCGACCGCAGTGCCGCTGTCGTGTTGCGGAAAATTCGAGGCGAAAGCCTCGCGCTTCAGGACGTCACCAGAACGCTCCGCGTTCTGGTTGCCCGCCAGATGTGATCTGGCGACGGGGATGAAGCCGACCAACAGTATTCAACCGCTGACGATGGCATAGACGGGGTTCCAACGCTATCTTTAAGGCGTCCGACTGTGATAGTATGCATAGGTGGTGAAGAGTACCCGTCACGCGAAATACGAACTCTACTACCACATAGTGTTCGTGCCGAAGTCTGGCGGAATCGAAGATTCCGCTGACCTCGCGGAACAGGGTTCCGCTCAGTATCGGCGTTCGCACCTGACGGGGAGTACGAAGGAACGTCTCGAAGCCATCTTCGCGGAAATCTGTGAAGACAAGGGCCTCGAACTGGCCGAGTCCGAGGTCATGCCCGACCACGTACACCTGTTCATCGGGAGTCCGCCGAAGAACGCTCCGTCACTCATCGTCAACTGGGTCAAGGGCATCTCGGCGCGGAAGTATAACCAGCGGTACGACGACCGCGTGAAGTGGACTCGTTCGTACTACGTCGGAACGGCGGGAAGTGCCTCGAAGGGCGCTGTCGAACGCTACATCGCTGAACAAGAGGGTGAGGACACGTGAAGCGCGTCAACACCTTCGAGGTGGTTCCACAGACCGAGAACGACAAAGAGTGCCTCCTACGGCTACTCGACGCCTCCGCCTCTCTGTGGAACGAACTGACCTACGAACGTCGTCAGAACTACTTCGGTGACGGCGACGTGTGGGACACTTCCGAGTACCGAGGGCGCTACAACGGCGTCGTCGGAAGCGCGACTGTCCAACAGGTCACGCGCAAGAACAGCGAAGCGTGGCGGTCGTTCTTCGTCCTCACGGAGAAAGGCGAGGACGCCAACCCGCCGTCGTACTGGGGCAACGAGGAGGACGGACGCGAACTCCGTACCTACATCCGAAACACCCAGTACACGATTCAGTGGGGCAAGCGTAGCCGTCTCGAAATCCCGGTCGGACAAGAACTGAAAGACGAATACGGACTCGGCTACCACGAACGACTCCGCCTCGAAGTCCGAGGCACCCCGAAATGGGACGGCAAACAGGGTCGTCTGGAACTTGCGTACGACGAGGTGAGCGACACGTTCAGGGCTTTCCAACCAGTCACCGTCCCTGATTCTCGACTGGATTCACCACTGGCTTCCGAAGAAGCCGCCCTCGACGTTGGTGTAAACAATCTCGTCGCCTGTTCCACGACCACTGGGAACCAGTACCTCTACGACGGACGGGAGTTGTTCGGACGGTTCCGCGAGACGACCGACGAAATCGCCCGCCTTCAGTCGAAATTGCCCGAGAGACAGAGTCTCTCGGAATCACGGAAGACTTCGTCTTCCGGACGACTCCGAGAGGGACGCTACAGTTCCAAGCGGATCCGACAGCTGTACCGACAGCGGACGAAGCGCCGTGACCACGCACAGAACGCGCTGGTGCGCGACCTCGTTGAACGACTGTACGACGAGGGTGTGGCGACGGTGTACGTTGGCGATTTGACCGACGTGCTGGAAACGCATTGGTCGGTCAGGGTGAACGAGAAGACGCACAACTTCTGGGCGTTCAAGAAGTTCATCCACCGTCTCGCGTGCGTCTGTGAAGAGTACGGCATCTCTCTCGAAGTCGAGTCGGAAGCATGGACGAGTCAGACGTGTCCCGAGTGTGGCGATCACGAGGAGACGGTTCGCCACGGAGATACGCTGACGTGTCCATGCGGATTCGAGGGACACGCCGACCTCACGGCGTCAGAGACGTTCCTTCGAGAAAACAGCGATACGGAAGTCAGGCCGATGGCACGGCCCGTGCGATTCGAGTGGGACGACCACGACTGGTCGGGGAAACCACACCCTCACGAAAGTCCCAAAGAAGTGCGCACAGACTCGCAAGTTGCCTCCGTGGGTCGGTAGCCGAACCCCCAACGGAGGAATCCTCGCGCTTCAGCGCGGGGAGGATGTCAAAGCCGTTGGAGGTTCGTCGCCCGCGGGCCTTTATCGGCCTGCTCGATGTCGAATTCGACTTCCTGTCCCTCTTCGAGGTCCGGACCGCCGACGTCTTCCATGTGGAAGAACACGTCTTCGTCTGAATCCTCACTCTCGATGAAACCGTAACCGCCCGTGTCGTTAAAGAACGCAACCGTACCTTTCGCCATTGCGAGTGAAGACACGCGGAGACGACAAATAAGCTTTGTGTCGTGTGAACATCGTACCCCGCTCAGAGCGCGGCGCCGAGGTACACCGCCGCGCCGGTGGCGAAGACTCCCGCGGCGAACAGGCCGTAGTTGGCGAGGGTGTTGTCCGCCCGCCAGACC
Source organism: Halobellus sp. GM3 (assembly GCF_052545375.1). Classification (NCBI taxonomy): domain Archaea; kingdom Methanobacteriati; phylum Methanobacteriota; class Halobacteria; order Halobacteriales; family Haloferacaceae; genus Halobellus; species Halobellus sp. GM3. The sequence goes on along the minus strand of NZ_JBQWLT010000005.1, from coordinate 177,694 downwards.
CCGAGCGTGTACGTGCGCGCCGAGAGCGGCCAGAGGAAGTTCACCCCGGCGGGGGTGAGCGCGTCGCCCGCGAGGTGAGCGATCACCGAGAGCGCGCCGAGGGCGAACCCGAACGCCGCGAGCGACAGCCCACCGGCGACCGCCGCCGGATCGAACACGCCTGCCCCGACACCCGCGCTTCCCGCAGTCGCTTCCAGCGCCAGCGCGGCGGCGGCGAAGACGCCTCCGACGACCGCGGCGAAGCAGAGCGAGTGCGTCGGTCCCCGGTGTGAGATCCCCGGAATCGCGTGGTCGACGTCTGGGAGCATCGCCAGCCAGAGCATCACGCCGCCGATTACGAGTGCGAGGTCGACGCGCTTGATCGCGACGAGAACGAACGCGATCGGCGCGAAGACGAGCAGCGAGACGCCGTAGTGCCCCTTCCGATACATACCCCGAGGCTCGACGTGGAGCGCAAAAAGCGCCCTGCTATCGGGAGGAAACGACCCGGAACAGGGAAGCAGACGTCCTGGCACAGGGAAGCAGACGTCCTGACACAGGGATTATTACCGCCCGTCCGCATCTGACGGACGTGAGCGAACACGCTCCGTCTCCTCTCGGCGCCGACGCGTGGCTGTACGGCTGGGCGCTCGGCTACGTCGCGATCGGCGCCGCGTCGGTCCTCGTTCCGCTGTACGCGATCGATCTCGGGGCCGGCGCGTTCGTCGTCAGCCTCATCGCCGCGACGGCCGCGTTCGCCGGCGTCCCGGGCGCGATTCTCTGGGGCCGACTCGCGTCGCGGACGCGACGGCGCCGGCCGTTCGTCCTCGTCGCGCTCGGGCTCTCTGGCTGCGTCTTCCTGTCGTTCCCGTTTCTCGGATCGCCGGTGACCGTTCTGGCCGCCAACGCCGTGTTGTGGTTCGTCGTCGCGGCCGCTGCGCCCGTCCTCAACCTCATCGTGGTCGAGGGGTACGCGGCCGAGCAGTGGAACCGACGGTTCGGCCTGCTGAATCACTACCAGGGGTACGGCTGGCTGGCCGGGCTCGTGGCGGGCGGCGTGTGGTCCGCGATCGCCGGGCCGCGGTTCGGGCTGCCCGCGCTCGTCTCTAAGCGGCTGTTCTTCGTCGGAAGCGCGGTCGTCGCCTTCGGCGGTATCTTGGCCGTCATCGCGTGGTACCCCGAGCCGCCAACTATCTCTGAGCAGCGGTTCCAGCGTCTTTCCCGGCGTATCCGGTCGGGGAACGGGGGCGCGATGCGCGGCGCCCGGGCGATCCCGTACGGTCCCGCTCGCGTGTACTGGGCGCTTCGAGACGTCGGCCTGGGTCGCGGCTCGCTCGCGCGGCTCCGTACGCGGTTCTCCGAGTCCCTGGTTCGCTACCTGCTCGCGGCGACCGTCTTCTTCACGGGGTTCTCCGTCTTCTTCGCCCCGCTCCCGGCGTACCTCGTCGACGTCGGCTACGCGGACGACGAGGTGTTCGCGCTCTTCATCGCGAGTTCGGCGGCGTCGGCCGTCGCGTACGCCCGCGTCGGCGCACTCGCCACCGACCGCGACCCGTTCCGACTGCAGGTCGGTGCACTGCTCTTTCGCGCCGGCGTCTTCCCGATCGTCGCCGTGACCGGCGCGGCCGTCGCCCCGCCCGTCGGCCTCCTCGCGGTCGGCGCGCTGTTCCTCGCGATCGGCGTTTCGTGGGCGGTCATCGCGGTGACCGCCACCGGGATCGTGACGCGGCTCTCACCGGCCGCCGTCCGCTCGGAGGCGCTCGGGGCGTACACCGCGATCACGAGCCTCGGCGGCGGCGTCGGGAGCGTCCTCGGCGGTGTTCTCTCGGACGCGGTCGGCTACCTCCCGGCGTTCGTCGTCGCCGGCGGCTGTGTCGTGGTCGCCGTCCTCCTCGCGGTGGACGGTCTCGAAGAATACGCATCGTCGCCCGCCGGCGATGCCGAATCGTCGTAGCTTCGGCGTCCACTCGCGACTCCGAATCGTCGGAGCCCCAGCCGCCGTCCGTGGGTTACTCGGTCGTCGCCGTCGTCGGTGTGATCCAGACGACGAGCTCCTCCTCTCGGCGGACGATTCCCTCGATGAAGTCGCCGCGCTCCATCGGCGGCTCCTCGACGTCGTCCATCGAGACGCGGACCACTTGGTACACCTCGTCGACCATCCAGCCGACGGCCGCGTCGTCCTCGAACGTACTGGCGTCGAAGATGATGATCCGGCTCGCTTCGCCGACGTCGTCGACGTTGAGCAGCGTCTTGGGGTTGACGATCGAAGTCGTTCTCCCGCGGAGATCCATCACGCCCTCGACGAAGTCGGGCGCGTTTGGGACCGTCGTGAGCGACCCTCTATCGACGATCTCGGAGACGTAGCCGATGTCCACGCAGTACCGTTCGCCCCCCAACTCGAACTCGAGGACCTGCATCTGTTGGGTGGTGCCGTCCGGGTCGTCGTCTGCGGCAGTGGGGCGCGTGGCGCCGCCCGCCGCGGGTTGTTGCTGGGACATAGTCGCGTCACCGACGGCGTCGTGGACCGTCGGCCGTTACCCGAGGTGGCGGACAGACCGACAATAAATGTACGGCCGCTATTATCAGCCCTGATTCTCGCCGCCGAGCGCTTAAGTCCCCTAGTTCGGAACGTGCAGTAGAGATGAGCGGGCACCACCCTGATGCGAACCGCCCGACGCCGCCCGGCGAGGTCCGCACCGCCGCCGCAGGTGGTACCGACAGACCGATCGTCGGTCGGCCGGCCGCCGGACCGCCGCCGCGCCCCGACCGCCGAGCAGAGTCTGGTTCGAGCGGGAACGTCGGCGGGACATTATCGGAGGACCACGAGAGATGAGCACGGCCTCGGAGTCTCGCGGCGGCGACGCCCCGACGCGAGCGGTCGTCGTCGACGACTCCAGATTCATGCGAACGCTCATTCGGAAGCTCCTCGAGGACGGCGGCGTCGAAGTCGTCGGCGAGGCGGAGGACGGCTCCGTCGCGCTCGATGCGGTGATCGAACACGATCCCGACGTCGTGACGATGGACATCGAGATGCCCTCGATGAACGGCATCGAGGCAGTCGAACGGATCATGGCCGACCACCCGACGCCGGTGTTGATGCTGTCGGCGCACGCGGAAGCGGACGCCGACGTGACGTTCGAAGCGCTGGATCGGGGCGCGGTCGACTTCGTGAAAAAGCCCGGCGGGGAGGTCACCTCGTCGATGCCGAAGGTCAGACACGAACTCGTCGAGAAGGTCGAGTCCGCGGCGAAAGTCGACCTCTCTGCCAGCGCCCGCGCCTCCGCGAGCGCCTCGACGGCGACTACGTCGCGCACCGCGTCGACGGAGACTTCGCGGTCGACCGCATCGACTACGTCGCCGTCTCCGTCCGGATCCGCGTCCCGCTCGCCCACCCGGGACTCGGCGGCGAAGCCGTCGAGCGGTGATACCCGGACGGGGGCTCGCAGTGGTGCGATGCGCCAGCCCGACGCGGCCGGCGCGTCCGGTCGCACGTACGCGGACGTGGGCACGCTCCTCGTCGGTGCGTCGACCGGCGGTCCGAAGATCGTCGAGCAGCTGATCGCGGGCCTGCCGCGGGACGCGAACCTCCGCATCCTCGTCGTACAGCACATGCCGGAGGGGTTCACGTCCCGCTTTGCCACCCGCCTCGACGAGCGGTCGGAGTACGACTTCGGCGAGGCCGAGTCGGGCGAGCGGATCGGGCCGGGCGAGGGACGGGTCGCGCCCGGCGGCCGGCACCTGCTCGTGACCGGCGACAGGGGGGACCGTCTCCGGCTCGAACTGACTGAGACCGAGCAGATCCACGGCGTCCGACCGGCGATCGACCTGACGATGGCGTCGGCCGCGGAGAGCGCCGCACAGCCGCTGTGTGCGGTGCTACTCACGGGGATGGGGCGCGACGGCGTCGACGGAATGCAGCGGATCGCCCGCGCCGGCGGCCACACGATCGCACAGGACGAGGCCACGTCGGCCATCTTCGGGATGCCCCGGCGGGCGATCGAAACGGGCTGCGTCGACGCGGTCGAATCGGCGGGCGACGTCGCCGAGACGGCCCTGCGGTACTTCACGGAGGAGGAGTGACGATGGACGACGAACTCTACCAGGAATTCATCACCGAGTCGGAAGAGAGCATCACCCAGCTGAACAACTCGCTTTTGGACCTCGAGTCGAACCCGGAGGACGTCGAGGCGATCGACGACATCTTCCGGCAGGCCCACACCCTCAAGGGGAACTTCGGCGCGATGGGCTTCGACAACGCGGCGACGGTCGCCCACGCCGTCGAGGACCTGCTCGATGCGGTGCGACAGGATCGGATCGAGGTCACCCACGAGCGGATGGACCTGGTCTTCGACGGGATGGACGAGATCCTGGACATCCTCCACGAGATCGAAGAGCACGGCGAGTCCAAGCGCGATCCGAGCGGGCTCGTCGAAGATATCCGCGCGGCCGCAGAGCCCGAATCGGAATCCCCCGGCGAGGAGGCGGACTCCGAGACGGCAGATGGAGCGGCGTCCGACGCGACGGGCGACGACGAGACCGCGGCGGCCGTCGACGAGCCAGTGGCGGACGAGGCGGCGGCGGACGAGAACGCCGCGGGACCGGCCGAGTCGGGCGCGGTCGCCGGATCCGATTCGCCGGTGGACGAGGCAGCGCTCGAACTGGCGAGCGACGTCTTGGATCTCGACGACCCTGCCGTGGCGGACGCAGAGCAGCTCTACCACGCGAGAATCACCCTCGAACCGGGAGACATGAAGGGCGTCGACGGCGGCCTGTTCGTCGGCGGCCTGCCCGACGACCTCGCGGTCGTGGGCGCGGAGCCAAACCTCAACTGTATCGAGGAGGGAGATTTCGACGACGACTTCGTCGTCTTCGTCGCCGACGCGCCGGAAGCGACGCTCGAAGCGACGCTCGAAGACCTCTGGAAGGTCGAATCGGTCGAACTGACCGACGTCAGCGAGCTTGTCGACGACGCGGCGGCGACCGGTGCGGCGGTCGAGGCGCCGGCTAGCGAGGCGGACGATGCCCCGACAGCCGGCTCCGTCCCCGACAGCGACGTCGATCCCGAGTCCGCCGCCGCGGCCGTCGACGCGATCGTCGGCGCGTACACCTCCGACGGGCCGTCGACGGAGGCGAGCGACGAGACAGACGAACCGTCGGCGGAGGCGAACGACGAGACAGACGAACCGTCGGCGGAGGCGAACGACGGGACAGACGCAGGCGAACCGCCCGCGGATGCGTCCCCGTCCCCCGGTGAAACGACCAGTGTAGCAGCTGAATCCGCTGCTGTCGAGGGGCCGACTGACACCGACGGCGTCGGTGGCTCTCTGGACGACACCGCCGAGGGTTCCGGCGGTTCCGACGATGGGGCTGGCGACTCCGACGATGGGGCTGACGACTCCGACGATGGGGCTGACGACTCCGGGGGCTCCGACGGTCCCGACGGCACCGCTGAGGGATCAGACGATTCCGACGGCGGCGCCGACGAGTCGACGCCCTCGATCTCGGAGGTGAAGTCCGTCCGGGTCGACGTCGATCAGCTCGACGAGCTCCACAGCATGGTCGAACAGCTCGTCACCAGCCGGATCAAGCTTCGTCAGGCCGTCGACGAGGACGCGTCCGCCGGTCGCGACACCCTCGACGAACTGGACAAGATCTCGACGAACCTGCAGGACACCGTGATGGACATGCGGCTGATCCCGCTGAAGAAGGTGTTCGATAAGTTCCCGCGGCTCGTCCGCGACCTCGCCCGCGAGGAGGAAAAGCAGGTGCGCTTCTCCGTCGAGGGCGAGAACATCGAGCTCGACCGGACGATCCTCGACGAGATCTCCGATCCGCTGATGCACGTGCTCCGGAACGCGGTCGATCACGGGATCGAGGCGCCCGACGAGCGGGAGGCCGCCGGGAAGTCCCGAACCGGCTCCGTGGAGTTGCGCGCCGAGCGCGAACACGACACCGTCGTCATCACCGTCGAGGACGACGGCGGCGGGATCGACGCGGACGCGGTCCGCGAGAAGGTGGCCGCGGAGGGAGTCCGAACGCGAGAGGAGCTCGCCGAGATCCCCGACGAGGAGGTGTACGACTTCATCTTCCACCCCGGGCTCTCGACTAACGAGGAGATCACCGACGTCAGCGGCCGCGGCGTGGGGATGGACGTCGTCAAGACCACCGTCGAATCCCTCGACGGCTCGGTCAACGTCGACAGCGCGCTCGGCGAGGGGACGACCATCTCGATTCGCCTGCCGGTCTCCGTCGCGATCATCAAGGTGCTCTTCGTCCGGGTCGGCGACCGCGAGTTCGGCGTGCCGATCAAGTACATCGACGAGATCTCACAGGAGACTCGCATCCAGCGCGTCGACGGCGCGGAGGTGATCGTCCACGAGGAGACGATCTTCCCGCTGATCCGTCTCCGCGACGCGCTCAACATCGAGGAGCCCCCCAGCGGTTCGGGGATGGTCGTCCGAATCCGCCCGGCAGACCGGCAGGTCGCCCTCCAGTGCGACGGCGTGGCGCGACAGGAGGAAGTGGTCGTCACGCCGTTGCAAGGGCCGCTTCGGGGGACTGAGGGGATCTCGGGGACGGCCGTCGTCGGCGATGGGAACGTCGTCCCGATCCTCGACGTCAACTCGCTCGTGATCCCCGACGCCGGCAAGCAGGCGCGGCGGCAGTGGGTGCCGCCGGAGGACGGGAGCGCAGAGGCCGAGGAGGCGGCCGACTGATGGTGCTTGACACGGGCGGCGAGACCGACGACGGCGCCGAAGCCTTCGAGGACCTGCTCGAGTACGTGGAAACGGACCTCTCGTTCGCGACGAGTTCCTACAACCGGTCGTATCTCGATCGGCGAGTCTCCGCGCGGATGCGTCGCCGCCACGTCGAGGAGTACGAGGCGTATCACGAACTGCTGCGCGAGGACGAGGACGAACAGGAGGCGCTGTTGAACGCGCTCAGCGTCAACGTCACGAGCTTCTTCCGTAACCCGGACGTCTGGGAGGGGCTGCGGGAGATCATCGCCGAACTGAGCGATCAGGGACGGACGCGGATCTGGAGTGCGGCCTGTTCGGACGGCCGCGAGGCGTATTCGGCGGCGATGCTCGCGATCGACGACGATCGGATCGATCACAAGCGCGTCGAGATCCTCGGGACCGACATCAAACCGGAGATCCTCCGGGCCGCACGCCGGGGAGAGTACCACGCCTCGGAGACGAACAACCTCGAGGAACAGCTCGAGCCGCTGGCCAACAGCGCGCAGTACGTCGAGCGCGACGGCGACACCTACAGCGTCACCGACGAGGTGCGCGATCTGGTCTCGTTCCGTAGACACGATCTCGTCCAGCAGGACCCGCCGCAGACGTTCGATCTGGTCATCTGCCGGAACCTGTTCATCTACATCAACCGAGACGCCAAGCAGGCCATCTTCGAGACGCTGGGCTCTGCGGTCGAACCCGGCGGATACCTGACGATCGGGATGACCGAAACGGTCCCGGCGTCCTGTCGCGACCGGTTCGAGCCGGTCGACAAGCGGCTCCGGATCTATCGCGACCTCGGAGAGGGCGGGGACGGCCGATCACAGAGGTGAGAGGGGCGTGAAACCCGGCGAGACGAAAGTCGCTGACACGCGCGGACGGTTCCTACAGGCGCTCCGAAACGGCCGCGAGCGCAACGAGGCCGCCTGGACGAACGGGCGTATCCTGCTGTCGAACCGCCGGATCGTGCTGGCGGGGACCGGCGGCAAGCGCACGTTTCCGCTGTCGGAGATCGACCGTGTCGGCGGCCGATTCGACGTCAACCAACGCGTCGCGACGGTCTCGGACTACCTCGCGCTGCAGTTCGACGACGGCGAGGACGTGGTGCTCGTCGCGCCGGCGGACTACGAGGAGTTCGAGTTGGACTTCTACGACGCATTGCTCTCCTCGACGCAGTTTCTCGTCCGCCATCCCGCCGTCGAGGGCGGGGTCGTCCAGAACACCGAGTGGGTCGGCGCGCGGATGAAGGTCGAAACGGGCGCCGTCAGCATCGCGACCGTGACCGGAACGTTCGTCGAGGTCCGACTCGACGACATCGGCGACATCGAGATGGGGCGACGGACCGTCCGCGAGCAACAGCGGCAGGTCATCGAGGTCGAACACTCCGACGACGAGGGGACGAGCGTCCAGACGTACATCTCCGGCCCCGAACGGGCGGTCGACAACCTGAAGTCGCTGCTCCGGATCGGCGAGGAGCAAAGCGAGACGTCGCTGGACCTCTCCCGGCAGGACAAACAGGTGCTGATGGCGCTGTACTCGGGCGTCTCGCCGTTCGACATCCCCGAGTTCCTCGGCATCGACGTCGAGCAGGTCGAGGAGCTTTTCGTCCGGCTCATCGACCACGACATCCTCGACGAGGTCCGGGTCCGACACGAGGTCGAACTGAACGCTCGGGGACGCTCCATCGCGGCCGACGCCATCGACGAACAGGGCGCGGAGATGTGACCCGTCTGGAGCTCCGAATCACACACTTTCAAAATAAATATAGAATATATGAATTTCTGATATGAGTGTGGGTATCGCGTTCTATACGAGCGGAGTCTTCAATCGAAATTAAATGCCCAATCTCACGTTAAGACGCCGATAAAAGCGCGTTCAAACCGCAAATATGTATAGTCCGTGCTGACTACTGAGCGCTCGAAGGGGTGGAGAAAATCAAATGAATACAGAAATACAATATCTGAATTATATATTATTTCTGAGCTCTAATTCGGCCGCCTCTCGCGGCGGCCGAGATGGGGTGCCTCTGTTGGTTCGTGGATCTTCGGTTATCGTTTGTCTTCGCTGTAGGGTGCCGGCGCGACGGTGGCGGTGATCTCCTTTTTCGCGTGGCGCTCGACGCGCTTGTTCGTGTTGTCCTCGGGGTCACCCCAGACGACGGTGACCTCGGTGCCCGGTTCGGCGTACGCCGCGTCGACGACCGCAAGCGAGATGAAGTCGCGGTGGTTGTAGATGTAACTCTTGTCCGTGGAGAGGCCGACGAGTTCGCCGTCTTTCAGGACCTGATCGTAGGGACACGCCGCGTCGCGCGGGTGCGGAAGTTCCATGAACTTGTACGTCTCGCCGTCGCTGAACAGCGACGCGAACACGTCGACGATGTCGTCGCCGTCCCAGACCAGCGTGACCTTCTCGCGGTCGGGATCGCCTGCTTCCGCTTCGAGGGCCTCCTTGCCGACGAAGTCGTGATCGAAGTCGATGATGTGTCCGTATCCGAGTTCGGTCGGCGTGAAGTAGTAGTCGGTGATGTCGTCGGACTCGAAGCTCCCGCCGATCGAGAGCAGCCCCTGTCCCACGCTGAGCCATTCGAGATAGTCTTCCATCCCCTCGTCGAAGATGGCGGGGACGACCAGCGGGATCCAGCCGAGGACGGCGTTGGGGGTCTGATAGCTCACCGCGCCGAGGTGGTGAATATCGTACTCCTCGCCGGCAGCCATCACGGCCTCTTTGATCTCGTCGCCGTGCTCGTAGGGGCCCCAGAACTCGAATCCGGGCTCTCCGGCCATCCCGTGGCGGAGGAGGTTGACCTCGTGGCCCTCAATCTCGACGTCGCCGAAGTTGAAGAAGCCGAGTTCGGGAATATCGCCGTCGACCGCCTCCTCCATCACCTTGATGGCCTCCGGACCCTGTACTTGGAACCGGAAGTTGTTCGGGTCTTCGCCCGTCTGGACGGGACGTCCCTGTAACTCCGCCGTGACGTCGTATTCGCCCGTCTCGGCCTGGTACTGAAGCCAGTTGTGGGCCGCCGCGCCGCCGACGCTCAGGAACTTCTCATCGTCGAGGTGGAACCAGATCGCATCGCCGATGAACTTCCCGTTCGGGTTGGCGACGACGAGCTGCTTCGCCTTGCCGGGTTCGGCGTTGTCGAAGTTGTTGACGGCGAACTCCGAGTAGAACTCGAGCGCGTCGGGCCCCTCGACGTACTGATCCGTCATGTGATAGGACTGGTCCGCGAAGGCGACGGACTCCCGCCAGGAGCGCTGTTCTTCGATCCAGTTCGTGATCTCGTCGGGGACTTTGGTGAACTTTCCGACCCCGAGGTCACGCATCAGTTCGACCGGGTTGCCCGCCGCCTCGACGGCTTCCGCCATACTGTCACTGAAAGACCATTTTCTCTCGCTCATTGTGGTTACAGCGTATAGATGGTAGCGTGTATTACTTAAACGTTGGGTAACATTAACAAACAACCGTGGCTCCGGTCGGCGGCGATGCCGGGCGCCGGGTCGACGCGTTACTCCTTCTCGCCCTTGGCGCTCAGCCGGTCGAGTTTCCCGGTTGACGTCCGCGGAAGTCCCTCGTCGACGAAGTGATACTCGCGGGGACGCTCCATTCGCGCGAGCTCGTCGCTTTCGAGACACCACGCGTCGAGTTCCTCCGCGTCGAGGTCGGGGTCGGACGCGTACACGTACGCGACGACTTTCTCCCCGTACTCCTCGTCCTCGACGCCGACGACGGCCGACTCGTTGACGCCCGGATGGGCGTTGAGCCGCTCTTCGACCGGCGCGGGGTACACCTTGATCCCCTTCGAGAGGATCATCAGGTCGGTCCGGCCCTCCAGGTAAATGAACCCGTCTTCGTCTCTGTAGCCGAGATCACCGGAGTACCACCAACCGTCCTCGAACACGTCCTCGGTCTTTTCCGTGCGCCCCCACGCCCAGACCGGACAGTCGGGCGCTTTGACCGCGATTTCGCCCACCTCGCCCGGCGGCTTTCGATCCCGATAGGTCCCGCCCTCGTCGACGATCCGGATCTCGACGCCGGGGACCGGTTTGCCGACGCTCTCGACGCGGCTCTCGTCGAGTTCGGCGTTCGCCATCACCGTCGAATACGCCTCGGTCGCCGCGTAGGAGTTCTTCACGACGTCGCAGACGCTCTCGCGGAGCCGCCGGAGGGTGCTCGCGTTGAGCACCTCGCCGGCGGACATAATCGCTTGGAGCGAGCTCAGATCGTACTCCTCGAAGGTGTCGACGTTGAGCAGCTCCCGCCACATCGTCGGCACCAGAAGCGCCGACGTCAGGTCGTGTTCGTCGATCATCTGCAGGTACGTTTCGGGGTCCCACGACGGCTGGAAGTACGTCGTGGCGCCGGAGGCGAGCGCGGGCAACACCACCGAGTACCACGCCGCGAACGACGGTGTGAACACGTGCGGCTGCCGTGCCGGTCGGTTGAGCTCGTACACGCTGACGAGCGTGTGCGCTCTGAAGTACAGCGCTCGGTTCGTGAAACACCAGCCCTTCGGCTCGCCTGTCGTCCCGGAGGTCCACATCACGACCGCGACGTCGTCCTCCCGGACGCGGACGTCGGGTTCGGTCGTCGGCCATCCGCTCAGGAAGTCATCGAACGAGTCCTCGTAGTCGGTCTGGGCCTCGCCCACGTTGACGACGGCGTCGAGGTCCGTCGAGAGCTTCTCGCGCACCCGCGCTTCGAAGAACTCGGAGGTCTCCTCGTCGACGACGAGCACGCGGGGTCTGAGCGAGTCGATGCAGTTCTGCAGCGTGTTCGGCGAGGCGCGCACGTGGAGGTTCGAGACCGTGCAGCCGGCTTTGAGTCCGCCGTTCCACAGCACGGTGTGTTCGAGAGAGTTCTCACAGAGCAGCGCGATTCGGTCCCCCTGCCCGACGTGCGCTCCGAATGCGTGTGCGGCCTGAGCGCTCTTCTCGTCGAACTCCGCCCACGTCATCGTCCGGCCGTCGATCCCGTTTCCGAACGCCGTCTTCTCCGGGTTGTTCGCCGCGGCGATCCGGGAGAAATCTTTCACAGCGGGGACGTCAACGGTCGACGTGGTGTGCATACCAGACGGTGTGGTAACCATCTGCCTTATAATTTGAGATAGACCCGCTCGTGCGGGGACCGACAGCTCAATATGCGCCCCCCGCGTGCCGCAGGACGTGACCCGAGTACTCGTCGATCAGGACATCACCCCCACGGACCGATTGCTCGACGGACTGGACGACTCTTGGGACGTCACCGTCGGCATCGAGGCCGACGAGGAGACGCTTCAGACGGTCCTTCCGGACTACGATATCGCCCTCGTGACGTCCCGGATCCCGCTCACGCGGGCGGTCCTGAACGCGGCGACTCGACTCTCGCTGATCGGGAAACTGGGGACCGGCATCGACTCGATCGACCTCGACGCGGCGCGGGACAACGGCATCACGGTGACGCACACGCCGGGGCACAACGCCCTCTCGGTGGCCGAACACGCGCTCTGTCTCACGCTCGCGACCGCCCGCAGGCTCACGGAGGCGAGAGCGCTGCTCTCGGAGGGCCGCTGGCGCGACGAGTACACGCTGGGAACGCGCCTCTCGGGCTCGACGGTCGGGATCGTCGGGTTCGGTAACGTGGGCAAACGCGTCGGGACGCTCCTGTCGGGGTTCGACGTCGACATCCTGTTCGCGGACCCCTACGTTCCGGACATCGACGCCGAACTCGTCCACGGGGCGAAGGCGTCGCTCGGTGACCTGCTGGAGCGGAGCGACGTCGTGGTCCTCTCGGCGGAACTGACCGACGAGACCCGCGGCCTGATCGGCCCCGAGGAACTGTCCCGGATGAAGCCCTCGGCGATACTGGTGAACGTCGCGCGCGGGCCGGTCGTTCGCGAAGACGCCCTCGTCGAGGCGCTCACCGACGGGACGATAGCCGGGGCCGGTCTCGACGTGTTCAGCGAGGAGCCGCTCGCGGCCGACTCGCCCCTGCTCGAACTCGACAACGTCGTCGCCACGCCCCACGTGGCCGCGATGACCGCCGAGTGTCGGCGCGGAAACGTCGACCAGCTCGCCGCGAACGTGATGGGACTCGCCAACGGTGAGCCGGTCTTCGACAGGTACGTGCCCGTCGACGCGACCTGAGGACCCTCCAACACCGATCCGATATACTCGGTGTTAGTGTCGTGGTTGCACACACTCGCGGTCGGTCGTCCGCCGGCGACCGTGCGACTGAAGATTCTTGGTTGCACCCGACGCGGCCCAGTGTCGCCGTCGATACTCCAACTGCGAACATCCGTCCGAAATAATCGGCATCTTTTCTCCGGTCGGGAGGTGTCGAACTCCCCCGTTGCAGGATCGTGATCGGCTCCCGCCACCGTCGCTGCCGTTTCTCGCCGAGTAGTTGACGATTTACAGTCACCGACGTGATTTGGTTGGGATGAGCGCCACGATCGAATCTGTCGTCTACGCTATCTCACTCTATTATGGCGTATGGGTATCCGAATTCAAGCCGCCTGGGAGAGATAATTCAGATCGTTCTAACGGACGTACGGTTGTTATGCACGCCGAACCCAGCCGAGCCATCGGGGGCTGTACTCTCCGTGGCGGTACTGACGCGTGATAGGACGTCCTCCCCACAGAGATCGATTTACCGCGGTTCGGACCCCGAGATCGTGCCCGCTGGGTGAATTTTCTCCGAGTAAATCGGAAGTTTCAGGTTCTATTACTATAACAGGGGGATATGCCACCGAAGCGGACCTCGCTCACGACCGTCGAACGGGCGTTCGAGATCGTCGATTTGCTCTGGGAGCTTGACGGGGCCGGCCCCTCAGAGGTCGCAGAGCGGATGGGGCTCCCGGACAGCACCGTGTACGACTACCTGCGTTCACTGAGCGAGACGAGATACGTGACCCGGGAAGACGGCGAGTACCGCCTGAGTTCGTACTTCCTCACGATCGGCGGCAAGATGAAATACCGGAACCGGCTGTTTCAGGTGGCAAAGCCGGAGATGAAACGGATCGTCGCCGAGACGGACGAACTCGTCGGACTGACGATCGAAAACGACGGCCGCGCCGTGGTGTACCACCAGGAGGAAGGCCGGCGGGCGCTGAGCCTCGGCACGTACTCCGGCGCTGCGACGCCGCTTCACACGGTCGCGACCGGCAAGGCGATTCTCGCTCACCTCCCGGAGGCCCGCGTCGACGAGATCATCGAACGGCGGGGGCTCGTCCAGCGCACCGAACACACCGTCACTGACCCAGACGAACTGAAAGCGGAGTTAGCCGAGATACGAGACGACGGATACGCGGTCGACTGGGACGAGCAGGTCGTCGGCATGGGAATGGCCGCGGTTCCCATCCTGATCGACGACCGCGTCCTCGGGTCCTTCGGCATCGTCGTCCCCACGGGACGCATCCGGGACGCGTCCTATCGGGACGACCTCCTCCAGAAGTTACAGGAGATGGCGAACACGGTCACGATCAACTACCAGTACGGGAACTGATAGGGAGTATCGTAACTGTTCATAGATTCTCGCAGAACGGGGCGACGAGAATCTATGAGGACTTCCGATACTCCCTATGACCGCTCGGGGGTCCGTTCCGGCGCGGTATGAGTTCTCATATCGGAATGTTTAGTACCGTCGGAACGAATCTCAGGGGTATGATCGGTGAAATTGATCACATCGAGATCGAGGCCAGTGACGCGACGGAGATGGCGGAATTCCTGAAGAAGCTCGGATACGAGGAGCTCCGCCGGACGGAGCACCACGGGCAGTCCTTCGAGCTCGAGCCGGCCGACGGCGAGGGTCCGATCTTCGAGATCCACACCGTCGACGGCGAGGAAGTCCCCGGAATCAACCACATCGCCTTCGCCGTGGACGACATCGAAGGCTTCACCGAGGACATCGAAGAGAAAGAGATCGACTCGATCGTCGGCCCTTATCACGTCGATAAGACCGGCCGCACCATCACCAACTTCCGCGACCCCGACGGCCGCCGGTTCCAAGTCGTCTCCGACGACGAGGACGAGTAACGCCACCGTCGATCCCTCTCGGTCGACAGCGGTCCGCTTTGCGGCGCTAGGCGATTGCTTCGAGATTGTGGGGTATTGGAACAGTCTTCACCTACCAGAATAATCGACACCTACCAGAATGTATAACCGGACGGGTGTTGGACCTCCGAATAGCATGGATCAACACAACCGCTTTCGACACGCGATCGAGAACGGCGAGGTCGTCTTCGGCGCGCGCTCGTCGACGTTCTCGCCGACCGTCATCGAACTCTACGGCGAACTCGGTATCGACTTCGTCTGGCTCGACTTCGAGCACATGGGTCCGAGCCCCTACGACAGCACGGTGTTCGAATCGCTCACGCGCGCCGCGGAGGTCGGCGGCACGGAGCTGTTCGTCAGGCTCCCCGCCGGCGATCCCGCGCTGATCCGGAAAGTCCTCGACGCGGGGGTTCGGAACGTGTTCATCCCGCGCGTCGACTCCGCCGAAGAGGTCAGAGCGGCCGTCAAAGCGACCCGGTTCGTGTACGGCGACGAACCGGGCGAACGCGGGATGGCCAGCGGTCGGTCTCGCACGTGGGGGCTCGCCGACGACTACATCGAAACCGAGGACGAGGAGGTCTGCCTCGGCGTGATGATCGAGAAGACGACCGCGGTCGACGACCTCGACGACATCCTCTCGGTCCCCGAGCTCGGGTTCGTCTTCATCGGGCCGTCGGACCTCTCCGTGCAGATGGGCCACCCCGGCGAGAAGACGCACCCGGACGTCGTCGCGCAGATCGACGACATCAGCGAGCGGTGCCACGACGCCGGGGTTCCCACCGGAGTGATCAAAACGGACCCCGACGCCGTCGAGCGGGCCATCGACGACGGCCACCAAATCATCCGGGTCGGCGGCGATCTGGCGTCGATCAAATCGACGCTGGGCGAGCGGATGGACGCCCTCGGTGACCTCCGATAACGCCGCCACGCATCTGTTCCGGCCGGTTCCCACGCGGCGCACCGCGGCGAATGAATTATAGTGACCGACGAACGAGAGTCCGACACAATGCCACCAGAGCTTGCCCGCCTCGGTCACGTCGCGCTCGAAACGCCCGACCTCGACGGGTCGCTGTCGTTTTTCAGCGACGTCGTCGGGTTCGAGGAAGTCGAGCGGGAGGGAGACACCTCGTATCTCCGCGCCGTCGACGAGTTCGATCACCACTCGATCGCCCTGACGGAGGCCGAGGAGTCGGGCGTCGATCACATCGGCTGGCAGACCGTCGACTCCGAGTCGCTGTCGGCGTTCGCAGAGCGCCTCGAAGGGGAGGGCATCGACGTCACGTGGGTCGAAGCGGGCGAAGAACTCGGGCAGGGCGAGGCGATCCGCTTTTCGACGCCGACCGGTCACGAGTTCGAGTTCTACCACGAGATGGAGAAGCCGGACCCGCCCGCGGAGCGGCGCTCGAAGCTCAAGAACAAGACGTACTCGCGGACGACGACGAACCCGATCGCCCCCCGGCGCATCGACCACACGCAACTGTGGGACACCGACGCGGCGGGGTTCGCCGAGTGGCTGCAGGAGGCGCTCGGGTTCACCGTCCAAGAGCAGTACGATCGGACGGACGGATCTCGCTGGGGGACCTTCCTCACCGCCTGCGGGAACAAGATCGAAGCCGCCGTCATCGACGACGAGGAGGCCGGTAACGACCCGGCGCTCCATCACATCGCCTACAAGGTGGACACCGCCGACGACCTCTTCGACGCCCACGACGCGATGAACGAACACGGGATCCCGACCGACGGGATCGGCCAGCACTCGATCTCCCGCGGGAAGTTCCTCTACGTCCGCGACCCCGTCAGCGGCCACCGGATCGAGTTCAACGCCGGCGGCTACCTCGTCTTCGACCCCAACTGGGAACCGATCGCGTGGACCGAGGACGACCTGGAAGACCGCCAGTGGATCGGCCAGATCAAATCGAAAGAGCGCGTCAACTACTGACGGCGCTTTCGGCGCAGGCCGCGACCGACTTACCTCTTCGTAATACAGTTACTAAATCAAATAGGAAATGTCCAGAAGTGTGGTTCTTCCTCGGGAGAAACGTGCGGACGGTTACGACACGCGGCCGTCTCTCCGTGCGACTCTCTCAAAACCGAGGAGAGAATCGGTGACAAACCGCGATTGGTCGGTCAGTAGAGCCAATCTCAGATCTGGCAGTTACATGCGACGTCGCGGCTACCGGGTCGGTTTTCTTCGGATGCCTGTCGGGATTACTGCGTAAACGTATGACGATATGCTGTCTATACTATTCTTATCTCGGAAATATTTCACTCGGCTGACCACGCCGCATCGGAGAGCGTGCGCTGGACGGCTTCCTCGCCGACAGCCGCCGCGAGCGCCTCGAACCCACTGCGTTCGGCCCGGTCGTCGGCGTTCGCGACGAGGCGCGAGACGATGAACTCCGGCGTGGACTTCCCGACGGTCCCGAAGCGCGGCTGGTAGTCGACGCGGAGCGCTAAGTCGTCGGTCAGTCCCTCCGCGAAGATACCGTCGATGCGCGCCGCCGACGGGAGCGGGCTGAGGTCGTCCGCGAGGTGCGTCACGTAGACCCCGAGGGCGTCCCGATCGACGGTCAGATCGACGAGCCCGTTCAGCAGGTCCGCGGCCCGCCCCGGTTCGGTGATCGCCTCGAACTCGTCGACGAGCATCAGCGTCCGGTCGCCGGTCGAAAGCGGCGGCACGATCGATTTCAGCGTCGATTCGAGGACGCCGGCGTTGAAGCTGGCGTGTCGGCGGTGGAAGACAACGGTGTCGAACTGTCCCACGTCGGCGCGCTCGGCGGGCACTGGGAGCCCCATCGACGCCAGGAGGACGACCTGTGCGAGCGTCTCCAACAGCGTCGTTTTCCCGCCGGAGTTCGCCCCGGTGAGGACCGCGACCCGATCGCCAGAGGGGGGTCGGACCGCTCCGTCGGTGCCCGACGCTTCGCCCCCCGCGTCGGGGCCGTCCGCATCTGGATCGGGTCCTCCGAGGTCGTGCGTCCCGATCGCGTAGCTGACGGGCTGGATCTCCCCCGACAGCGAGAGGTTCCTGGCGCCTTCCACGGCGAGTCCGTCCTCGACGAAACGGGGGCGCGTCAGGTCGTACGCCGCGGCGAACCGGCCGAGAGAGAGCGTGAACCCGGTTTCGGAGACGGCGTCGACGGCGACGTCGACGTCCTCGCGTGCGGTTTCGATCGATTCTCGGAGGTCTTCGGCGACGGCCCGCTCGCGTTCGACGGCCGCCGCATCGAGTTCCTCGCGGAGGTGCCGAAGCGAGGTCGCAGCGAAGTCGGCCTCGTCGTGGGCGTCGGCCGCGACCGCGGCCTCGACGCGTCCGCGCCGGAGGTCGGCTTCGCTCGCGACGTACTCGACGAACGCCGCGCGGAACTCCTCGAAGCTCCGGACGCCGCGTTCCCGGATCGACTCCAACACGTCGAGCGCGCCCGCCTGCAACTCGGCGACGGCGTCCCGTCGCGCCCGGAGACGGTCGAGTTCCTCGTCGGTCCCGGCCGCGACCGACCCGTCGTCGTCGACGGTCCCGAGCGCGCTCGCCGCCGCGCGGAGCGCGTCGTCGTCGAGGCCGTCGAGGGCTTCGAACGCCGTTCCGCGGAGGCCGGCCTCGCGGAGTTTCAGCGCCGTCTCGACCGCCACTCGGTCGGTGCCCCCCGCCTCGTCGTAAGCGTCGTAGGCCGCGCGGACGGCGTCGCGGTCCTCGTCCCCGAGCGCGACCCACGCGTCGCGAGCGGCGAGGACGCGGTCCAGTCGGGCCTCTCGCTCGTCCACATCGGACAGCGGTGTGAGCACCCGGATTCGGTCGGCGGCGTGCGCCGTGAGCGCGCGCTCGCTCGCCAGCGTGAGCAGTTCGTCGTAGACGTCCCGAGTGTCGCGCGTCCCCAGCGTCTCGATGCCGGCCGCGCCGTTGGCACGCCGGAGGATCCGGACCGCTCGCCCGCGCGAGAGTCCGGCCTCCGCGAGGGTCCGGATGTCCGCGCCCTCGATGGCCTCGACGGCTCGCTCGACGCCGATCGACTCGCGTAACGTCTCGCTCGTCTTCGGGCCGACGCCCCAGTAGTCCTCCAGTCGCATACGGCCACGTGCGGCGGCACCACCTTGTAGCTTGGCGATTCGGGCGACCGCTGGGGGCGGTTCGGACGAACCGCCGACCGCTATAGCGACGAGACGCGGCGCGCGCGGGCGTCTCTGACGGTCGCTCCCTCGCGGATCGCGTCTTCGCACTGCGGACAGACGCGAGCGTCCTCTACTCCCTCGGGGGCGAACACGCGGACGTAATCGCGCGAGACGAACGAACCGCAGTTCTGGCACTCAGGCATTCGGCGTCACCTCGGCGGTAGGTCGGTCGGACATACTCACCTCGACGTATGGGATGTACTGGCCTAACACGGGACCCTACGCTATTAGGGTGTGAACATGGGATGTGACGATCCCGGCCGACCGAGGGGCAACTATTTGTCGATCCGCTCGCTCCGTTCCGATAGCAAATGTCACCGGTCGTCCTCGTCGTCGACGACGACAGGGACCTCGCAGACACCTGCGAGTACTGGCTCCGTGACGACTTCGACGTCCGCGTCGCCTACGGCGGCGAGGCGGCGCTCGATCGAATGAGTGACGACGTCGACGTGGTCCTCTTGGACCGGCGGATGCCAGACCTCTCGGGCGATGAAGTCCTCGAGGCGATCCACGCCCGCGGCTACGACTGCCGCGTGGCGATGATGACGGCCGTCGACCCCGACACCGACATCGTCGAGATGCCGTTCGACGAGTACCTCGTCAAGCCGGTCGACGAAGAGAGCGTCAGGGGCACCGTCGAAGAGCTGCTCGTGCGCTCGGAGTTCGACGAGCAGGTCCGCGAGTACTTCGCGCTCGAGTCGACCGAGGCGGCGCTCGACTCCCGCGACGTGGGCGACCTCGGCGATCCCGACGCGCTCAGAGCGCTGACCGAACGGCTGCAGGACCTGCGGGCCAAGCGGGAATCGGAGATCCGCGAGCGCGAACGGCAACTGACGCGGGTCCGGCGAATCAACGCCTTGCTCCGGGACGTCGACAGCGCGATCGTGGACGCCTCGACCCGGGAGGACATCGAGACGACGGTCTGTGAGGCGTTCGCGGCGTCGCCGTACGAGGGCGCGTGGATCGCGCGGTACGACGGGACGCTCGATGCCGTCGAGTGGCGGGTCGACGGAGAGCCGTCCGAACCGGTCTCTCACGCCGCGGCGAACGCCGCCCGCGACGCCGTCGAGACGGGGTCGGTGTGCGTCGCCGGACCGCGAGAGGCCGCAGCGGAGAGCAACGGGGACGCCGGCGGCGACGCGGTTCCCCGCGTCGTCGCCGCGCCGATCACGTACGGTGACACCACCTACGGCGCGCTCGTCGTGGCCGTTCGAGGGTCGCTCTCCCGGGAGGAGCGATCGGTGTTCGGCGAGATCGGTCGGACGGTCGGCAACGGAATCAACGGGGCGGAGTCCAAGCGGTTGCTCTACGGCGACTCCGCGGTCGAACTCCGGTTCGACCACGCCGACACGCGGGATCTCGTGGTCGACTTGTCGCTGGAGTTCGAGACGACGGTTCGCCTCGAGGGGTTTTCGCCCGCCGGCGACGGGGTCGTCTCCTGTTACCTCGCCGTCAACGAGGTCGACGCCGCCGAGTTGCTTTCGACGATCGCGCCGCTGGACGCGCTGGCAGACGCGCGAGTCGTGTCCGAGCGTGACGGCGAGTCGCTGTTCGAGCTGCGGTTGCGGGACGCGTCGGTGCTCGTGACGCTCGCCGAACTCGGGGCGACGGTCGAGACGTTCACCGCCAGCGGCGGCGAGGGGACGCTCGTCGTGAGAGTGCCCTCCGGGTCTGACCTCAGAGCGCTCACGGAGGCGGTTCAGTCGTCGTATCCCGATCTCTCGATCCGGGCCAAACGCGAGATCGACGACGCCGTGCAGTCGACGTCGTCGTTCCGACGGCAGCTCGCGGAGAAGCTGACCGACAGACAGCGGACCGTGATGGAGACGGCGCTCGTCTCGGGGTACTTCGAGTGGCCGCGGGGGAGCACCGCCGAGGAGGTCGCGGATTCACTCGGCATCGCCGCGCCAACGTTCCACGAACACTTGCGAGCCGGCGAGCGCAAGCTCATCGAGTCGTTCTTCGCGGAGACGGAACACGCCGTGACGGTGGAGACAGTCGGAAGCGAAACCGACCGCGGGGCCGAAGACGCCGTCGGGAACGACTGAGGGCGGGCCGAATCGGCGTCCGTCCGCTCGGCCTCGCCTCACAGCGAGATCGAAGCCAACCGCGGGCGGCCGTCAGGCGTTGTTCATCCGCTGGGTTCGCTCGTCGCCGCAGACGCGACACTGCGTCACCCGGTAGGGCTCTCGGGAGAACGCCCGGTTCGTCTGCTTCGTGCTCTCGGTTCTGAGTTCGATCGAAACCGCGTGCGGGCTGTGCGTCTCGCAGTTCTCACAGTACTCGGTGAGTTCAGTGGCAGCAGATTGGCTTTTTGACATCGTCGCTCGGTGTCCGAACAGAGGGCCACTATCGAGTTGAGCACCGGCCCTACGTGCGTAGGGTCGACCGATCGAAAGCGAACCGCGGACCTCGCGTGCTGACGCCGCCCGGCGGTACGCCGGTCCGCCGAGACTCCGGATGTTCGCGCTTAGATGCCGCCCTGTCGGTAGATCAGATTGCGCTGGATCTCGTTGGCACCCTCGTAGATGACGGGAATCCGAGCGTCCCGGTAGACGCGCGAGATCGGGTACTCCTCGAGTACCGAGCGGCCGCCGTGCAGTTGCATCCCGCGCTCGGCGCAGTCGACCGCCGTCTCCGTCGACTTCGTCTTCGTCGCGGCGGCCCAGAAGCCGGCGTCCTCGCTCGTCTTGACCTTTCTGGCGGCGCGCCAGTTGAGCGCCCGCGCGGCCTCGAACTCCATTCGCATGTCCGCGAGGATGTGCTGTGTCGACTGGAACTCCGCGAGGTTCCGTCCGAACGCCTCCCGGTCGTGGACGAACGCCCACGTCTCTTCGATCGCGCGGGCGGCGAGGCCGATCCCGTGGCCGCCGACGACGACGCGGCCGTGATTGAAGAAATCCGCGAGGACGTAGAAGCCGCCGCCCTCGGTCCCGACGAGGTTCTCCTCGGGGATCTCGCAGTCGTCGAAGACGATGTGGCCCTGCTTCGAGGCGCGCATCCCGATCTTCTCGGGGATGTGCTCGGCCTCATAGCCCGGCGCGTCGGTTTCGACGATGAACATCGAGTAGTTCGAGTACCGGTCGTCGCCGTCGCCAGTCTTCGCGTACACCGTCAGCCAGTCGGCCTCGACGGCGTTGCCGACCCAGTACTTCTCGCCGTTCAGGACCCAGCCGTCGTCGGTCCGCTCGGCTGTCGTCGTCATCCCGGCCATGTCCGAGCCCGTCTGCGGTTCCGAGACGGCGAGTCCGGATATCTGCTCGTTCGCGGCGACGGGCCGGAGGTACTCGTCTCTCTGTTCCTCGGTCCCGTACTGTTCGATGATCTCACAGCCGAAGGAGGCGAGCATCAGCGTCAGCGCGATCCCCGCGTCAGCCGCGTAGAACTCCTCGTTGACCGCGAGGACCTCTTCGAGGTCGAGGCCGCGGCCGCCGTACTCCTCGCTTATGTCCTGTGCGACGAGCCCCGCGTCCATCCCCGCTTCGAGGATTTCCCAGGGGTACTCGCCGGACGCGAAGTAGTCCTCGGCGTTCGGGCGGATGTGCTCGTCGGCGAACGCTCTGGCCTCGCGCTTAACAGCGTGGGCGTGCTCCGGGACGATCGACTCGTCGAGAAGGTCCATACGACTCGCTCGCGACCCACGCGCAAATAATTCTCGGAACTTTGAAAAACCTACAACGTGTTTTTAGTTGCTACGTGTCGTCGGATCCCGGGGAATCGGCGTCGCCCACGTCCTCGCCGGCCGTAGAGCCGTCGCCACCATCGCTGTCAGCCTCCCGATCCTCATCGTTTGTACCCTCGCCGACTGCCTCATTGCCGTCGCCGCCGGCCGCACTCATATCACTCGCGGCCGCACTGTCATCACCAGCGGCTGGCTCGCGCTCTTGGCCCTGTCCGTCGGCTGACTCGCGCTCTGGGTCGTCGGCCGCCTCTTGCCCCTGACCGCCGGCGAACCGCTCGCGGACGACGGATCTATCGACCGTTCCGGAGACGGTTCTGGGGAGCGAGTCCGCGAACGCGACCGTCTGGGGGAGTTTGAACCCCGCGAGTCGCTCGCGGGCGAAATCGAGCAGCGCCGCCCGGTCGATCGCCGGTTCGCCCGACTGCTGTTCTCCCGGATCACCGGGCGTGGTCGGTCGCTCGGGGACGACGAGCGCAGAGACGCGTTCGCCCCACTCCGCGTCGGGCACGCCGACGACGGCCGCCTCCCGAACGTCTGGATGGGAGACGAGCACGTCGACGACCTCGCCGGGGTCGACGTTCTCGCCGCCGGTGATGATGCGGTCGTCGACGCGGTTCAACACCGCGAGCGTCCCCGACTCGGAGACGACGCCGACGTCGCCGGTGTGGAGACCGAACTCGCCGAACGCGTCCGCCGTCGCGCCCTCGTCGCCGTAGTACCCCGGCGTCACGGTCGGCCCGTCGACGACGACCTCGCCCGCCTCGCCGCGCGGGAGCGGCCGCCCCTCCTCGTCGACGATGGTCACGTCGGTCATAAACAGCGGTCGACCGACGCTCTCGGGGTCCTCGAAGGCCTCCTCGGGGCGCGCGGTGGCGATCTGCGAGGCGGTCTCCGTCATCCCGTAGGTCGGATGGACCGGTATCGAGAAGTCGCGACAGCGTCCGATGAGCCCCGCGGAGGCGGGCGCGCCGCCGAGGAGGACGACCCGAAGCGACTCCGAGAGCGTCCCGCGGCGGTCGAGCATCCGGCGGAGCATCGTCGGCACGAGCGACACCGCGGTGACGTCGTATCGGTCGATGTCGTCGGCCGCCCCGCCGGCGTCGAACGACTCCCGGAAGACGACCGACATCCCGTACAGCGGCATCCGGAGGATCGGCGCGATCCCGCCCATGTGATGGAGCGACAGCGTCACCAGCCAGCGGTCCGACGGGTCGAGCCCCAATCGGAACACCGACGAGACGGCGCTGGCCAGTAGGTTCCCGGTCGTCAACTGAACGGCCTTCGGGTCGCCCGTGGTTCCGGACGTAAAGAGGATGAGTTGGGTGTCTCCGAGCGACCACTCCGCCGGATCGACGGTCGCGATGGTCGCGCCGTCGACCGACGCCGCGTCGTCCGTTCGGGGCTCGTCGACGGTGATCACCGGTATCGTGCCGTCAGACTCGCTCTCGCTGTCGCCCGTTCCGCTGTCCTCGGTTTCGATCGTTCCCTCATCAGTTTCACCACCGGCCACCCCCGTTTCGGTCGCCGCCCCGCGAGCTCGCGAGACGGCCTCGACGACGGATTCCTCGGTCGTCCGGCCGCAGACGACGGTCGTCACGTCCGCCGTCGAGAGCTGCCCCGCGAGCTCGCGGGGCGTCTGTCCGTCGCCCATCGGGACGAGCGTCGCGCCGAGGCGCATCGCGGCGTGCACGAGACAGACGTATTCGAGGCGCGGCTCGAGGACGACCCCGAGGTGATCGTCGGCACCGACGCCGAGGGATGTGAGCCGCCCGGCGATGTCGTCGACGAGCGTGTCCAGATGCGAGAACGTGTAGTCGTCGCCGGTCGCCGCGTGGACGAGCGCCTCTCCGTCCGGTTCGATCTCGACGCGGTGTGTGAGCCAGTCGTACATCCTACTCGTGAGAGACGAACTCGACGAGCACTCCGCCCGTCGATGCGGGGTGGAGAAAGGCGATCTCGTGGCCCCACGCGCCCGGTCGCGGCTCCTCGTCGACGAGGTCGACACCGACTTCACGGGCCCGCTGTAGCGCCGCCCCGATGTCGTCGGCGCGGAGCGCCACGTGGTGGATGCCGGGCCCGTTGCGGTCGAGAAACCGGGCGATATCGCCGTCCCCGTTCGGCTCTATCAGCTCGAAGTACCCCGCACCGAGTTCGAGAAACCGCATCGTCATTCCCCCGCGCGTCTCCTCGTGGACGAGCGGCGCGTCGAAGAGCGCCTCGAACGTCGCTGCGAGTCCCGCCCCGTCGTTCGTCGCCACGCCGAGGTGGTCGAAAGCCATCGACATACCGGAAACGTCGTGCGATGTCGAGATAAACGGTCGGGTCTGTCGCTCGCCGGGTGTGATTCGCCGATCCCACGGACGCTCTGCCGACCTCGCAGACACACTGCCCATCTTACGGATCGTCTGTCGCTCTCGCGGACGGGTCGGCTACCGATCGGGTCGGTATTCGCCGAACGCCTCGCGGAGCACGTCGGAGATCTCTCCGACGGTGGCGTAGGCCTTCACCGCGTCGATGATCGGCGGAACGAGGTTTGCATCGCCCGCTGCGGCCGTTCGGAGCGCTTCGAGCGTCTCCTCGACCGCCTCGTCGTCGCGCTCGTCTTTCACCGCCTGCAGCCGCTCTCGCTGCCGGCTCTCGTCCTCCTCGTCGACTTCCTCGACGTCGACGTGCGGGTCCTCGTCGACTTGGTACTCGTTGACGCCGACGACGACCCGCTCGCCCGACTCGATCTCGCGCTGACGCTCGAAGGCGACGTCCTGGATCTGCCGCTGCACCCAGCCGGATTTGATCGCTTCGAGCATCCCGCCTCGGCTGTCGATCTCTTCGAGGATCTCGAACGCCTCGGCTTCGATGTCGTCGGTGAGCGACTCGACGTAGTAGCTCCCCCCCAGCGGATCGATCGTGTCGGCCACGCCGGACTCGTGGGCGAGGATCTGCTGGGTTCGCAGCGCGGTTCTGACTGACTCCTCCGTCGGCAGCGACAGCGCCTCGTCCTTGCCGTTCGTGTGAAGGCTCTGCGCTCCGCCGAGAACTGCCGCGAGGGCCTGGTAGGCGACGCGGACGACGTTGTTCTCGACCTGCTGGGCGGTGAGCGTCGAGCCGCCGGTCTGCGCGTGGAACTTCAGTTGTTTGGACTTCGGATTCTCCGCGCCGAACCGCTCCTCGAGAAGCTTCCCCCACATCCGCCGGGCGGCGCGGAACTTCGCGACCTCCTCGAAGACGTTGTTGTGGGCGTTGAAGAAAAACGAGAGCTGCGGGGCGAACGTGTCGACGTCGAGTCCGGCGTCGAGTGCCCCCTCGACGTACTCGATGCCGTCGCCGAGCGTGAAGGCGATCTCCTGGGCCGCGGTCGATCCGGCCTCTCGGATGTGATACCCCGAGATCGAGATCGTGTTGAACTTCGGCGTCTCCGCCGCGCAGAACTCGAAGATGTCCGTGATGAGCCGCATCGACGGCTCCGGCGGATAGATGTAGAGGTTGCGCGCGATGTACTCCTTCAGGATGTCGTTTTGGATCGTCCCGCGGAGGTCAGCTCTCGGCACGCCCTGCCGGTCGCCGATCGCGACGTACATCGCGAACAGCACCGCCGCGGGCGCGTTGATCGTCATCGACGTCGACACCGAATCGAGCGGGATCCCGTCGAAGACGACTTCCATATCCCGGAGGCTGTCGATGGCGACGCCCGCCTTCCCGACCTCGCCGGCGGCCATCGCGGCGTCTGAGTCGTAGCCCTTCTGCGTCGGGAGGTCGAACGCCATCGACAGCCCCGACGAGCCCTGATCGATCAGATAGCGGAAGCGCTCGTTCGTCTCCCGGGCGGTTCCCATCCCCGCGTACTGGCGCATCGTCCAGAACCGCCCGCGGTGCATCGTCGGGTAGACGCCGCGCGTGTAGGGCTCCTCGCCCGGAAAGCCCAAGTCGGCCCCGTAGTCGAGGTCGGCGGTGTCGCCGGGGGTGTAGAGCCGGTCGACTTCCTGTCCGCCGGTGTCGGTGGTGAACGTCTCCGACCGCTCTCCGAAGCGGTCCAGCGTGGACGCGAGCGTCTCCGCCTCCCACTCGCGCTTTGCCTCCCGGATCTCGGCGAGGTCGTCAGGATCGAACATACCAAGACGTGGCCGCCGGTCGCTCTTGAAGCTGTCCGCGCGCTCCCGCTCGGACCGCCGACGCTCGGCGACCGGTTCAGCGCGATTCGCCGTCGTTCAATCGCCGCCGCAGCGCGTAACTCGCGCCGGCGATCCCGGCGAGCGCGGGCCCCACTCCGAAGCCCGGTGCTGAG
The DNA here is from genome assembly GCF_052545375.1 of Halobellus sp. GM3. NCBI lineage: Archaea > Methanobacteriati > Methanobacteriota > Halobacteria > Halobacteriales > Haloferacaceae > Halobellus > Halobellus sp. GM3. The sequence goes on along the minus strand of NZ_JBQWLT010000005.1, from coordinate 150,814 downwards.
ATCCCGATCGGCTCCGCCCCGTCCGCGTTCGACTGTGTCCCATCGGACGTGCTGTCTGTCGACGCTACCGCGTCAGAGCCGCCATCCGTTTCGGTCCCGGCGTCAGCGCCGCCGGACTCGGCACCGCTTCCGCTCGCGGCGTCACCGCCGGTATCCGCGTCGTCGCTGACAGCTGTGTCGTCCCCGACTTCGACCTCCACGGCGGCCTCGTCAGTCCGGCCGCTGTCGTCGACTGTTGTCAGCGTGACCGTGTGACTCCCGGCGGCGTCGAACGCGTGCGTGACTACCGCCCCGGAGGCCGTCTCGCCGTCGCCGAACTCCCACGTGTAGGCGACGATCTCGCCGCGGTCGAGTTGGGACGCGGAGCCGTCGAACTCGACCGTCTCGCCGACCGCCGGAGTCGTCGTCGACCGCTCGATCTGCGCGTTCAGACCGAGTTGCTGGCCGAACGCCCCGACGTCCTCGCCCTCGATGCTGCGCCGGTGGAACTCGACGATATCGTCGACCGCCGGTCGTGGCGTGTGCCCCGCGCCGTCGTACACGCGGAACTGCGCCGACACGCCGGCCTCCTCGTAGGCGGACTGACAGAAGGGGAACCGCTCTTCGATCATATCGTCCCCGTAGACCTCGAGGGCCGTCTGTCGAAGCTCGTCGTCCGTCCACGCGTCCTCGTACGGGATCGTGTCGTTGTCGTCTTCGCTCCCCATATAGAGCAGCTGATTGACCTCGCCGAGCGCGTCGAGGTCGACCGGCTTGCCCGTGAACTCCTCGACGTCGGCGATCCCGACGTGGTAGTTCAGGGTGCGTCCCTCGGCCTCCGAGAGCGGCAGCAGCGTCATCCCGTTGAGACCGCCGGCCGTGACCGACAGGACGCGGTCCGGGTGCAGAACCGCGAAGCGGTCGACGAAGTTGCCGGACGCGGAGAACCCGTTGAGCGCGATCCGCTCTCTGACGGGGTAGGACGCGTCCGCGAGCCGCCGAGTCGCGTCTTCGACCATCCGCAGCAACTGCCGATCGATGCGCTCCAGCGGCCCGCCGTCTATTTGTATGGTCTCCCGATCGAGCTGGTGCGTGTAGTGCCGCCAGTCGACCGGATCTGACCGCGGCCGCGGGAAGACGGGCATCAGCAGCGGGACGCCGATTCGGTCCGCGAGTCGACGAGTCAGTCCGCCGTCCATTCGACGCTCGACGGCGCTCTCGTGCTCTCCAAACTCGTCCGTCGACGTCCCCGTGTTGTTGGGTTCGACGAGAATCGGCGGGTCGCGGTCGGACTCGGCTCTCGACGGCGCATACAGGTAGTACGGGTACTCGAATCCCGCGTCGGGATCGGCGTCCACGCGCGTCACCGGGATCCCATCGCGGTACTCGACGTTCCCGGTCGGGGTCACGGTGGCGCTGTCCGTCACCAACACGCTGCCGCCGCCGCTCGGGTACAGCGACAACTCCAGCAGCCGGCCCTCTGTGAGCGGCGTATCCAGAGAGACCGTCACGTTCTCCCGCTCGCCCGCCGATAGCTCTCCCCGGGCGAATGTCTGTTCGTGCCCATCCGTCGCGACCGTGTACATCACGTCGACAGCGGCGTCGACTTCCCTGATGACGATCTCCCGACCGTCCGTGGTCTGGTCCTCGAACGTCACAGACGACTCCTCTCGGGCGGTGACCGAATCGGCCGCGGAGGCGAGGGTCAGCCCCGCGATCCCGGTCGCAGCCACGCGCAGCAGCCGGCGTCGACCGCAGGACGCGTTCGGATCCGTCTTAGCCATCATCTTCGACCTCCAGCCAATAGTATATAGTTGTCCGGACCGACCGTCTCACGATGACGGACTCGCTGTTCACGCCGCTCACGCTGAGGGAGACGACGATCCGGAACCGGGTGGCGGTGGCACCGATGTGCCAGTATTCGGCACCGGGCGGCTTCGCGACCGACTGGCACCACGTTCACCTCGGAAGCCGCGCCGTCGGCGGGGCGGGCGTGGTGCTGACCGAGGCGACGGCGATCTCGCCGACGGGTCGGATATCGCCGCGTGACCTCGGCATCTGGTCCGACGATCACGCCGACGCCCTCCGCGACACGATCTCGTTCGTCCGCGAACGGGGGAGCGTCCCCGGAATTCAGCTCTCACACGCCGGACGGAAAGGAAGCACAAGGCCCCCGTGGGACGGCGGCGGACCGATTCCGGTCGAGGGGGGCGGCTGGGAGACAATCGCGCCGAGCGGGACTCCCTATCCACACCCGACCGGAGAACCGGTCCCGACTCACGAGATGACGGCGCGAGACATCGACCGGATCATTGCGCAGTTCCGGCTCGCCGCAGAGCGGGCTCTCGACGTCGGGTTCGAGATCGCGGAGGTTCACGCCGCGCACGGCTATCTCATCCATCAGTTCCTCTCGCCGGTGACGAACGACCGCGACGACGAGTACGGCGGCTCCTTCGAAGACCGCGCGCGGTTCGCCTGCGAGGTGACCGAGGCGGTCCGGGAGGTGTGGCCCGACGAGAAGCCGGTGTTCGTTCGGGTCTCGGCGACCGACTGGCTCCCGGACCGCGAGTCGTGGGACCTCGAACAGTCCGCGCGGCTCGCGCCGCTCCTCGAATCGGCCGGCGCGGACCTCATCGACGTCAGCTCGGGCGGGATCCACCCGGACCAGCAGGTGCCCGAGGCGGGTCCGGGCTATCAGGTCCCGTACGCCGAGCGGGTGCGGGCCGCGGCCGACGCGGCAGTCGGCGCCGTCGGGAAGATCACCGAGCCCGAACAGGCCGATCAGCTGATCCGCAACGGGCGTGCGGACCTCGTCCTCCTCGCCCGGGAACACCTCCGAAACCCCTACTTCACGTTGGAGGCCGCTCACGAACTCGGCGTCGACGTCGAGTGGCCGACGCCGTACGAACGCGGCCGGTTCCGATAGCCGAGACCGCCGGCGATCTGAATCGATCGGTGGGGCGGCAGCCCCCCGACAGACGTGGGACCCCACGTGTATATGGCGAACAGCCGGCACGACAGTTCACGCCCGCGCTCCCGCGTCGACGTGCCGAACAACCGCTGCTCGACGCGGGGCGTTGACTACGTCACGCGCGGTCTGGTCCCGGGATGGGATATGAACCTCCGGGTCGGCGCCGACGTCGCGGGCGCACGCTTTTCCCGGTGCGTCTCCTTCTCTGCGGTATGTCCCCCGCGAACGCCGATGACGACTTTCACGCGCTCCTCGATGACCTCGAAACGACGCTGTCGGCGCTCCGCGAGGAGTTACGCGACGGCGGAGCAGACGGCTCGGGCGAGACCGACGGTCCGGGAACGGCCGGAACCGCCGCGTCGCCCCCCGACAGTCGTGGCGGTCCTCCTCGCCGACCCGGGCGCGCTGGGGGCCGGCCGCGCCCGCCGTCGATCTCGGAGCTGTTTCGCTTCACCGAGGAGTACACGCTGCCGACGCTCATCGCGATGCTCGAAGCCACGATCCAGTCGCTTGAACTCCTCCGCGGCGTGCTCCGGCTCGCGAGTCCGGAGCGCTCCGCGTTCGGCTCCGGCGCGGACCGCCGCGCGGGCGGACCGACAGGCCGCTCCGTCTCCACCGCGGCTCGCCTCGGCGACGGTGTCGCCGGCGTCGGGCGGGAGGCCGCCTCGGGCGTCGAACGCGCTCTCTCGGAGCTACAGACGGCGCTCTCGGAGTCAGATATCCCGGAGGACCGGACGTCCCGAGAACTGCTCGACGACGCGCGGCGGCTCTCCGAAGAGGTGGCAGAGCGGCTCGCGGAGGCGCGTCGAGAGGGCGAAGCCGACCGGTACGGCTACCGTCGCGACGAGCGCCGTTCCGGGGGCGGCGACGCGGATTCGTCGGCGACGGCCCGCGTGACGGGGGGAGTCGACATCGACGTCGACGACGAACGCGGCGGAGACGAATCCGGAGGCGACCAGCGGCGCGAGGGCGGAGACGGGAGCGATCCGGACGAGCCCGAAGTCGACGTCGAGTCCGAACTGGCGTCGATAAAGGACGAGGTCGGCCGACGGGGCGAGCGTGCTGTCGGCGGCGACGGCGACGGCGACCACTGCGGGGAGAGCGGACGCGCAGAGAAAGACGGAGCGGACGCAGACGACGACAGTGACCGGCCTGAGGACAGCGACCGGCGCGGCGACAAGTGACCGGCCTGAGGACAACGACTGGCGCGGCGACACGTCTCACGGAGATGCAAGGCGGTAGCCCGCGACGTCGCTCGTGGGTCGATGACACGAACTGAGCGCGTCTCCGCCGCCGATAGGCGCGACGACGGTTCTCAGGGTGCGACGATCCGATGTACCCGCCCCGTGTCGCCCTCGCCCCCGCTCGCGTCGGTCGCGAGCACCAAGAGGTCGCCCGTCTGGTCGCGGCCGAACCCGAGCACGAACTGCCCGAGGTCGGCGTCGCCGACCACCGGCACGGTGGCGATCTCCCACGGCGGCTCCGCGCCCGTGTCGACCGCGAGCAACTGACCGCGCGCGACGTAGTCCGCGAAGACGTACGCGCCGTGAAGGCCGGGGACGGTGTCGCTCTCCGCGACGAACCCGCCGATGATCGAGACACCCGAGAGGTCGCCGTCGTGGGCGTACGCCGCGACGGGATCGACGAACGGCTCGCCGTCGAGCGAGGTATCCGGGCAGGCGTCGCTCCGGAAGCAGTGGGCGCCCTCCCGGACGTTCCAGCCGTAGTTGCCGCCGCGCTCGACCAGGTTCAGTTCCTCCCACGCGCCCTGTCCGACGTCGGCGACGTAGAGGTCCTCGCCGTGAAACGAGAGCCGCCAAGGGTTTCGAAAGCCCCACGCGTACTGCTCGTCGAGCCCCTCTCGGCCGACGAGCGGGTTCGCGTCGGGAACCGCGTAGTGGATTTCGTCGCCACTGGCATCGCTGTCCCCGCTCGAACCGCCGCCGTCTTCGCCGCCGTCGCCCCCGTCGACGTCGATTCGGAGGATGCTACCGAGGAGGTTCTCGGTGACGTCCTGTCCGTTCCCGCCCTCGACGCCGTCGTACCAGTCGTCGACGTGGCCCGTCCCGACGTCGTTCGAGCCGCCGCCGTCGCCGAGAGCGACATAGAGGTACCCGTCGGGGCCGAACGCGAGCGCGCCGGCGTTGTGATTCGACTGCGGCTGCGGCACGTCCAAGAGCGACCGTTCGGTGCCGACGTCGACGACGTCCGCGCCCGGATCGGCGGTGAACTCCGCCAACACGGCCGTGTGACTGAACGAATCGGGCGTCCCCTGGCGGGGGGGAGAGCTATAGCGAACGAACAGCCGACCGTTCTCCGCGAAGTTCGGGTGCGCGGCGGCACCCAGCAGGCCGCGCTCGCCGCCGAGGACGATTCGATCGGAGAGGTCGAGAAACGGCGTCTCCCGTCGACCGTCGTCACCGAGCTCCCAGATCCGCCCGTCCCGGTCGACGACGAACCGGCGGTCGGTCCCCGCGGGCGCGACGAAGTCGAGCGGCGCCGAAAGGCCCGACGCGACCGGTTCGAGCGCGACGCGCGCGCCGTCGAGGTCGGGGCGGGGGCCGTTCGTCTCCGTCGGCGTCGGCACGCGCGTCGACTGAGACGCGCCGCTCGCGTCGCCGTCTCCGGCCGAGCTATCGACCGTCGATTGCCCGTCTCCGCCGTCGGTCTCGCCCGAGCCACTCGACGCGCTACAGCCGGCGATCGATGCGAGACCGACGGCGACACCCGTTCGGAGGACTCGGCGTCGTGGGATGTCTGAGGGCTGGTCCGCGCTGTTCGGTGCGTCCATACGTCGAACACGGGCCCGACACACAAGGAAATTCGCCCGCGTCCGACGCGTCCGTTTCGGCCGCGCGGTGCGATCCGAACCGCTTACCTCCCGACGGCTCCGAACCGGAGATATGACTGCCGCACTCGTCGCCGAGGGCGTCCGGAAGTCCTACGGCGACGTGACGGCCCTCGACGGCGTGTCGCTGGAGATCGACCGCGGCGACGTGTTCGGCCTCGTTGGTCCCAACGGGGCCGGCAAGACCACGCTCGTCCGCGCGCTGACGGGAACCACGGCGGTCGATGGCGCGGTATCCGTCCTCGGCAGCGAGCCGGACCGGATCGACAAGGCGAAGATCGGCCTGCTCCCGCAGTCGTTTTCGCCCGCCGCCCGCCTCACGCCCAAGGAACTCCTCTCGCAGTACGCCGGGTTCTACGACGCGGCTCGCGACCCCGAGACGGTCCTCGCCGACGTCGGCATCGAGGGGACGGCGGCCGACCAGTGGTACGAGGAGCTCTCCGGCGGACAGCAGCGCCGCGTCTGCGTCGCCATCGCGCTCGTGAACGATCCGGAGGTGCTCTTTCTCGACGAGCCGACGACCGGGATCGACCCGGCCGGCCGCCGATCGCTCTGGGACCTCCTCGAAGACCTCGCATCGGGCGGGACGACGGTCTTTCTCACGAGCCACTCGATGGCAGAGGTCGAACGGCTCTCAGACCGCGTCGGATTCCTCAACGCGGGGCGACTCGTCGCCGTCGGGTCGACGCGGGAACTCGTCGAGGCGCACGGCGGTCGCAGTCGGCTCCTCGTGGAGACCGACGCCGATCCGGCTGCGACGCCGTTCGAGGGGGCCGACCGCGACGCCCACGGTGGAAGCGGTCTCGACTTCGACGTCAGCGCGCGCAACGGACGGCTCGTCGTCGAGGGTGTCGGTCCCCGCGACATCGGCGATGTCGTCTCCGCGCTCGAATCCCGGCAGATCGCCTTCGAGTCGCTGACGTGGAAGCAGCCCGATCTCGAAGACGTCTACCTCGAACTCACCGGCGAATCGTTCGAGCCGACCGGGGACGCGACGGGTGCGACGGGCGCTGCTGCCGGTGGAGGTGGCGACCGATGACCCGTCTCGCACGGATCCGATCTGAGTTCATCGCGTCGTGGCACGCGTTCCTCCGTCGGCGGACCGCGGTGTTTTTCACCTTCTTTTTCCCCGCGATCATCGTCGTGATCTTCGGGGCGCTGGTGCAGACCCAGCCGACCGGCGGCGGCCTCTTCGCCGAGCCGAAGGGGTACTACATCGCGGGCTACCTCGCCGTCGTCGTGCTGTTCACGCCGCTGTCGCGGATCGGGAGCACGGTCGCGCGCTACCGCGAGGGAAGCCGCTTCGAGAAGCTGGCGACGACGCCGCTCACGCGCGCGGAGTGGTTGCTCGCGCAGTCGCTCGTGAACGTCGTCGTGATCGGGGCGGCGGCGCTGCTTCTGCTCGCGCTCTCGGCGCTCGTCACGGGGGCGACGATTCCGCTGACGCCCGAGACGCTCCTCGTCGTCCCGTTCGTCGCCCTCGGCGTCGTGCTCTTCTGCGGGCTCGGCGCGATCATCGGTCGCGTCGCCGACTCCCAGGACGGGGTCATCGCGGCCTCGAACGCCATCGCGCTCCCGCTTTTGTTCCTCTCGGAGACGTTCGTCACCCCCGATCTGCTTCCCGCGTGGTTCCGCCCCGCGCTCGGCCTATCGCCGTTGACGTACGTCGCTCGCGGGGTCCGCGCCGTGACGTACGTCGACGCGACGACGGCCGCGCTCCCGAACCTGCTCGTGGTGGCCGTCCTCGCCGCGGCTCTCTTTGTCGCCGGCGCGCTCGCGGTGCCGCGGACGGACTGAGACGAGACCAGCCCTCAGTCGGGGCCGCATTTATTCGCTCGCGCCCCCCACGTTGAGAGGAGATGGTCACGCACGACGCGGGCGAGGATATGCATCGACTGACAGAGAGCGGCGTCGTCGCGGTGATGCGCGGCGCCGACGCCGACACGGTACTCGACGTCGCGAGCGCGCTCGCCGACGGGGGCGTCACCGCCTTCGAGATCACCGCCGACACCCCGGACGCGATGGCCCTGATCGAGTCGGTCTCGGGATCGTTCTCCGAGGCGGAGGCCATCGTCGGCGCGGGGACCGTGCTCGACCCCGCGACGGCCCGCGCGGCCATCGCGAGCGGCGCGGAGTTCGTCGTCTCCCCGGCGTTCGACCGCGGCGTCGTCGAGGCGTGCAACCGCTACGGCGTCCTCGCCGCGCCGGGGACGTTCACGCCCACGGAGGCGCTCGACGCCTACGAGGCGGGCGCGGACCTCGTGAAGGTGTTCCCCGCGTCCTCCGTGGGCCCCTCGCACCTGTCGAGTATCGCCGGCCCGCTCCCGCAGATCCCGCTGATGCCGACCGGCGGCATCGACGCCGACAACGCGGGCGAGTACATCGAGGCGGGGGCGGCGGTGGTCGGCGCGGGGAGCGCGCTGCTGGACGCGGCGGCGATCGACGCGGGCGACTTCGAGGCGATCACCGCGACCGCCCGGGAGTTCACGCGGCGGATCGAGGAGGCGCGGGGCGATTGACGCGGTCGGCTCGACTCCGTTCGCGCGCAGCCGAAGTGACTTAGTCAGCAACGCGTGTGCATCGACTATGGCCGACACCGACATCGATGACGTCGACAGAGCGATCCTCCACGCGCTCCAAGAGGACGCCCGGAACATGTCGTCGGGCGACATCGCCGAGCGGACCGAGACGTCCGATAGCACCGTCAGAAAGCGGATCCAGCGCCTCGAGTCGGACGGCATCGTCAAGGGCTACAGCGCCGAGGTAGACTATCAAGCCTCGGGCTATCCGCTCCGGATGCTGCTGTTCTGTACCGCGTCGATTCCCCAACGCGGCGAGCTGATCCCCGACATCCTGAACATCGACGGGGTGGTCTCCGTCCAAGAGCTCGTCACGGGCGAACAGAACCTGCTCGTCACCGTCGTCGGGAAGACCGACAGCGACATCACGCCCGTGGCCCAGGAGCTGTTGGACATGGGACTGACCGTCGCCGACGAGGTGCTCGTCCGGAGCCACGAGACGAAGCCCTTCGGAGAGTTCGCGTCGGAGTAGCCGTCGACCGGCCTATTGGAGCGTTTTTCCAGATCGCACATCGGATCGCTATCCGACCGATTCGGGGGCGCACCCCGGTCACCTCGAACGTGCGATGTCCATCACGATTCAGAGAGTCACCCCCGAGAACGAGCGGAGCCTCCGGCGTTCGATCTCGGCCGAGACGTTAGAACATAATGTTCTATAATTCGGGTTCTGTAGAACAGATCGTTCGCAATAGGTGGATTTAATACCTGTTCTGTTCTCAGTGAGGGTAAGAAGATCGGATCCCGTGCGGGGGTAACGGTGACCCCGGGCGGGAACCGATCGGCACGAACCAGAGAATGACAGACCAGAACCAGACGACAGTTGTCGGAGCGCTACCGAACGACGGCTCGGAGGCGGGGCCGATCGCCCCGGTGCTGGTCACGCGACTCACCTGGGCGCTGTTTCTCGCGTGTCTCGGGGCGCTCGGCGCGCGACTCCTCGGGTGGTGGGAACCGACCGGGGCGGCGTTCGGCCCGTTCGCCGTCGACGGGCTCACGCTGTTGCTCTGGGTTGTCGTGACCTTCTTCGCTGGGATCGTCGACAGCTACTCCCTGCGGTATCTGGCGGGGACTCGCGGGATGGTCCGGTTCTTCGGCCGGACGCTCGCTTTCACGCTGGCGGTGATGACGCTGGCCGCCGCCGATCACGCGGTCGCCTTCGTCGCCGCTTGGCTCGTGATGGGGCTCGTGATGGCCGATCTGATCGGTCACGTGCCCGGGTGGCCCCAAGCGCAGTCGGCCGCGCGACTCGCCCGCCGGTACTTCCTCGGGAGCAGCGCCCTCGTCGGCGCCGCGCTGACCGTCCTCTGGTGGGAGACCGGCGCGACGACCGTCTCCGGGGCCGTCGCGGCGCCCGGGTCGCTCCCGACGACGACGGTGTTCGCCGTCGCGGGAGCGCTCGTCTTGGCGGCGATGATCCAGTCGGCACTGCTGCCGTTCCACGGATGGCTCCTCTCCTCGATGACGGCGCCGACGCCGGCCTCGGCGCTGATGCACGCCGGGTTCGTCAACGCCGGTGGGATCCTCCTGCTCCGCTTCGCGCCGGTTGTCACGGCCGAACCGGCGGTGATGCTCGCCATCGTCGTCGTCGGCGCGGCGAGCGCGCTCGGCGGAAAGCTCCTCAAGTCGGTCCAGCCCGACGTCAAGCGTCGGCTCGGCTGCTCGACGGTCGGCCAGATGGGATTCATGATTATGCAGGCCGGCCTGGGGTTCTTCGGCGCCGCGATCGCACACTTGATCCTACACGGCTTCTACAAGGCCTACAAGTTCCTCGCGTCGGGGAGCCGAGTCGAACACGTCGGTCCCGACGCGGGGCGCGAGGGCGATTCCCTCGGCCCGGTCGGTCTCGCCGTCTCACTGGTCTCGGCGCTCGCCGGCGGCGCGGTCTTCGTGGCGCTCACCGGGAAGGGCGCGGGGCTGGACAGCGGACTCCTGTTGACGCTGATCGTCGTGGTGACGACGCTGCACGCCGCCCGGACGGCCCTCGCTCGGACCGCCCTTCCGATGTCGGCGCGGTTGGGGGCGATCCCACTCGTGTTCCTCCCCGCGATCGCCGTCTACGGAGCCGTCTATCGCACCGTCGAGCGGGTCCTGCACGACCTGCCGGTCGTCGCCGCACCTGCGGAGCTGACCCTCGCCCACGGCCTCGTTACCGCGGCGTTTCTCGTCACCTACGTCGCCGTCGAGACGGGCGCCTACAGGCACAGTCGGCGGCTTTACGTGGCGCTTCTGAACGCCGCACAGCCGCCCGCTGCGACCGTCCTGACGTCCACGGAGGAATACAATGAGTACTGATAGCGAGACGCACGACGAGACCGCGATTCGCGACAGCATCGAGCAGGCAGAGCGTGCCGTCGGCCGCGTCTGGCCGCTCCACTCGTTCGTGACGGCTAACCCGCTGGCCGGCTTCGAGGACCGTCCCTTCCACGAGGCGGTCGAGCGCGGCGAGCGGCTGTACGGCGCCGACGGGTACCCGAGCGCGTCGGTGTTCGGCCGCGCCTGGGAGCGGGGACAGATCGACCCCGAACTCCTCCGCGCGGAGCTCTCGCGGCGCGGCTACGACGCCGACCCCGAGACGCTCCTCGACCGGATGGCGTCCGCCGAGTCCGGGCACGCCGCGTCCGCGACCGCGTCCCCCGGCGCCGCGGAGACGCCGGAAGACCGCGTCGACGCCGTCCTCGCGAAGTGGCTGTCGGCGTTCTTAGACCAGGGCGCCGCGGCGTGGTCGCTGCCGGGGCGTTCACAGGGGTTCTACGACGCGTTCCGCGCGGCGGCGCGGCACGACCGCGAGATCCCCGACCGGTCGGCGATCGCCGGCCTGCCCGCGGATCCGATCGACGCGCTCGCCGAGCGGTTCGAGAACTACCCGCGCGATCGGTGGGTGGCCATCGTCGAGCACCACCTCGCGGCGCTTCCCGGCTGGACCGGCCTGATCAGACAGCGCATCGGGGAGGAGGGCGCTTGGCAGTCGGCGCAGCCGATCACGCTTCCGGGCTATTTGGCGGTCCGGATGACGCTCGCCGACGTCTTCGGCGCGCCGATCGCTCCCGAGGGCGCGGACGGTGGCGGCGGATCGGCGACCGGTCGTGTGGGCGTCGAGAACGACGCGGACGGGGACGGGGGAACAGGGGTCGGCAGTGCCCCGCTCGCGGAGGCGTGGCTGAGCGCTTGGGAGGCGACGTACCGCGAGGAACTCGTCGGCGCGGTCGCGGCGGAGAGCGCCTCCCTCGACGACGCCGACGGGAGCGACGAGGGCCGTCCCGACGCCCAGTTCGTCTTCTGTATCGACACGCGCTCGGAGGTCATCCGCCGACACGTCGAGTCGGTCGGGCAGTACGAAACCCACGGGTACGCCGGGTTCTTCGGCATCCCGATGCAGTACGAGGCGTACGACTCCGGGGTCGAGACCGACGCGTGTCCACCGATCGTCGACGCCGCCCACCGCATCGAGGAGCGGCCGACCGCCGACCACGACCACCGGCGCGCGACGCGCGAGCGATGGACGAACGCGCTGGAGGCCGGCGAGACCGTCCTCGAGACGCTGAAGTCAAACGCCGCGACCGCGTTCAGCCTCGTCGAGACCGCGGGCGGCGGCTACGGAATCGCGCTCGCGGCCCGGACGCTGGTTCCGGACCGCGTTCACGACGCTCTCGACGCGGTCGAGGCGCGGGTCCCGGGCGTTCACGAGTTCTGCGCGCCGGCGCTCGAACGCGAGCCGGGGAGCGATGGCGGCCTCCCGTCGGGGCTCACGTTCGAAGAGCGCGTCGAGTACGCCGCGGCCGCCTTCGAGCTGATGGGCTGGGAGGAGTTCGCGCGGGTCGTCGTGTTCGCGGGCCACGCCAGCGAGACGGCGAACAACCCCTTCGGGTCGAGCCTCGACTGCGGGGCCTGCGCCGGCAACCCCGGCGGGCCGAACGCGCGCGTGCTGGCGGCGATCTGCAACGACGAGGCGGTGCGGGCGGCGCTGGCCGAGCGCGGCATCGACGTCCCCGATGACACAGTTTTCGTCGCCGGCGAGCACAACACCACGACCGACGAAGTGACGCTGTTCGACGCGGACGTGCCCGAGAGCCACGCCGACGAGGTCGAACAACTGCGCGCCGACCTCGCGGACGCCACGGCCGGCGCCGCCGCCGAACGCGTCGAGTCGATGGGTGTCGATCCCTCGCGGGCCGACCGTGAGACGAAGCGCCGGGCCGCCGACTGGGCGGAGACCCGTCCGGAGTGGGGCCTCGCCGGCAACGCCGGGTTCGTCGTCGGGCCGCGGGAGCTCACCGACGACTTGGACCTCGGCGGGCGCTCGTTCCTCCACTCCTACGACTGGCGGACCGACGACGGCGGCGACGCCCTGGAGGCGATCCTGACCGGGCCGATGGTCGTCACGCAGTGGATCAACTGCCAGTACTACTTCGCCACCGTCGACACCGCCGCCTACGGGAGCGGGTCGAAGGTGACGCACAACCCCGTCGGAAACGTCGGCGTCTACCAGGGCAACGGCGGCGATCTGATGTGCGGCCTCCCGCTCCAGTCGGTGATGGCCGCGGACGACGAGCCGTACCACCAGCCGCTCCGGCTCTCGACGGTGATTCACGCGCCGGTCGAGCGCGTCACCGAGGTCCTCGAGGAGCACGAGCAGCTTGCGGAACTGCTCGACAACGACTGGCTCTCGCTGACCGTCGTCGATCCCACCCGGGACCACGCCGCGTTCCGGTACGACGAGGAGCTCGCGTGGACGGGACTCGACGACGCCGCGGAACCGGCCGCCAGCGCCCCCGAGCCCGCCCGCCCGAAGTCGGCCGTCCCAGCCGACGATTGAGGGGTTCCAACCGACGACGATTGGGTGGGCTATCGTTTGCCCTCGGAGAGTCTCACTCGAGCGTCCGGCGCGAATTCCGCCGTTCTCGGCGGGCCTTCGCCTCTCCGGGGCTTGGTTCTCAGTCGCTGTCGGGCTCCGAGGCAGGCCCCTCGTCTCCCGCGTCTTGATCCGGACTCGGGGCCTCGGCGTCGGCGTCGCGGCCGGGGCTGTCGTCCGGATCGCCCCCGATTCCGACGCCCGCGCGGCCGGCCCGGTAGGCGTCGACGGCGCGGTCGAGGCGCGCTTCGAGCTCCTCGCGAAGTTCGTCGGCGCGGGCGCCGTCGACGTCGACGGCCGCAGCATCCCTCCCGCCGAGCGAGAGCGACCCGGCGGTGTCGATCGTGACGGTCGCGAGGTCGCGGCGCCGCTGGAAGACGCTCCGGGAGTCGATGACCGTCTGGATCCGGTAGTAGGGCACGATCTTCGTCTCCCGACGGAGGACGCCGTTCCGCGTGACCGCGTGGTGCTCGCCCAGCCAGTGGCCCCGGTGCAGCCACGTCGCGTGCGCGTAGGCGACCGCGAACGGTACCAAAAAGAGCGGCGGCCACCACGGAACCGAAAGCGAGAGCAGCGAGACGGCGCCGTAGAGGGCGGCGGTGAACGCGCCCACGACGAGCAGGTAGCGGACGAGATAGCGCTCCCGCGCCCGTTTCGGCGGTCGATCGAACTCGACGTCGCCGACCGGCTCGAGCGCCTCGACGAGTTCCAGCACGTGCTCGCGCTCGGCGATGGGAACCGCCGCCTCGGAGCCGCGACCGCCGCCGGAGCTCCCCGGCGCGTACCCGGCGGTCTCGATGTACAGCGTCGCGTAGCCGAAGTACCGCTTCAGCGGGTTCTCGGCGATCGTCAGCGTCTGGATCTTCTCGAACGGGATTGAGCCGTCGTACCGCTGGAGCAGCCCACGCTCGTACTGGAGTTCGTCCCCGGCGCGGACCAGCCGGAAGTCGTAGTACTCGACGATGGCGGCCGCGGCCCCGACGAGCCACGAGACGAGCGCCACGGCGACGAGGACGGCGCCGCCGACGAGGACGAGCGTGGCGCGGGGAACCGTCGAGAGGTATCCCGACACGACTGTCGAGCCGATCGTCGACACGACGACGAAGAGGATCCCCGGCACCCGGAGGTCGACCGAGAGCGCCCCGAGGACCGCGAGCTCGCGCCGGCCCAGAGAGAACAGTTCGGTCCGTTCCGGGAGGGTGACGCCCCCGCCCGCCCGTCCCCCGCCCGCCTCGCCGTCGATGGATTCCTCGGTCGCGTCGCGCCCCGCAGCGGGACTCTCGGATTCGCGACGTTTCAGACGGCCCAGTTCGCTCTGGAGCCGCTTTGCCTCCTCGAAGCTGACGAAGCGGAGCTGTGCCTCCGTTTCGCCGCCGCCGGCGGTCTCGAAGGAGACGAGCGCGATCCCGAGCAGCCGCTGGAGGAGGTTCCGCGAGATGTCCACGTTCTGTATCCGGCGGAGCGGGATCTCGCGGCTCCGTCGCGAGAAGACGCCGGAGTCGATGTCGAGGGTGTCCCCCGCGAGTTCGTAGCTGAACCGCCTGACGTAGGCCACCTCGTAGCCGACCAGCGCGAGCGCCGCCACCCCCGCGACCGCGAGGAGGGCGAGCGGTCCCGCCGGGCCGATCGCCGTGAGGCCGCTGCTGCCGCCGAAGAGGACGAACGCCAGCGCGACGGCGATGCCGCTGCCCCGCTGGAACACGCGGTAGGGGACCGAAAGCGGCGAGAGCGTTCGGGGCATCTCAGACGGCGTCCTCGCCCTCCGAGCGGATCGCGAGCCGCTTCAGCCGCTCGCGGAGGTCGTCGGCGTCGCCGGGCGCCAGTCCCGGGATGGACACGTCGGCACCGCGCGAGCCGGCGGTGTAGACCACCGTGCTCGCGAGGCCGACGAGGCGCTCGGTCGGCGACCGCGCGGTGTCGACGTGTTGGATGCGGACGAAGGGAACGACCGTCCGGACCCGCGTGAGCACGCCGCGTTCGAGATACAGCGAGTCCCCGCGGATCTCGTACCGCCACACTCGATAGCGGAGCAGGGCGAACGTGACGCCGAGCGCCGCGACGGCGACGAAGACCCCGACTGACGCCCAGCCGGGAAGCCACGGGGGATCGACGAACTGCTGGACGCCGAATGCGACGCCGGCGAGAATCGCCGCCGTCAGCACGGCCCGGACCAGCCAGAGCAGTCGAATGCGGGGGTGGAGCCTGTTCATCGGTCTCAGTACAGAGCGATCCCTGACGCGAGTATGCCCGCGTCGACGAGGAGCAGGATGCCCACGACGGCGGCCGCCCGGAAAGTCGTCAGCGCGGCCCCGGCGGGCGTTCGGACGCGTTTCTCTCGGAGGCCGTCGGTCATACGGCCCCGGCCGATCTCGACGAGCGCGGTGAGCACGAGCCACAGCGCGAGCATCGCCAGTACGAGGTGTCCGCGACCGGTCCCGGTGAGCGTCTCGACGGTGTAGCGCGTGCCGGCGAGGTGCCCGCCGGTGGCGAACATCACGACCGACGCGCCCCGCGAGAGATAGACGAGCCGATCGGCGATCGTCTGTAGCGGGGCCGCGTCGAGCGCTCCCTCGACCGCGGCGGGGAGGATCACGGCGGCGACGAAGACGACGCTGCCGACCCACAGCGCCCCGACGAGGACGTGCAGGGTGGTCATCACGGTGTCGAGTACCATAGCGGCGGAACGAACCGGCGGCGCTTGAAACCCGGCGGTTCCGACGCGCCCGGTTCCCCGTCGCGGCGCCGTCGGTACGTCACCGTTTTCTCCGCTGTGGCGCCGTCGATACGTCTCTGTTTTCCACGGTGGCGCCGTCGGCGTCGGCGCTCCTCTCACCCGAATGCGGCGGTCGCGGCGTCGGCGAGTCGGTCGCACGTCGCCCGATCCGTCGCCGCCACGTAGAGACCGCCCACGCCGGTCGCATCGCGGCCGACTTCCGTCGGTGCTCCGCCCTCGAGGTCGAAGACCCGACGCGCGACGCCGCTCTCGGCTGCGAGCAGTGATCCGGCGTACTGCTCGTAGACGTCCGGCCGGTAGGCGACGAGCCCCTCTATCCCGCCGCGGGCGAGGAGCCCCCAGTCGACGCAGGGAGACCACGTGTCGATGACGCGCTTACAGCGCGACTCGATCGCCGACTTCATCGACCGAGCCGTCGCGCTGTGGTCGTCGTCGCGGACGGCGGGGAGCCCCACGACGAACGACACCGTCGCCTGCGGGAGCGAGCGGTCGTTCCCGGCGATGAGCGTCTCGCCGTCGACCGTCGCGCCGTCCCCGCGACGCGCGAGGTACAGCGAGTCGGGGAGCGGCTCGTAGACCGCCGCGACGAGCGGGTCGCCCTCGTCGAGGACGCACGCCGCCGTCGCGAACGAGGGGATGCCGGCGACGAAGTTGTTCGTGCCGTCCAGCGGGTCGACGACCCACTCGTAGCGGTGATCACCGTTGCGCCCGGACTCCTCGCCGTGGATCGTGTGCTCGGGGTACGCCTCCTCGATCACGGCCAGCGCGCGCCGCTCTGCGGTCCGATCGGCGGCCGATTTCACGTCGTCGGTGCCGTACTCGGCTTCGATCGAGACGTCGCGGAACGCGTCGGCGAGGTAGTCGCCGCCGGCGCGGACCGCCCGCGCCGCGACGGCCGCAAGCAGCGGGGGCTCCGCTGATCGATCGTCCATACTCGCCCGAGGGGCGATCGAGACAAGAGCCTTCGGTTCGACCCCGTCGCGGGCCCGCACGATCACCACCGGGAGTTTTGTCAATGGCGGCGAACACTGGCGTATGGAGTTCTCCGTCATCCAGGGCGACATCGCACAGCAGTCCGCAGACGGGCTCGTCAACGCCGCCGGAACGAGTCTCCAGATGGGGTCCGGTGTCGCCGGCGCGCTCCGTCGCGGCGGCGGCGAGGCGCTGAATCAGGCGGCGGTCACGAAGGGGCCGATCGACCTCGGCGACGTCGCCGTCACCGACGCCTACGACCTCGACGCCGACTACGTCATCCACGCGGCGGCGATGCCGCACTACGGCGACGGGCAGGCCACCGAGGCGAGCATCCGCGACGCGACGCGGAACTCGCTCGAACGCGCCGACGAACTCGGCTGCGAGTCGCTGGTGATCCCCGCGCTCGGCTGCGGCGTCGCCGGCTTCCCCCTCGAAGACGGGGCGCGGATCATCGCCGACGAGATCCGCGCGTTCGATCCCGCGTCGCTCTCCGACGTTCGGTTCATCGCCTACGGCGACGCGGGCTATCGGACGCTCCGCCGCGTCGCCGACGAGGTCTGATCCGGTCCCCCGTGGGGCGTTAGGCCACCCTACGCCCAAGGCCGTCCTTCGGAACGACTCTGTGTCGAACGCTCACGAGACACCGCTACACCCAGGGTCGTTCCGAAAAATCCCCCGCTTCGACCTCCCGTTCGATCTCCCGGAGCGTCGCGTCGTCGACGCCGACGAGGTGACAGAGCGGATGTCCCGGAGCCGCGACCGGGTTCTGTAGCGATCCGATGATGAGTCCCGTGAACGGGGCGGCGACGCGCTGCTCTCGCTCCTTGAAGTGATCGGAGATCGTACAGATCGTGTCGCCCTCGTAGACCAGCGGGACCGAGCCGTACTGCATCTCGACGAGGCCGCCGGTGTCGGCCCGCAGCCACGTCTTGTCGCCGTTGCTGTCGACGACGCGAGTCCATCCCGGCCACCTGACGGGGGCGTCGGGGAGGAGTTCGTACTCGGCGAGGACGCTCTCGACGCCCTCGAGCGCGCGGTCGATCAGCGCCGGCTGGAAGCGGTGTGCTCGACCCATCTCGACGGTGATCGTGGGGATTCCGTCGTTCGTCGCGACCGTTCGGAGCGATCCGGCGTCGGCCTCCCCCGAGAGGATGAGATTCGACGCGAACGCCCTGGCGAGGCGGTTGACCTCGGGGCGAGCCGTGTCCGCGCGGACGTGATACATCGTCGTCCGGTTTCGCGTCGAGGTGTGAAAGTCGATGCCGAAGTCGCAGGGCCTGACGAAGCGCTCGTAGATTCGATTCGCCATCCGCTCGGCGGTGTTCGATCCCGACCGACCCGGAAACGACCGGTTCAGGTCCTGATCGTAGATGGGGATGTACCGCTGCTGGGCGAGGTATCCCGGGACGTTCGCGACGTGTACGCAGACGATCGTTCCGTGCACGTCCGCCGGGTCGTATCGGTCCGCCACCTCCTGCAGTACCTTCACCCCGTTGAGTTCGTCGCCGTGTATCGCCGCCGAGAGGAAGGCTGTCGGCCCGCCGTGTTCGCCGTTGATGACGGTTACGGGTATCTCGACGGGATCCCCCATATACGTCTCGCTGATCTCATAGCGGAGGTGGCGGGTCTTCCCCGGCGGGACCTCGGCGTCGTATCGGAACGGTTTCGGATCGCTCACGCCGCGCCGTTGGTGGGACGCCACCAAAGGCGTTGCCTACGGACGGACCGTCGGCCTCGCGCGAATCCCGGGAGATTAATACCGTCGGTGCTCCTCGTCCCGGTAATGGCGCGCGAGCCGTCCGCGAACGAGTCGTCGGACCTCCAGCCCGTCCTCGACGCGCTCGACGACGCAGATGCGAGAGCCATCATCAGAGGACTCGACGAGCCGAAAACGGCGAACGAGCTCTCTGAGTGCTGTGACATCCCGCTGTCGACGACGTATCGGAAGCTGGATCTCCTCACCGAATCCGGACTGCTCGAAGAGGGGACCGAGATCCGATCGGACGGCCACCACACGACCACGTACTCGGTCGCGTTCGAGGAGGTCCGAATCGCGCTCACCGAGGGGCGCGACCTCGACGTAGAGATCGCCCGCCCCGATCAGGGGCCCGAAGAGCGGCTCGCAGACATCTGGACCGCCGTACGGGAGGAAACATAATGGTACACACGACCACATCCGCGAGTATCGCAACGGGAATCATCGTGGTGAAGACGGGGATCCTCGTCCTCGGCGGACTCATCACGTACTTCTCGCTGAAGGCCTACCGAAAGACGGGCACCCAGTCGCTCCGGGCGCTCGCGATCGGGTTCGGGGTCATCACGCTCGGGGCGCTCCTGGGCGGCACCTTCGATTTCATCCTCGGCGTCGACCTCGCCACCGGGTTGCTCATCGACGCGATCTTGACGTTCATCGGCTTCGCCGTTATCACGTACTCGCTGTACGCCGATTGAAACGCGCTGCGCGGAGAAACTCCGGCGGCGGGGCGAACCGTTTTCCATTGGGATCGGGCTGTTTCGGTGACGTGACTCCTTTCGACGATGGTTTCTTGAGACGCCCGACCGAGTTCACCGTATGTCATCCGACGGCTCGGCATCCGGCGCGCACGTGGTTGCCGTCTGTGGGAGTCTGCGCGGGGAGAGCTACACCCGGCGAGCGCTCGAACGCGCGCTCGATGGGACTCGTGCGGCCGGCGGAACCGGCGCGGTGCTGGATCTCAGGGAGTACGAACTGCCGACGTTCGATCCCGACGTGGACCGGCAGGGCGACGGCGACGCGCTCACCCGACGAATTCGAGAGGCCGATGCGATCCTTTTGGGGACGCCGATGTATCACGGCTCGTACTCGGGCGTGCTGAAGAACGCGCTGGACTACTGCGGCTTCGACGAGTTCGAGGGGAAAACGGTCGGCCTGTTAGCGGTCGCCGGCGGGGGATTTCCGGTCACCGCGCTGGAGCACCTCCGGTCGGTCTGCCGCGCGCTCGACGCGTGGGTGATTCCCCACCAGGCGGCGCTCCCGAACGTTTCGAGGCGGTTTGACGGCGGCGACATCACCGACGAGAAACTCGATGACCGGGTTCGTGTGCTCGGTCGTCGAGCCGTCGAGTACGCCAATATCGAGCCCGATCCACACACGTTCGAGGCCGACGAGAACGTCGGTGCCGACGGCCGGTAACGACCGCGGAGCGCGACTGCGGTCGACGGCCGGTTTCCGGAGCCGGCGTCGTCGAATCACCAACGGTTTTGCTCCTCCACCGCACTCGGAGGTCGTATGCACGCCATCACGAACAGCGGCTGGGTCGAGGTCGTCACTGGGTCGATGTTCTCCGGGAAGACCGAGGAGGTCCTCCGCCGGCTCCGTCGCGCCGAGATCGCGGGCCAGGAGATCGCGGTGTTCAAACCCGCGATCGACGACCGATACGGCGAGGCCACTGTCGGCTCGCACGTGGGCCGACAGTGGGGGGCCGCCGTTGTTCCGAACGAGGGGTCGGCCGTCTGGGAGATCCGAGACCACCTGAACGGCGAGGACGTCGTCGCGGTCGACGAGGCGAACTTCTTCTCCTCGGAGTTGGTCGACGTCTGTCAGGCGCTCGCCGACGACGGCCGCCGCGTGCTCGTCTCCGGTATCGACCAGACGTACCGCGGCGAGCCGTTCGAGCCCCTCCCGCAGTTGATGGCCGTCGCCGAGTACGTCGACAAGCTGCAGGCGATCTGCACGCAGTGCGGCGAGCCCGCGACGCGGAATCAGCGGTTCGTCGACGGGGAGCCAGCACACGCCGACGAGCCGACGATCGTCGTGGGCGCCGACGAGTCCTACGAGGCGCGGTGTCGGAACTGTCATACGCTTCGCCGCGACTAACCGGAGGTAGAGAGACTATGACGACGTGGGTGGAGAATCCGGAGGGCGGGCGCGACCGCGGGGCGCGCGGCGTCGCGAGAGCGTGGCTCGAGGTCCTGATCCGCCCGCGGCAGTTCTTCAGAAACGGGGTCGCGCCGGGCGATCAGGCACCGGGGCTCGTCTTCGCAGTCGTCATCGCGGCCGCCTACGCCACCGGGCTGTTCGCGTTCTCACCGGAGCGGATTCCGTCGCTCGCCGGCGGGACGGCCGTCTCGGCGGTCCTCGCACTCGCGGCCGTGGCGCTCATCGTCGCGCCCGCGGCGCTCCATCTGACCGCCGCGCTCCAGACAGTTCTCCTGATTCTCACCGTTCGGGACCGCGGCGGGATCAGCGAGACGGTGCAGGTGATCGCGTACGCCGCGGCCCCGTGCGTCTTCGCCGGCTTTCCCTCGCCCGCGCTCCGGCTCGCCTGTGCGCTCTACGGTGCGGTGTTACTGATTGCGGGCCTGCGCGAGGTCCACGGGACGACCACCGCTCGGGCCGCACTCGCCGGGTCCGTGCCCGCAGTGCTCCTGTTCGGCTCGGTGTTCGGCGGCATCGACGCCGGCCGGACCGTCCTCCGGATGGTCGGAATCGTCTGACAGGATCCGTTCGGTTCCCTCCGGATCGGGGACTTCGCTCACGGACGGGATTCGACAATCGTTTTAGGCGCGACATATTCTACTCACGCAATGGATTGGATTACGCACGACGAAGACGTCTGGTTCGATTTCCGGGGAAATTCCCCGAAACAGCTCACGCCGGGGCGGTACTACAAGGGTACCGTCGATGGATTCGCGGATTTCGGCGTTTTCGTCGACCTCGCGCCCGGGGTGACCGGGCTCCTGCACCGCAGCGAACTCGACCGCCGTCTTGAGAGCCTCGATTGGGAGTCGGGCGACACCGTCTTCGTTCAGGTGAAGAACGTCAGAGACAACGGGAACATCGACCTCGGCTGGTCGATCCGGCAGGCGGAATCCGAGTTTCGCGGCGCGCGGGTGCACGACCCCGACGGCGACGCCGACGGCGAACCGATCGAGTCCGAGGACCGCGACGGTGGACCCACGCCCGTCAAGAAGACGCCGAAGGGCGCCCCGACGAAGTCCCGCAAGGCGAACGGCAGGGAGTCGAACGGAACGACTGGGGCGGACACGACGGCCAACGAAACCGCCGCTGACGCGGATGTCTCCGCGGACGCGTCCGACGACCGAACGGACGACACCACCGGCGGGGAGGAGGCTGACCAACGCGCCGTCCAGGCCGCCGACGAGGCCGCGGTGGACGCCGCCGCCGAGGTCGCAGCCGACGCTGAGAGCGACGAACCGCCGGAGCGCGTCACCGTCGACTCGCTCGGCGACCGCGTCGACGAGCGGGTTCGACTCGAGGGCGAGATCATCGGCGCGCGACAGACTGGCGGCCCGACGATCTTCGAGGTGCGCGACGAGACGGCGGTCGTCGACGCCGCGGCGTTCGTCGAAGCCGGCGTCCGCGCCTACCCCGAGGTGGAGGAGGGAGACACCGTCCGACTCGACGGTGACGTCGAGATGCGGCGCGGCGAACTGCAGGTCGAAACGGAGGAGCTGACCGTCCTCGAGGGCGAGGACGCGGAGGCAGTCGAAACGCGCCTCGCCGACGCGCTCTCGGAGAAGGCCCGACCGGACGCGGTAGAGCCGCTCGCCGCACACGACGCCGTCGAGGCCGTGACCGAACAGCTCGGCGACGCCGCGGAGGCGATCCGTACGGCCGTGCTGCAGTCGCGACCGATCGTGATCCGGCACGCCGCCACCGCCGACGGCTACGTGGCCGGCGCGGCGATCGAACGGGCGGTGCTGCCGCTCATCCGCGAGGAGCACGCCCGCGCGGACGCCGAGTACCACTTCCTCAACCGCCGCCCGCTCGACGACCCCGTCTACGGGATGGACGCCGCGACGAACGACGTGACGCGGATGCTGCAGGACAACGAGCGCCACGGCGAGAAGCTCCCGCTCGTGATCCTCGTCGGCGTCGGCGGCACCACCGACTCGCTGGACGGGCTCGGCCTCCTCGGCGTCTACGGCGCCTCGCGTGTCGTCGTCGACGCCGCGCCGGTCGATCCGGAGATCGTTGACGAGGCGAGCGTCCTCGTTTCGCCGAGTCTCACCGACGTCGACGCCGGCGGTCTCTCGACCGGCGCGCTCGGGGCGAACCTCGGGGCGGTCGTTAACGCCGACGTGAGCGACGACCTCTCCCATCTCCCGGCTGTGAGCTACTGGCAGGACACGCCAGCGGCGTACGCCGACCTCGCCGAAGAGGCGGGCTACGACGCCGACCGGACGCGGGAACTCCGTGAGGCAATCGCGCTGGAGGCGTACTACCAGTCGTATCAGGATAAGCGGGAGCTCGTCACCGACCTTCTGTTCGACGACACCGACGGCGGCCTCGCCGGCCACGTCTCCGAGCAGTTCCGCATCAAACTCGACGATGAGGTCGAGACCGCACAGGCGAACGTCGAGCACCGCGACGTCGACGGCGCCTCCGTCGCCGTCCTCGACGCGGACTCCTACAGCCACCGGTTCGACTTCCCCCCGACATCGCTGCTCGCGGACGCGCTTCACCGCCGGGCCGACGACGAGCGACCGGCGACCATCGTCTACGCGATGGACGAGCTGTTCGTTCGCACGAGCGACGACGTGGACGTCCGCGCGGTGGCGTCGACGGCTCGCGACGCCGTCCCGCAGGGCGGCATCACCGCCGTGGGGATCCGTCAGAACCGCGTCGAGTTCCTCTCGGGCGCTCGCGACAACGTGGTCGACGCCGTCGCCGAGGCGGTCGTCGAACAACTCTAAGGTGCGCGCGGTCGCCCCCCGCGCTCGCTGAGCGGCCACCTGCGTCCCTTTCTCATAATTCCCTACGCTCGGGAGCGACACGCTTAACCCCGAAACGGGACGAGACACGCGTAATGAGTCGCCGCTCGCGACGGCTGTCGACGCGTGCTTCGGAACGACCGGAGGCGATCCCCACGTGAGCTCTGACACCGGTCCGGATCCCGACCCGACGGAGACCGAGGCGTTCCGCCGGACCTGCGAGGATCTCGTCGAGCGGATTCTCGAGGACGAGGTCGGTCGTGACGACCTTGAGTCGGCGAAGCTCGATGCGTGTTCGACGCACTCCTCGCCGAAGGTGCCGAAGAACGCGGCTATCCTCTCCTATGCGCCCGAGGACCGTCGCGAGGAGGTGAAAGAGGTCGTCCGCCGAAAGCCCGTCAGGACCGCCTCGGGCGTCTCACCGGTCGCGATCATGACCTCGCCGCAGATGTGCCCACACGGGAAGTGCCTCTACTGCCCGGGCGGACCGGCCTCGGAGTTCGATTCCTCGCAGTCGTACACCGGCCACGAGCCGGCGGCCGCCCGCGGCGAGCAGAACGACTACGACCCGTACGGTCAGGTGACGCTCCGACTCGAACAGCTGAGGCACATCGGCCACCCGGTGGACAAGGTCGAACTCATCCTGATGGGCGGGACGATGACCGCCCGGAGCCACGACTACCAGGAGTGGTTCGTCAAGCGCGCGCTGGAGGCGCTGAACGACTACGACCTCGACGCCGATCCCGAGCCCGCCGAGGATCAGTCGTTCAAACCCGACCCCGGAGACGTCGAGTTCCGCTACGTCGAGGACGTCATCACCGAGAACGAGACGGCCGACATCCGGAACATCGGCACGACGTTCGAGACGAAGCCCGACTGGTGCGACCCCGAGCAGATCGACCGGATGCTCGATCTCGGCGCGACGAAAGTCGAGGTCGGCGTTCAGACGACCTACGAGCGGATCAACCGGGAGATGCACCGCGGCCACGGCGTCCAGGCGTCGATCGACGCGAACCGCCGGCTCCGGGACTCGGGGTTCAAGGTCGGCTTCCACATGATGCCGGGCCAGCCGGGGATGACAAAGGAGATGATCCTCGAGGACTTCCGGCAGCTGTTCGAGCGCGAGGCGTACCGCCCGGACTACCTCAAGATCTACCCGACGCTCGTCGTCCGCGGGACGCGCGTCTACGACCAGTGGCGGCGCGGCGAGTTCGACCCGCTCGGCAACGACGAGGCCGCAGACATCGTCGCCGAAGTGATGGGGATGATCCCCGAGTACACGCGTCTCCAGCGCGTTCAGCGGGACATTCCCGCAGACTTCATCGACGCGGGCGTTTGGAAGTCGAACCTCAGACAGCTCGCCGAAGAGCGCGCTGAGGAGAAGGGGATAGAGCTGCGGGACATCCGCGCCCGCGAGGCAGGGATGAACGAGGCCGACCCGGACCCGGAACGGGTCGAGCTGAACGTGAAGACCTACGACGTCGCCGGCGGGACCGAACGGTTCCTCGCGTTCGAGGACCCGGTCGAGGACCTGCTCGTGGGGTTCTGTCGGCTCCGCTTCCCGAACGACCCGGTCCGGCGGGAACTCGAAGGCGCCGCGATCGTCCGCGAGCTCCACGTCTACGGCAGCGAAGCCGGAATCGGCAGCGGCGAGGGCGAGTGGCAGCACCGCGGCTACGGGCGGCGGCTCGTTCGCCGCGCGGAGGGACTCGCTGCCGACGCGGGCTATGAGAAGCTCGCGATCATCTCGGGCATCGGCGTCCGGCAGTACTACCGCCAGAAGCTCGGCTACCACCAGGACGGCCCGTACGTCTCGAAGCGGCTGCGATAGAGGGCGAACAGTCGGCACGACAGTTTGCGAATGCCTCCCGCGTCGACGTGCCGAACAACCGCGGCTCGACGCGGGGCCGCTCTCAGGTCACACGGGCTCTGGCCGCGGCTTCGTATATAAACACTCGTTAGCGGTCGCACTCGTTGGCGACGACTCTCTCGGGCAGACCCAGCGCGGGCGTCACTTCAGAACTCGTCGCCGCCGAGTGCCCTCTCCATCTTGACGTGCGGAATCCCCGCTTCCTCGAACTCCTCGCCGAACGCATCGTACCCGAGCCGTTCGTAGAACCCCCGCACCGGCGTCTGGGCGTGGAGGTGCAGCGAGTCGAAGCCCGCCTCGCGGGCATACGATTCGACAGCGTCCATCACGCGGCGCCCCCACGCCTCGCCGCGACGGTCGGCGGCGACGGCGACGCGTTCGACCTTGGCAGTCCCCGTGGTCTCCGAGTCGGTCCCGACGCCCCGGAGTCGCGCCGCGCCGACGACATCGCCGCCGTCGTAGGCGACGAAATGCGTCGCTTTCGCGTCCGGTTCGTCGTGTTCGTCCCACTCGATATCCTCGTTGACGCCCTGCTCGCCCACGAACACGGCCCGTCGGAGCGCGAACGCGTCGCGACGCTCCGCGTCCGTCGAAACGACCAACACGCCGGTTCGGCGGTCGCCGTCCTGTCGGCTCCGATCGTCGTCGCCCTCGTCAGCGCCGCGATCGACAGTCACCGGTGGAGAAACGCCTGCAGTGAAACTGAGCGTTTCGGACTGCTCGCGAGAACGGTCCCCGTCCGGCGGACCTGCTCCCGATAACCGCGTCGGAACCGAGCCCCGCGGCTCATACCGGCTGTTCCCGCTGTGTTCCGGTGAGCGCCGTCACTGGGGCGGGCGCTCAACGGTACGAGACGAGAACAATCAGTATCAGTGGTGTGGAAATCCCCGAGCGAACTCGGGAAAAGTACGTGCCGTCTACTGTCGCCGCGAACGACGACCGAAGTCGGTATTAGTTACGAACGAGGTTCGTCGCGCGCGGTCCCTTGGGGGACTGCTCGATCTCGAAGTCGACGTCCTGGCCCTCTTCGAGGTCCGGGCCGCCAACATCCTCCATGTGGAAGAAAACGTCGTCGTCAGCGTCGTCCGTCGAAATGAAACCGTAACCGCCTGTGTCGTTGAAGAAATCAACCTTACCGTTTGCCATTGCAAACAAACGTAGACCCCATTCCCGGATAAGACTTGCGAGGGTCGCGGTACCACGACCATCGAGTGGACAGTTGTCACGATTTCCGCGGACCAAGTGCGCGCCCCACGACAACGGGGGAGCGGATCGTGATATTCACTGGCACGCCGTGAGCAGTGGCTCACCGGACGCCGCCCTCGAAAAAATATCGGGGTGTGTCGAGTTCGCTTACTCGAAGAGTTCGACAGCCTGCTCGTAGCGGGCGCTGGGCTCCCCCCAGTCGACGACCTCGAAGAAGTTCTCGACGAAGTCGCCGCGGGCCGGGCCGTAGTCGTGATAGTAGGAGTGCTCCCAGACGTCCAGTGCGAGGATCGGATGACTGCCCCAGAGCGCGCCCTGGTCGTGCTTGTCGACGACCACGTTGCGAAGCTGGTTCGAGAACGAGTCGTAGACGAGAAGCGCCCAGCCGCCGGCGCCGGACGCCGCGGCCTCGAACTCGCCTTTCCAGGCCTCGTAGGACCCGAAGTCCGCCTCGATGCGGTCTGCGAGCGCGCCGCTCGGCTCGTCGCCGCCCTCGGGCGACATATTCTGCCAGAACAGGTCGTGGAGAATGTGTCCACAGCCGTTGTGGGTCACGTTGCGGATCGCGCCCGCGGACGACGAGAAGTCGCCGGCTTCACGGTTCTCTTCGAGCGTTTCCTCGGCCGCGTTCCAGCCGTTCACATAGCCCTGATGGTGCGTGTCGTGGTGCCACGTCAGGACCTGTTCGGAAATGTGCGGTTCGAGCGCGTCGTAGTCGTACGGAAGGGGATCGAGTTCGTAGCTCATAATTGGACCTCCACTGCGTACCACGTTCGGATTCCTGTTAAACGTTAAGGGGGGTGTGGTAACATGGCTCTCTCGGGGAGTGGCGACCGTTTCGAATTACTCAGCTCTCGCCGCGCGCTGACTCGAACATCGCCAGCGCGGCCTCGCGACGCTCCGCGTGATTGACGATCGGAGCCGGGTACTCCGGAGCGATCCGCTCTCGTTCCTCGGCGGACAGTTCGTGCCACGCGTGAATCTGCTCGGGGTCGGCACCGCGGAGCTCCGGAACGTAGGTCCCGATATACTCCGCATCGGGGTCGTACCGCTCGCCCTGCGTCATCGGATTGAAGATCCGGAAGTACGGTTGCGCGTCCGTCCCCGTCGAGGCCGCCCACTGCCAGCCGCCGCTGTCGTTTGCGGTGTCGTGGTCGGCGAGGTGCTCTCGGAAGTGGGCGTATCCCTCGCGCCAGTCGATCAGGAGGTCCTTCGTGAGAAACGACGCGACGATCATACGGACGCGGTTGTGCATATACGCCTCCGCCTTTAGCTGGCGCATCCCGGCGTCGACGATCGGGTATCCGGTCTCTCCGGCCTTCCACGCCCGCAACGCCTCGGGGTCGTCTCGCCACTCGATGGCGTGTTCGTACTCGCGGAAGTTCGCGGTGACGACGTCCGGATTGAAGTAGAGCACGTGCGCGTAGAACTCCCGCCAAGCGAGCTGTGACTGGAACTCCGCGACGGACTCGATCTCGCTGTCGCCCGTCGCACGCGCGGCGGCGTCCGCGGTCGCCTCGTACACCTCGCGGATCCCGACCGTCCCGAACTTCAGATCCGCGGAGAGGCGCGAGACACCCTCGCGCGCCGGATAGTCCCGATCGTCGGCGTACCGGTAGATCCCGTCCTCGCAGAAGGCCCCGAGCCGCTCTCGGGCCGCCTCGGTCCCGGCCCGCTGGACGTCGGCCGCCGGCTCCTCGAATCCGAGGGCGCGAATCGTCGGGAGGTCCTCGCCCGCAACGTCCGCGAGCGCGTCGGCGTCGGGCGGATCGATCGCCCCCGGCTTCTCCCGGTCGCGCCACTTCTTCCAGAAGTAGGAGAACACCGAGTACGGCTCGCCGTCGTTGGTGGTGATCGATCCGGGCTCGTGGAAGATGGCGTCGTGAAACGATTCGGCAGCGACGTCGCGCTCGTCGAGCGCCCGTCGCACGCGCTCGTCGCGTTCGCGGGCGAGCTTCGAGTAGTCTTCGTTCCAGACGACGCGCTCGGCGTCGTACGAATCGGCCAGCTCCGGGAGCGCCGTTTCGGGATCCCCGCGGGCGGCGACGAGGTCAGACCCGCGCTCGCGGTACCACGCCCGAAGCGCGGCCAGCGCGTCGAGCAGGTACCGGACGCGGGGGCCGCTCGCGTGTTCGAGGACCGCCTCGTCGAACACGAAGACCGGGACCACGCCGTCCGCTGACGGATCGGGCGCCTCCGCGACCGCGTCGGCCGCGGCCGCGAGCGCCCGGTTGTCGGCGGCGCGGAGGTCCCGACGGTGCCAGTGGATCTGCATACCGGTGACAGACGCGCCCCCGCCCTCAACGTGTCGGCCGTTCCCGGTCGGCCGCGACTACCCCGCCGAGCGGATACCGATCGGTTTGCACGCCAGAACGCGACCGCGAGAACTACGGGAGCGGAATCGGATCGATCCCGTCTCGCCGGCCGTCGAGCACGGGGAACCGCTCTCCGCGCCGCCGTTCGAGCAGGTGGAGTAGCCGCTCGGCCCACGCGAGCTTCTTCGCCTTCGCCGGCGAGACGCGCGGGTCATCGAAGTCCCAGCCGACGAACCGCAGCTCCGCGGCGCCGACGGCGTCCGCCAGAAACGCCGCCCGGTCGCCGTCGGTGAAGCCGCCGAAGTTGTAGACCGCGTCGACCGGCGCCGCCTGCGTCGTCGCGAGGACGTTCGACGGCTCGAACTTCGGGGCCCACGCTTCGATCAGCGAAACGTTGTCGCCGTGGGCGTGCGCCGCCACAGGCGTCCCCTGGTGTGTGAACTCGCGCGCCGTCTCCGGGTTCTTATCGAAGTCCGTCACCAGCAGGTCGACTTCGCGGCCGGCCGCCCTGAGGACGTCAGCCGCCGTCGAGGCCGCGAAGACCCGGTCGGCGTCGGCGATCCTGTCGGCGTCGGCGACCCGGTCGATCTCGTCGCGAAGCGAGGGCGCGGCCCCGACGACCGCGACGACCGCGCCGGTGCAGTCGAGTCTGTCCACGTCGAACGGCGTCGCGTGCGCGGCGAGGACGTCTCGCGCGCGCTCGTCGCCCGATCGGGGGTAGCCGAAGTCTCGAAGGATCGACTCGTAGATCGGCTCCCAGTCGTCGAAGTCCATGGCTATCGCTCCCCGTGCGTTCGGTACGAGCCGGAATGGCACCGAGTACCCCTACCCACGTGCCCTTCCGGCTTCCGTTGGTCGGGTTTTGATCGATTTGGTATAAGCTTTCCCGTGTTACATCGCCGCTGATACGGGTGAGCCGTTCGTACAGGGCGGTCTGTGGAGCGTCGCCGATGTCGTCGCGAATCCCGCATCGGAACTCACCGAAGCGCCGCCGCGATCCGTCCGAGCGACTCCTCGAGCGCGGCGGATCCGCCGAGGTCTCCGCTCTCGATTCCCCCCAGCACACCCACCGTTCCGAAGAGGAGGGCCGTTCGGTCGGCTGTCGCCCCGGCCGATCCGCCGGGGACCACCGTCGCCCCGCGCCGGGCGGCGGCCGTTGAGAGCGCGCCGACATCGGCGTCGGACAGCCCCGACAGCTCGAACACTCGCACCGTCGCGTCCTCCGAGAGCGTCCGCGCGCTCACGTTCCGCTCACCGGAACCCGCCCGCTCCCTCGCCGGGTCGTCGCCGCCGCCGACCCGGAGCCGTTCGAGGTGCCGTTCGGTCTCTTTCGGCGTCGTCACGTCCAGTTCCTCGACGGCGATGTCGTCGGCCCCGCGCGCTCGAAGCCGCTTGCGAGCGAACTCGTGGCCGATCAGCGCCGCGTCGCGGGTCTCGGAGACGTCGTGGGTTCGGATCACGTGCGCGCCGCGTTCGACCGCCATCGACGTCGCCGCCAGCGAGACCGCGAGCGCCTCATCGGTGGATCTGCCCGCGACCTCCCGGAGGAAGTTCTTGCGGTTGATAGAGACGAGCATCGGGTGGCCGAGCCCTCGGAACTCCCGGAGTCGGCGGAACGTCTCGCGGTCGTCTTCGAGCGTCTTCGACTCGGACCAGCCGCCGAAGGCGGGGTCGACGATGGTCTTGTCGGTGAGGCCGTTCAGCGCGAGCGCGTCGTATACGTCGTCTACGTAACTACGGCTACGCTCCCGTTCGCCGGCGCTGCGCGCCGCCCAGTCGACTGACTCCACCGCGCCGGGACGCGTCAGGTCCGGCGGCGAGGCCATCTTCGCGACCGCGACGTCGTGGTCCTCGCAGACCCGCGGCATCTCCGGATCGGCGAAGCCGCAGATATCGTTGACCATCTCGAACCCTCGCGAGAGCGCCTCGTCGGCGACCTCGTGATAGCGCGTCTCGATCGAGAAGACGGCGTCGCCGGAGACGCTTTCTACCGCCTCGACCGCGGTGTCGAGCCGTTCGAGTTCCTCCTCGGCGGAGAGCACCTCGAAGCGCTTGTTCGCGGATTCGAGGCCGACGTCGACGATGTCGGCGCCCTGTTCGATGAGCGCTCGGTCGACGTACGCGGCGGCCTCGCCGGGGTCGTCGAAGACGCTCGGATCGTAGGGCGACTCCGCTGAGACGTTCAGCACCCCCATAATCCGCGGCGGGTGTTCGTCGCCGATCTTCAGTCCGGCGGCGTCGACAGTTCGCATACTCGCCCCTGGGACGGGTGACACAAATATCGTCGCGTTTGCACGCCCTCGCGCACGCGACCGCTCTGCGGGGGTTTTTGCCGACCGACGACAACGGGGCTGTATGCCCAGACCAAAAGACGACTTCGACACCCTGTATCCCTACCGGCTGTACGACCCCGACGACGTGCTCGACCCCGAGTTGATGTACACGGTCCCCGAGATCGCGCGCCTGCTGCAGGGGCTCGACCCCGACGCGGACCTCGACGCCGACACCGAAGAGCGGGTCCTCGCGTGGACGATCCCGTGGCTGATGGAACACGCCGACGACTTAGTGATCAACGACCCCGTCGGCGACGAGCCGGGCTACTTCGGCATCGCGAGCGAAGATCGACCGGCGGCGGAGATCCCCGAGGACGCAGACAGCTAGCCCGGTGGCACGATTTCTGTCGGCCCGTGGTTCGGCTTCGCTGCTTCTCCGCGCCCCGGCGTCCCGCTCAACCCATTCGCGCCGCCCGCGCGGCGATCTCCACGTCGTCGGCGGGGCGTTCGGTGACGCTCGGCCCGTGACCGACGTGTAAGACCGAGAGGTCCTCGCCGACGGTATCGCGGAGGTAATCGATGCTCTCGATAATCGTCGCCCGGTCGCCGCCGGGAAGATCGGTTCGCCCGAACCCGCCGTTCGCGAAGACGAGGTCGCCCGCGAAACAGACGCCCGTCGAACGGGAGAAAAGGCAGAGGTGGTCCGGCTTGTGGCCGGGCGTGTGGAGCGCCTCGTAGGTGTCGTCGCCGATCTGGACCGTCTCGCCGTCGGCGACGGCGTGGTCGACGTACTCGCTGTCGGTGTCGTGGCCCCACGTCTCGACGCCGAACGCGTCGCGGATCGCCGGGAGGTTCTCGACGTGGTCCGGGTGCGTGTGCGTGAGATAGACGCGATCGAGACCGGTGGCGGCTTCCGCGTCGCCGAGGTGGGATTCGAGGGCGGACTCGACGCGGGCGACGACATCGAAGTTCGCGCCGGTGTCGACGAGCGCCGTCGTCTCGCCGGTGACGAGAAAGACGTTCGAGGTGAACGCTTGGACGCCGGATGCGAGGTTCTGAATCACGCTCGCGGATACGCGGTCCGGTGACTTGCGTCTTTCCGCTCGCGACGGTCGGGCGCGCGCCGTCGGAACCGGGCGCTCCCCACGAGTGGCCGTGGGGCAGCACCGGCGAACGCCGTGGCGATACAATCAAGGCCAACGGCGCTACAACGTAGTGCAATCGGATCACTATGCGACAGTACCTCGATCTCGTCACTGACGTCCTCGAAGACGGGGGACACAAGCCGAACCGAACGGGCGTAGACACGATCTCGGCGTTCAGCCGCCACTACGAGATCGACCTCTCCGAGGGGTACCCGCTGCTCACGACGAAGGACCTCTCGGGGCCGCGGTGGAACTCGCTGATCCACGAGTTCGTCTGGTACCTCTCCGGCGAGGAGCACATCCGAAACCTCCGCGAGGAGACCGGCATCTGGGACGCGTGGGCCGACGACGAGGGAGCCCTCGACACCGCCTACGGGCGGTTCTGGCGGCGGTACCCGGTGCCCGAGGAGGGACTGCCCGGAGAGTCGTGGCCGGACGCCGATCACCGCTGGATGAACGACGAGGGGACGTTCGATCAGATCCAGTACGTCCTCGATCAACTCCGTGAGGCTCCGAACTCCCGGCGGATCGTCGTCAACGCGTGGCACCCCGCGAACGCGGCCGTCTCGACGCTTCCGCCGTGTCACTACACGTTCGTCCTCAACGTTCAGGGGGACCGATTGAACGTTCACCTGACGCAGCGCTCCGGCGACGTCGCCCTCGGCATCCCCTTCAACATCGCGGCGTACTCGCTTCTGGCGATCGCGATCGCCGGGCGGACCGGCCTCGAGCCGGGGACCTTCGCCCACAGCGTCGTCGACGCGCACGTGTACTGCGGCGCCGGCGAGCGCGGCGCGTGGTATGCGGACAATCTGGACGCGCTGCAGTCGCGGCTCGCGGCGGTCGAAGAGCCGGCGACCTATCGCGACGTCCGCGAGTGGCTTCTCGATGCGGCACCCCCGGAATCCGACGGCGAGGAGCGCTATGACCACGTCCCCGGGCTGCTCGAACAGTGCGCGCGCGAACCGCGCGAGCGGCCGTCGATCGACGTGGCTGACGTCCCGCTCGACGAACTCGCGTTCGAGGACGTCGAGCTATCGGGGTACGACCCCGCCCCGGGGATCCGCTTTGCGGTGGCCGAATGACGGCCGATGACGGGGACGCTCTCGACGCGGTCGACGAACTTGATCTCAACCTCGTCCTGATCGCGGCCGTCTCCGAGAACGGCGTCATCGGCCGGGACGGCGGGATGCCGTGGCACTTCCCGGCGGACTTGCGGCACTTCAAGCGGACGACCGTCGGGCATCCGGTGATCGTCGGCCGGAAGACCTACCAGACCGTCATCGAGGGACTCGGGGAGCCGTTTCCGGGGCGGACGACCGTCGTGCTCTCCTCGCAGTCGCTCGATCTGCCGGCCGGCGCCGTGCTCGCGAACTCCGTCGAGGAGGCGATCGAGGTGGCAGCCGCAGACGC
This sequence comes from Halobellus sp. GM3, assembly GCF_052545375.1. Classification (NCBI taxonomy): domain Archaea; kingdom Methanobacteriati; phylum Methanobacteriota; class Halobacteria; order Halobacteriales; family Haloferacaceae; genus Halobellus; species Halobellus sp. GM3. Next base: position 116,940 of record NZ_JBQWLT010000005.1, on the reverse strand, counting down.
GAACGATCGGGGGGTCGAAACGGCGTACGTCGCCGGCGGCGGCCGCGTCTACGAGCAGTTCCTCCCGTTTGCGACCCGGATGGTTCTCACTGAGATCCACGAATCCTACGAGGGCGACACGCGGTTTCCGGAGTGGGACGAGAGCGAGTGGACCGAGACCGGACGCGAGCGCCACTCGGCGTTCGATTTCGTCACCTACGAGCGTTCTTCCGACTGATCTTCCGATTGACGTCCCAGCGATTCGATGATCTATCAACGGGAGAAATCTTTTCTAGCAGGCAGCTAACTGTCCGCCCGTATGAGCGCGACATTCGAACTGTTCGAGGATACCGCCGGGAAGTACCGCTTGCGACTCGTCCACACCAACGGAAACATCATCGCCGACGGCGGCGAGGGCTACGCGACGAAGCAGAAGGCAAAACAGGGGATCCAAAGCGTCAAGGATAACGCGCCCGACGCCGGCGTCGTCGAGGTCGACGACTGATACGGACTGGTGGAGCTTTTCGCGGGTGACCGCAACCCCAGCTGCGGGACCACCGGGAAGAGACGACGACCGTCCGTCTGATCGGCGGCCCCCCGCTACCGGTTCCGGTAAGAACGTGCGCCGGTGGTGATTTTATCCGTTTCCGGGACCGAGTGGGGACAGATGAACCGAAACGACCAGCAGGCGTACGATCGGGGAACGTCGCTTTTCTCTCCGGACGGCCGCATCTATCAGGTCGAGTACGCCCGCGAGGCGGTCAAGCGCGGTGCGCCGAGTCTCGGGATTCGGACGGCGGAAGGCGTCGTCATCGCCGCCAAGCGGCGGACGAGCTCCTCGCTGATGGAGGGCGAAAGCATCGAGAAGCTGCACAAACTCGACGATTACCTCGGCGCGGCGTCAGCCGGCCACGTGGCCGACGCCCGCCAACTGATCGACGACGCGCGGCAGGCGGCGCAACGAAACCGACTGCGGTACGGCGAGCCGCTCGGCGTCGAGGCGTTGACGAAGTCCCTCTCGGACGATATCCAAGAGACGACTCAGTACGGCGGTACGCGCCCGTTCGGGGCCGCCCTGCTCATCGGCGGCGTCGACGATGCCGAAACGAATCCGCGGCCGCGGCTCTTTCAGACTGACCCTTCGGGAGCGCCGCAGGAGTGGCGCGCGGTCGCCATCGGCTCTGGACGGGACGACATCCAGGCGTTCTTGGAGGACAGCTGGTCGAGCGAGTTGTCGCTCGACGATGGCGTGTCGATCGCCGTCCGCGCGCTGCTCGAAGCCGACGAAGAACTCGACGCGGACAGCGTGACCCTCGCGACGATCACGACCGAGGGATACCGACTCGTGTCGACCGCGGAGATCGACGACGTCATCGCCGAATACGGATCGGATCCCGACGATTCCGGAGCCGAAAAGTAGGTCTTTCTTTCTCGTTCCCTCCCCGGGTCCGCGCACGAGACACCACCGCACAGCGCGGCTAAAACGGAACCGTTTTACACATCCCAAGGATATCGGAAAACGCAAGATCGCTCCGTTGGTGTAGTCCGGCCAATCATCTTGCCCTCTCACGGCAAGGACCAGGGTTCGAATCCCTGACGGAGCACTCCTATCCTCCCGCCGTCTTGCAGTTTTCGTGCGGTCGTGATTAGTAATGGATGAAGGGTGAGGATCGTGTTAAGTTAAGTATGATTCCGCCCGACGACGTGAGCTTACAGCCACGTTTCCGCGGTCGGTAGATCAACGTGGCTAAAACAGTTCGATAACGAATGTGTTCAGTGTTATAATTCTCAAAAGATATGTTTGATACTGTTGTGGAAGCCGTGAGCTACGACACGATTGCAAAGATTTTCTCGGCGGAGCGCTCTGTTGAGATCGTCAGCATCATCGACGAGAAACACCATCTTGGATGTCGTGTTTCTCGATTAACTCACTGAGAAACTCTCGAGCGATTGGAATCGAATACGTCGGAAACGCCATAAATAGAGGCTGCTGTTCGTTTATTGTTCGACGACAGCGTACAGCCAGCACCGCTCGTCGTTGATTCGGATGCCTTCTGATCGACCGCCGCGCGATCCGAGCTTGCACCGTCAGCTGGCTGTCGATCGGCTTTCGGTACCCTGTTGCACACAGCACTACGACTCCGTTCGGCCCCCCAAAACCTCGAGAGAAGTAACTGTATTTGAGAATGATAAGAAAGCAAGGTGGTGTCGAATACTATTTTCAATATCTCGCAGGGCGCCCGTTCTCTCCACAGACTTCGAGGTCCGATGTCGACACCGAATATATTCGTCCGAAACCGTATCTCACTCTGGGACTGAGAAGCGTCCGTATGGCAGCGACCACACTCGATATTCGCGACATTCCACCCGCCGAACGACATCCGAAAATCCACCAAGCGTTCGAGGCGCTCGAAAGTGGTGAAGCGCTCGAACTCGTCAACGACCACGAACCGAAGCCGCTATTCTACGAGATGCAGGCCGAAGTCGACGAGTTCGACGCCGAGGAATACGAGGTCGAAAAGCGCGGCCCGACCGAGTTCGTCGCCCGTCTCCCGAAAAAGTAGCGTTGAGCGCGCCGGCCGCGAGTCGAGGGGGAACAGCACCCACTAGTATCGTTAATCGACTATCGTACGTCACACCTATTTGTATATGGGTATATTTGACTATAGTTAAGAACTATTTATTTTCATATATTACCATAAGGCCCCAATCTCGATTGAAAAAGCGTTTATTATCTATATCTGTAGCCCTTTATTAGAATAAATACATTTCAAATTAGATGGTAAGATATATCTAATAATTCGAGGTATTACATTGGTTAGATTGCTCATGGAGCAGTGGTACAACCAACCGTAATCTTTGTTTTCGAAAGCCTCGAAACTATTTTATCATCAGCGCTGAGATTCCAACTATGAACTCCACCGCCCCTCGAAGACCGGTCAAGACGGTCGATACAGCCGCGGACATCATCCGAACGTTACTCGGCACGAACGGGATGACGATGTCCGCAATCGCGGACGAGGTCGGCTTGGCACACAGTACAACGCATCGGCACTTAGCGACGCTCGTCGAGAACGAATTCGTCGTGCGTGACGGCGACGAGTACCGTCTCAGCTTCTGGTTTCTTGACGTCGGAACCCAGACGCGTCGCCTCCACCCGCTGTACAAGGCGGGGCGTGAGTACATCGATCGATTAGCGGACGAAACGGACGCACGCGTCTGGCTCAGCACCATCGAAAACGGATACAGCGTTACGCTGTACTGGGCGAGTAATCAGAACCCGCTCTATCAACACTCCCGCATCGGGACGAGACATCACCTGCATAGCTCCGCTGTCGGCAAAGCGATGCTGGCGGAACTCCCCGTTTCGGCGGTCGATGCGATCGTCGAAACACGGGGGCTCCCCGCCCAAACCGAGCATTCGATTACGGAACGGGATGCGCTCTCGGCCGAACTCGAAACAGTGCGCGAGCAGGGGTACGCGCTCAGCTCCGAGGAGACAGTCGAGGGCATGGACGCTGTGGCGGTCTCCGTGAGCGATACCGTCGCAGACATTCTCGGCGCTATCTGCGTCGGCTGCCCCACGAGTCGAATGGACGCCTCCCTGCGCGAGGAATTCGTGCGAGAGATACAAAACGTGGCTGACGAGATGGCGATTCGCACGCGGTTCTCATAGGCCTCATCACGGGCCGGCATTCGTTCTCACGATCTCCGACTCTCTTTCGAGCTTCTCGAACCACTGTTTGGTAGCTGTTTTCGTGAATTCAGGGGGACAGTGCGGGAAGAGAAGTCGATCTGCGCTCTCTGGGTGGTTCCGGATTCGACCACGCCCGCCGTCGTATCCGGAAAACCACGGTGAAAAATAACGAATGTACGTATGTTACTTCCATCTGATTTTCGAGTTTCTCGAAATGCTGTGTTTGGGGATCCACTCGGTCCGAGTACAAATTACGGGGGTCACTTGCGGAGACGACAGTCCGCTATCGTACGATCGGAAGCCAGTGACTCGATCGAGAGTTAGGCTCGATAGAATTTGCTTATAATGTTCGTTCTCATCCCTCACCGGTGGGCGCTTACTATCCCGTTGGCGGTGCACCCGGTAAATAGTGAGAACAAACAGTATCAGTGACTGATGCGGCGGCGGATCGCTTTCGCTTCTTCGATCAACTGATAGAGCAAGAGCAGACCGGCTAGGCTCACGATCAATCCCGGAATCGGCGCGGTGACGACGGCCAACCGGTCGCCGCCGGCGGCTTGGACCGCAGAGATGTAGTAGTTCTCGAGAATCGGTCCCAAGATGAACCCGAAAATGATCGTGACAGGCGAATACCCGAGCTTTCGAAGGACGAACCCTAATACGCCGAAGACGATCACAGCTACGGCGTCGAGCGTGTTGAAATTGAACGCGAACCCCCCCAGAATCGAGAGCACCAGCACCATCGGCGCGACGATCTCGACGGGGAGTGTCACTACTTTCTGGAGCAGCGAGGACAGCGAATAGCCGACCAGCAGCATAACGAGGTTCGCGATGAACAGCGAGAGGACGATCGCATAGGCCAGTTCAGGCGTTTCAGCGAAGAGCAGCGGTCCGACGCGGACGTTCTTCATCTGCATAACGCCCAACAGGATAGCCGCCGCGACACCGCCGGGGATGCCGAGTACGAGCGTCGGGATCAGGGTCGCCGCTGTCGCGGCGTTATTCGAGGTTTCAGCGGAGATGAGCCCTTCGATGGCACCCGTCCCGAACTGATCTCCATTTTTGCTAACCGTCCGCCCGATGTAGTAGGAGACGAAGTTCGAGATGATCGACCCGGCACCGGGAACGATTCCGATGATAATGCCGATCGCAGCAGAGCGCACCACGTCCAAGGGACGCCGAAGCGTCTCGACGATACCCCCGTTCAACTCGCCCAGCCGCGTTTTGAACGTGCTGATCTCGGGGGATCCTTCGGCTTCGATGCTCCCGCCTTGGTAGATCAACATCAGTACCTCGCTGATGGCGAACAGCCCTACGATCAGCGGAACGATCGGAATCCCGCCCTCGAGGTAACTGTTATCGAACGTGAACCGGGCTGTTCCCCTGACAGGGCTGTATCCGATAACCGCCAGCAGTAGACCGATGACCGCGCCGATCAGTCCCTTCAGCATCGATCCACGCGAGATGAGGACGAGGATGACGACGCCGAACAAGCCGATCGCGAAGATGATGGCCGGGCCGATACGCAGCGCGAGCTGGGCGAATGGCGGGGCGATCAAGAGGAGCGCGAGCGCGCTCAACAGTCCGCCAATCACGGAGGACGCGAGTATGACACCGAGCGCGAGCACCCCATCGCCCTGTTTCGTGAGCGGATACCCGTCGAACGTCGTGACCGTCGAGGACGGGTCACCGGGCGTGTTTATCAACACCGCGGTGACTGACCCCCCGTAGACTCCTGCGGGATACACTGCGGTGAGCATTACCACAGCGGGCAGTGGGTCCATCGCGATCGTCAGCGGGAAGAGCAACACGATGGCGATCACCGGACCGAGGCCCGGAATCGCCCCGAAAATGAAACCGAACAGGACGCCGAAGAGAATGAAGACCAATACGCTCGGCTGGAGTATCTGTGCCAACGCCTCGAGGAGATACGCAGTCGTCGCCATATCAGAACAGGTCCAAGGGCATCTCGATGATGACGACGAACACGAGATACACGAATCCAACTAACAGCGCGGTACTTGTGGCAATGGCTCTCCTGTCGCGCACCCCGAGGGCGTACACTGCGGCTGGATAGATCACGACGACGGCGGCGAGGACGTTCAGCGTGGCTATCGCGAAGAACCCGACAGTAACGACACCGGTAATCGCCAGTCTCTTTGCCCGCTCACCGACAGAGAACCGGCTCTCGGCTCCTTTTAGGTGTTCAGTGACTTTGTCGTCGACGTCACCGAACAGATCGGGTCGATAAAACGTCGTCACGACTTCTTTGATCACGAGCGCCGCCGCGATCGGGATGCCGATCCGAATAACGGTCAGCGGGAATATCCGCGGCGTTTCGGGAAAGCCACCCGCGATTCCGCGTAGATACAGCAGTGACAACAGTGCCACGATCGCCGAAAGCACTGACCCATACGTCGTGATCTCTCCCTCGATACGGCTCAGGTGTTTTTCTAGGCTGCTCAGCCGTTGATACAATCCAATACGGTGTTTCATTGTTTGCTGGAAGTTCGTGCGGTCAAAATCGAATCCGAACGCGGGTGGTTACGAGTACTGTTCGAAGAAGTCGACTAACTCCGGAATATACGACTCGATTTCCGGGAGGATGTCCTGTAACTGCTGTTCGACCTCGTCGCCGACGGTCGGATCGGGATACGCGCCGAGGTCGACCATATCGCTTCGCCACTCCTCTCCGTCCAGCACCGTTTGGAGGCCGCCTTCGAGCGTGTCTTGCACGTCGGACGGGAGCTCCGGTGGGCCCATAAGTCCCTTGACGACGTCCAAGCGGACCGGATCGTCGATCAGGTCCGGGTGCTCCGTGATGAACATCGACGTCTGGATGTCGATATCGAGGTTCTCCTCGTAGAATGAGATCAAGTCCTCTCTCGGTTCCGAGAGGATACCGATCGGCTTTGTCCGCTGCTCGGCGAAGTTCGAGGCGGTCGTCCCGAACGTGTTCACCGCGGCGTCGACTCGGCCGGCCTGCGCCTCGAGAGCGAGCTGTTCTCCCCCGCCGACGATGACCGGGTCGAGGTCGATACCGAACTCATCGCGAATCTGGAGGAACGGGATTGCCGCCGGCGCTGCCGGACTCGCGACCGCAATCGTGAGCGACCCCTCCTCCTGGCCCAGTTCGACGAGGTCAGCCAGCGATTCCACGTCGGAATCGTACCCGGTCATCAGCGTGAACGGGATCTGCGAGTACCGGGCCAAGAACGTGAATCCGAACGGGTCATAATCGAACGGGGGGAGCACCTGCGGGTGCGTGTACAGCAACGGGTAAAAGAACGATGCGAGGGAGTACCCGTCGGGATCGACATCACCGGCGAACTCCTGATACAGGACCGCTCCTCCGGCCTCGGGTTGGTTAGTCGCCGCCAGCGAACCGCCGAGTGCCTCCTGCAGGTGTTCGATCAGGATTCTCGTCTCCAAGTCGGTCCCACCGCCTTCGGTAAACGGAATACTCACTTCGATGCTTCCCGAGGGGTATTCGTCGCTCCCCGACGTGAGGCTCGAACACCCGGCGACGCTCGCCAGTCCAGCCGTTGTCGACGCGGCGAGGAATCCGCGGCGTGGCATACTATATCCTGACATAGGATATGAGATGGTTAATATACAACGTTATAAATTTTACTCATAATACAGACGCCGACGGATGTACTAACAGATAATACCAGTACGCGAACGCGTCACTGTCGGGCCGAGCTCCGTCTGGCGAGACAGACATACGGTTGCTGTCGTGAACGAAACGAATGCTGTGAATCCGCACAACTGCGCGCGGCAGATGCTGGTGGTAATTAAGGGAAAGAGTATAATTAAATATCTGGTTTGCAAGAGTCGATACCGTATGCAAGGTCCGAACAGTAACTGGGCTCGCTGTCTCGGTGAGGACGTATGAACGTGACACTGTTGGGGACGGGCACGCCGCTCCCCCATCCGGAACGCGCCGGAACGGGGCTGCTCGTCGAGATGGGCGACGCGGCGCTCCTCTTCGATTGCGGGCCCAAATCGATCGACCGAATCCTCGATATGGACGTCTCGCTCGCGGATATCGAACACCTGTTTTTCACACACCACCACATCGACCACAACAGCTCCTTTTTCAATTTCCTCATTATGGGGTGGATGCTGGGCCGCGACCGGCTGACCGTTGCCGGTCCCGACGGGACGGAATCGCTGCTCGAGGCGTTCTTCGAGGTCTACGACGAGGACATCCGCTACAAGGAACGCGTGACAGACCAGTCGGTCGAGAACATCGAGAACACGGCGTTCGAACTCGTTTCGGAGGGGTTCTCATACGAAACAGCCGACTGGACCGTGGAGGCTATGGAGGTCGATCACTCGATCGAAACGTACGCCTACCGCGTGACTGACCGCGAGACCGACAACACCGTCGTGTTCGCCCCCGATTCCGGGTACTACCCCCCACTCGCGGAGTTCACTGCCGGCGCGGACGTGTTGATCCACGATTCGATGGTCGCCTCGCCGTTGGATCCGATTCCGGACTCAGAGGTACTGGCGGAGTACAGCGATCGATATCCACTCGGAGAGTCCGATTGGGAGGTGTTTCGACAGACGCACAGCACCCCCCGCGAGGCGGGCAAAATCGCGGCGCAAGCCGGCGTGGACACCCTCGTTCTCACCCACATTATGCAGTTGCGAGACACCGATCGAATGAAAGCCGAGGCGGAAGCGGAGTTCGACGGCAACGTCATCGTCGGGTCGGACGGAATGACACTCCCCCACTGACACCGGTTTCGGTCCCCACGCTGGGGCGTTGCAACCGATCCGATATCGATACAGCCTGACGCGTCACTATTTCGCTCGATAATACGTGGAAGACAGAGGAGAGTTTTATAAACAGCGGAGTAGTGATCTGTGTATAGAATAGATTATTAATCTCCGATACTATAAATTCAATAATAATAACTAATATATTACTTAACAGGATAAATCGGAAAATGCGTCAAAAATATCGGGTGATGGGGCCCTAACTCAGAATAATTCCATTATTGATTGATATTAAATTAAAAATTCATAAATTATAAGCTATTATCTAATTAGGCATACTTCGGCTGAACTCCACCTCGACGGCCGCGAAGTGCCGCAAGACCGATTCCGGCACGGTTGTGTAATCCGCTCGCAGAGCGGGGGACCCGTTAACACCTTCCGCTGCGTCCCACGAGTATGGATTCCCCAGCGTCGACGTCGCGCTCCACAGTACCGCCCGAGATGCGAACGCTCCCACCGAGCGCTAAGCAATTGTAGCGTTTGCAACTGATTGCACATCCGACCGCACGACGTCGTGCGGTCGAGTGTTCAAAGACTTGCAAACGCTACTATAGTCGTCAAAACGCTCGAATACGATGGGGATCTCACGCAGTCGCAACTCGCCGAGGCGACACGACTCCCGGCTCGGACAGTCCAAGACGCGCTGTCGGAATTGGGGGTCCGAGACCTCGTGACGTCTCAGATCTCCTTTAGCGAAACCAGAAAACGAATCTACTCTCTCGCGCGTCCGGAGCACGGCGATCGGTGCCGTGGTAGATGTCCCGCGTACGCGTTCGATCGAACACCGTCGTGTGCCCGAGGCGTCAAGGCGTGCGAGCGGGACTCAGTACCGGACGGGGATACGCACCGTGCGTGGTGCTAGTATGTGATGACTCCGCCGTCACTCGTAGGTGTGGAAATCAACCGCCTGCTCGAGGAGTTCGTCGGGAATTCCGGGAACCGATTCGGAACGGACGGGACCCGCATCCGCGATCGCGTCCGGGTCTCGGGGAAAGTCCCGGAGAGAAAAGTGGATCGAGATTCCGGCTTTCGCCCCGTCCGCGAGCGCGATCGGGACCTGATTGTGGCCGGGAGTCAGGTCACCCACTGCGTACACGCCGTCGGCGGTGGTCTGCCCGTGGTCTTCGACGACGACTGAGCCGTCGTCGTTTATTTCACAGCCGAGCTCCCGAGCGAGTCCGTTGTTGTACTCGGCCCCGTACATCGCGAAGCCGCCCCGGTACTCGCGTACGGTTCCGTCATCGAACTCGATGGCCTTCAGCCAGCCGTCCTCACCGTTTTGGATCCCGGAGACCTCCTCGCGAATCACGTCGATCGGATGGACCCCCAGCATCTGCGTCGTGTCGTCGCTCCACTCGGGCTCGGCCCCGCGAGTGAGCAGGTCGACCTCGTCAGTGAAATTTAGCATAATCGCGGCGACGTGGGCGGCGCTCTCGGCGTGTCCCATCACGTACACCGATTCGTCGACGAACATATGCGCGTCGCAGTGAAGGCAGTAGTGGAGTCCGCGTCCCGTCCGGGGGAGCGGTGGGTCCGGCCGAACGTCGTTGAATCCGGTAGCGAGAACGACGCACTCCGCGCGGTAGTTCGCGTTGTTGCCGTGAAGGATGATCCCCCCGTCGCCGCTGCGCTGACACGACGTGAGCATATCCCGGTGGACGTCGCAGCCGTATTCCCCGAGCTGGTCTTTCCCGACACCGAGGAGTTCGTTACCGCTCGTCTCCTCCCGGACGCCGATGAGGTTGTGGACCTCCTGCATCATCGCTGCCCTTCCACCGCCTCTATCGACCAGCGCGGTCCGATGCCCGAGTCGCGTGCTGTACAGCGCGGCTGTCTGTCCGGCGGGTCCGCCGCCAACGACGACTACTTCGTACGCTTCGGTCGGGAGTTCGTCCGCCATAGCGCGGCCGTCGCTCCCCAGCGAAAAAAGCGTATCCCTCGTGGTCTCGGGAGTCAGCGCTTCCGGTACAGCGCGCCCAGTACACCGATCAGGACGATCTCGGCGGCTTTCGACGCTGCCGCCCATCGATCGGTGGCAAGGTGGGTGAGGACGTTTTCGACGGGTGAGAGCCCGTGAAAGAGCGGTTCTCGGCCCGGAAGAAACCCGCCGTGACCGGTGAAGTGCCAGGCGAAGTAGCCGAGGAGGTACACGGCGGCGACCGCGACGCCCGCGACGTAGTAGGGCCGTCGGTTCGGTGCGTTTCGACTCAGCGAGAGACCGACCGAGAGCACGGTGCCCGAAAGCACGAACGCGAGCGGCCGCGGGTCGAAGACGAGGGCCTCCGGAGCCGTGTTCAGGATCTCGAACAGCCCGAGCAGCCCGTACTCGGGGTGAAGCAGGTGCAGGCCGGCGACTATGCCGGTCAGTAGCGCACCCCCATACAGCAGTGCGCGCGGCGGTGATTCCCCGTCTCCGTTCGCCGCCTCCGACGGGCCGTCAATCGGACTCATTTTTCCCTCCGCGCGAAGCCCCTTACTGTGCTCGGGTGATGCGTCACTGGCGCCCGTCCTCTGTCATCGAGCCGCGGCGCGTCATAATCGCTCCGCTGAAGAGCATCAGCACGGCGAGGGCGACCATTCCCGCGTCCCATCCCATACTCGCCGTCGGGCTTTGTGCACCCATCCCGCTCGTCATTCCCATCCCGGAACCGTCGTCGACCATCCCCGTTCCGAGCAACGCTTGGTTGAGCAGCATCACCGCGGCGTACACGATCATCAGCGGACCGCTGGCGCGTCCGAGACGTCCGAACCCCTCCGTGAGCAGGAGCCCTCCGTGAACGATCACGACGACCCCGAGCACCCCCATCAGCCACCCGCTCGTCGTCGGCCTCGACGCCATCGAGGCGCTCCACACCGAGTAGGCTCCCGAGATGAACGCGATCGCAGCGGCGTAGTGGCGCGTCCCCCGATTCATCTCGTCCCCCGACGACCCGGCCCTCGACGTCTCCGCGTGTCCCTGTGACTACTCGTCATTGTGGAGTAGTTCGTCCACGGTTATTTAAACCTCACCCGGTCGTGTGCCACTGGCTCTCTCACGGTATAGTTTGATTCTCCGACCGCCCCATCTTCGGATATGGGCAACACCGAAACGCGGTCGCCGACGCCCCCGAGAGAGGACGTGATCCCGGGGTCGTACGCCGTCCACGTGGGCGAGGATCGGGTCCACGTCTGGGAGTTCCGAGTGACGGCGTCAGACCGAGACGGCGCGTGGTCCCACTGTGAGATGCTCGCACACGAGAGCGGCCCGTTCCTGTCGCTGGAGTACGCGGAGTTCACTCCGGCCGGCGACGAGGGATACTGGGTGTACTGTCGCAGTTACGAATGTAACTTCGACTGCGAATAGCGGCCCGTCCGTTCCCACGAGCCGATGTCTGACGTTCCGGTGGCGGCAGCGGCACACCCGATAGTTATGATCCCGGCAGTCGTTCCCTACGCCGATGACCTTCGATCCCGAACGCGTTACGACACTCACCTTCGATTCGTACAGTACGCTCGTCGATGTGGACGCGGCCGAGCGGGCGCTCGCGGACACGGTCGCCGATCCCGAACCCGTCTCGAAGCTCTGGCGCGCGCGCTCGATCGAGTATACCTTCGTCGCGAACCACATCGACGCGTATCAGCCGTTCTACGAGATGAACCGGGCCGCGATCCAGTACGCGCTGGAGGCGCACGACGCCGACGTGTCGGCGTCCGAGCGCGACGAGATCCTCGCCGTGTACCACGAACTCGACGTCTTCGACGACGTCCGCGAGGGGATCGAGCGCCTCCGCGCGGGCGGCTACGACTGCTACGTCGTCTCGAACGGGAACCCGGAGATGCTGTCGTCGATGATCGAACACGCCGACATCGGCGATCTCATCGAAGACGCGATCAGCGCCGCGGAGGTGCGGACGTTCAAACCCGACGCCGAGATCTACCGCCACGCCGCCGCTCGAACCGGGACGCCGATCGACGAGATAGCGCACGTCACCGCCGGCTGGTTCGACGTCCTCGGGGCGAAACACGCCGGTATGCAGGGCGTGTGGGTCGACCGGAAGGGAACGCCGAAAGAGCCCTTCGGCGGCGCTCCACACCTGACCGTCGAGACGTTCCACGACCTCGCGGAGGCCCTCGACGTCTGATCCGCCGTGTGACCGTTTTCCGCCGTCTACAGTAGCGTCGGGTCCACCTTCCGACCGATCAGCAACAGGCTCCCGACGAGCAGCACGAACGCGACGGGTATCAGGAGCCGAAACACGGTGACGGCCGTGGCGCTGGCCTGAATGCCGACTACGAGGAGGATCGTCGGTCCGCAACACGCCGCGCCGGAGAGCAGTCCCGGCACTCCAGCGAGCACGCCGGTCGAACTCTCCAGCCCGCAGGCTTTGGGCTGGACGAGCCCCAGATACGTGAGTGCCACGTTCGCCCCGACGAGCACCCCGAGGAGCAGCGCGATCAGCGCGTTGAGCGGCGAAAACAGGTACGTCACCGGACCGACTGTGACGATGGCGATGGCGTCGAACCGGAAGAAGCCAAGCGACGCGAACATTCGCGATAGCTCGTCTGCGGTTCTGACGGTGAGTCCGCGTCCGCCCGCCGCCGCCACCGTCAGATCGCCGACCGTCGCGAGATAGACCGCGACGTAACCCATAGCCGCCGCCAGAAAGATGAGCCGCGTGTCCCATCGCTCGCTGGCCGCACCGAGCGCGTTTACCGCGCGTCTCGCGGTCCCGTCGTCGGTTCTCTCTGCACCATCGAGGCGGACACGTTCAGGCATACAGTCTCGTATCGGGGTAGAAGCCGCTCCAGGCGAACCACATCGCGTCGAACGCGAGCGTCCGATCCAGCGGGAGCGCGTCCGGGCGGTGGACCTCGCCCGTGTCTGCCACGACCTGATCGTCGCGGTACTCGAACGCTCGCTGGTCCGGGTTCTCGAAGACGTAGCCCGTGTCGAGGGCCGAGTCGTACGCCGCGATCACGGGCGTCTCTCCGAGCGTCCCCGAGAGGACCCCGGCGTCCCGGAGTTCGTCCTTCGAGAAGGCGACCGCGCCCTCCGGGGTTCGCGCGCCGAGCACAACGGCCTTGGGCCGGAGCTGTTCGTCCTCGGACAGGGCGGGGAACATCGGGGGCGATCCCGGGTCGTAGTACCCCCTTCGGGGGTTGTAGGCGCCGTAGGGGTCTCGATCGTAATTCTTCGCGAACCCCGTCTCCCGCGAGAGCACCCGCGTCTCGGGATGTCGGTTCGACCACCGCTCCCAAGTGGTCCAGACCACCCGAAATTCACGGAGTGATCGGATCGGCGGGTCCTCGTTCCACGCGCCGGGCATCGCGGTCGCGAGCACCTGCGACCACCACGTCTCCGTGGAGCGGTCGTACATAATCAGGTTGTTGTTCACCAGGCGACCGGAGACCCCGAACGTCGTCTCGCCCCGCTCGAATCCCATCGCCGTCCCGGTGAGGGGACAGTAGGTCACGCTCACGGGGGTCCCGTCGACGACGTCGTTACAGATCTCGTGGTGGACGAGGATCGACTGCGGGTACGCCTTCGTTTCTGCCCCCGTCGCGAGCCCGAACACCGGATCCCCCGGGTCGAGACGCTCGGCGGCGACGTCCGGCGGTACGAACCGCGGATCGTCGATCGACGGGATACCGTCTTTCGGCGGGCCGCCGGATACTGACTGATCCCTGAGCGACGGCGGATCCGCGGGGAGCGGGAGCCGATCACTCCTCGTGGGAGGCCCCGTCTGCCCCCGATCCGCCGCCGTCGCAGAGCGCGGACTGTTGCTCGCGGTGTCGTCCTCGGTCGCGGCCTCGGACCCCGGCGCCGGGCCGCCGCCGACGCAGCCCGACAGCGCGGCGGCTCCGACACCGGCGAGGACGGCTCTCCGTGTTACGGAACGGCGCATACCTGAACAAACGTCGCGGACGGGCAAAAGCGCGCCCTAACCGATCCGTAACCTCGACAGTCACTCCCGCCGCAGCGGGCTCGGTACGTCGAGCTCGCCCAGCGTCCAGTACGAGACGCCGAGGACGGCCCCCCAGACGGCGTGAGCGAGGAACCCGGCCGGCGAGAGCGTCGGGATCGCGGTCGGGACGCCCGACAGCGTCAGCCAGACCGGCATAACGATTCCCGCCGCGACGAGCCAGAGGAACGCCCCCCAACCGATTCCGAGGAGCCCCGACCGGATCGGGTCAGCGGCGATCTCCGCGAGTCGTGGCACGTTGATCGCGGCCCCAAACAGCAGTCCGAAGACGGCGCTGTGAAAGAGGTGCGTTATCCATCCGATCACCGGGCTCTGGATTCCGTACAGCGATCCGACGACCGGAAGCAGCCCGGTGAAAAAGTGGTAGAACCCGCCCATCGCGACACCGCCCAGCAGCCCGCCCGTAATCGCGTGCTCGAGACCGGGGAACGAGATTCCGATCGTTTCGGCGGTCACCTCCCCTCGACCGCTCCGCGGGAGCACCACCGTCACGCTCGTTCCCGTCTCGCGTCCGTCATCGCCGTCTCGAACGTGAATCTGCCCGCCGAACTGGACGACGAGCAGGCGGACGATCTGGAGGCCGAACCCCGCGGCGGGGTCGTCGAACTCTGGGAACTCGCCACGCTCGACGACCGCCCGCTGTCGCGTCGGCAGCCCGGGACCGTCGTCGGTGACCGATACCTCTACGGTGTGTGGCATCCCGCGGACGTGAACGTCGACCTCTCCCCCCGATCCGTGCGTCGCGGCGTTGCCGAGCAGTTCGCGAACGACGACGGCTAGCCGGTCGTCGGCCGGCACTTCGGCGCCGTCGATATCGGTGGTGAGACTGACGACCGTCTCGGTATCGGACTCGAAGCGCCGTCGTTCCTCGCGGACGATCCGCTCTACGTCGACGCGCTTCGATCGGTCCTCCGAACGCGCAATCGTCCCGACCTCGCCGACCGACGAATCGATCCGCTGGACCGCTCGGCGTATCGCCGACACCGACTCCGGCCGTACGTCGCCCTCGGTGTCGAGTAACTCGGCGTGCCCGCCGATGATCGCGATGGCGTTCAGCACGTCGTGTTTGAGTAGCCGGTGGACCAGAAGCGCGCGGTTCGCCGCGCGCCGGAGTTCCTGCCGTTGCTGGTGGGCTTTGCCGCTACGCATTCCGGTCAGCGTTCCGCCCACCGCGCCGCCGAGGAGGACGTTCGCGACGAGTATCGACGTGCCGTTACCGAAGCCCAGCGTCTCGCCCCGGAGGAACTGATCGAGGGCGGTAATCGCGAAGACGACCGCCATCGCCGCGACCCCCAGAACGTGCCAGCGGGCGATGGTGTTCACGTACGTGGCGGTGAACGGACCGATCGCGAGCGCGACGCCGTACACCGCCAGCGACAGCCCCACGAGGAGCGGGAGCAATCCAACGAGCAGAAACGGGAGCGCCGCATCGATCACGAGGGCCTCGGCGACGAACAGCCGCGTGATCGCGAACCCGGTGAGCGCGATCACGAGACCGCCGGGGCGTATGCGTCGGTTGTCGTTCATCGTGTGGCGGTTAGCGACACGTCGATATCGTCGAGTGCCTGGAGGACCGATTCGCGGGTCGCAGCTCGCGTCTCCCTACATATCGCGGGCACCGTCCGGTGTCGTCTGTCATCGTGCCGGGTTGATGGGGGCTCCTAATAAAATCCCGAGAGGATTTGTGAACGCGACGCATTGCAGTCGTGGTCCTCGGGTGCTCGTACGCGGGAGTGGACTGCTCGCGTGGCCCCGTTGGTCCGGCCCCCCGGACGAAACAGGCGGGTCCGTCGATGAGCGGGCCGACGGCAGACTGTGTAATCGGATTACACACCAGACGTACAATTAATATCCATACGAACCGTCGGTGAAACACAATGTCAGAACTCACACTGTACGACAGGCGGGACTGTCCGTACTCAGAACGCGTTCGCGACAAACTCGATCAACTGGGACTGGACTACGACGAGACCGTCGTTTCCGACAAACACACCGACCGGGAGGAGCTGTACGAACTGACTGGACAGCGCGGGGTCCCGGTGCTGTTCGATCCGACACTCGAGTCGGGATGGCTCGCCGACAGCGACGAGATCGTCTCACACCTCGAGCGGACGCACGGGTAAGCCCCGCGTGTCGCGTATGTTCCCACCGCACGAGATGAACGTTTCAACCCACCCCGCCCGGCGCGGGCCGCGGCCGACCGGACTGAGATGAACACCGCAACTCCCACGCACCCGAACCGAGCCGAGTTCGAGGCGCTCCTCCCCCAAGAACGGGAGCGGATGACCGATTTCGCGGCCGAGTCGATCCCCGCGGACCTCGTGGCCGCGAGCGAGTGTACCGAGGCGCAGCTCGCAGACCTTGCGCACACGTATCTCGCAGACGTGTTGCCGCGGGGCACAGACGAGACTGTGGCCGAGTTCGTCCGCGTCTGTGGCGAACTGGAGGTCACCGAGGAGACTCTCGACTCGCTGCTCGCCGAGCTACAGTCGTCTCTCCTCTCCGTCTTCGGCCGACGGGAGGCGTCTTCGGTTCCGCAACTGGCCCGAGCGACCGGACGGGACATCGCAGCGATCAGCGCCGAATTCGTCCGCGCCGACGGCGCCCTCGCAGCCGAGGCCGTGTCCGGTCACGGTGGCGGGGTCGCCCCCCGCGACGGCTATTCGGTGGTTCAGCCGGAGTCCGTCACCGAGATACACGATCGAACGCAGCGGGTAACGACGCGGTCGACCGAGATCGAGTCGCTCACCGAACAGCAGTCGTCGAACATGGACGAACTGAGCGCGGAGGTCGGAGACGTCAGCGCGGCCGTCGAGGAGATCGCCGCCTCGACCGACGAGATCAACGACCAGAGCGACGATGCGGCGTCGCTCGCGGCGGAGGGCTGCGAGCGGGCACGCGCGCTGGAAGAGCGGATCGACGAGGTACACGCGCGGGCGGCCCGGGTGTCCGAGGCGCTCGACGTCCTCGTCGCGCACGTCGGCGAGATCGACAGCTTCGTCGACACGATCGACGAGATCGCCGATCAGACGAATATGCTCGCGCTGAACGCGTCAATCGAGGCGGCCCGCGTCGACGGCGGTGACGGGTTCGCCGTCGTCGCCGACGAGGTGAAATCGCTGGCGGAGGACAGCCAGCGCGAAGCCGCGCGGATCCGCGAACTGGTCGAGACGATCTCCGAAGCGACCTCGCGGGTGAAAACCGACGTCGAGGGCGTGTCCGAGCGGACGGAAGTCGGCCGGCGCGCGGTCGCCGAATCGGTCGATACGTTCGAGGAGATCGAGGCGATCAACGCGGGGCTCTCCGCGAGCATCGACGAGATCGCCACCGCGACGGGTCAGCAGGCACAGAGCACCGAGGAGCTCGCGATGATGTCCGACGAGGCGAGCCGGAAGGCGGGGATGATCCTCGAGGAGGTCAATCAGATCCGGGACAGCAACCGGGAGCTGCTGGAAACGCTCGAAGAGTCGTTGGTGGCGGACGCGGACCGATGAGCCGAGTCGAGACAGATGTCTAAAGCGCTATTTCGGACCGCACCGGGCGTCCGCGTCCCCGCCGTGACCGCCGATGAGATGCGCGCTGTCGACCGCGTCGCGACCGACGAGGTCGGAGTCACGCTGCTTCAGATGATGGAGAACGCGGGGCGGGTCCTCGCCGACCACGTCCACGAGATGGGCGGCGAGTCAGCGGTAGTCGTCGCCGGCAACGGCGGTAACGGGGGTGGGGGCCTCGCCTGCGCTCGGCACCTCGCAAACCACGGCGTCGACGTGGAGGTCGTATTGGATCGTGCCCCAGAACGCCTGAGAGACGCGGCCGCCCATCAGTACCACACGCTCGAAGAGATGGGTCTCCCCACGCGAGTCGGCGGCGACGCGCTGGCTGCGTCGCGCGACGCTTCAGTCGTGGTCGACTCGCTCGTCGGATACGGGCTCCGCGGCGACGTGCGAGCGCCCGCGCGAGAACTGATCGAACGGATGAACCGACTGCGCGCTCCGACGGTGTCTCTCGACGTCCCCTCGGGGACCGACGCGACGACCGGAGACGCCCGCGGTGCTACCGTCGACCCCGACAGGGTGGTGACGCTCGCCCTCCCGAAAACGGGGCTCGTGCCGTACGATGGAGCGCTGTTTCTCGGAGACATCGGCGTCCCACGAACGGTGTACGACCGGCTCGACATCGAGTACGAACCGCCGTTCGGGTCACAGCAGTGGGTCGCGCTCCGCTCGGAGACGTCGTAACCGGTCCGATACCGGCAGCGGGGCGTCAGTCGGCCTACTCGCCGCTGGGTCCCGCGTCCAGTTGCAGGCCGCTCGTCCACGCGTTGTTCTTCTGGAATATCTCGATCGCTTGGAGCGCCTCGAACAGCTGCTCGTCCGTCTCGCCGAGTTCCTCGAGCGTCTCGCGCCGAGTACGAGTCGAGTAGTCGGCGTCGTTGGTGATCGAGACCGCGAGCGCGACGTACTCGGCGGTTCGACGGTCCAGTTCCCCTTCCAAGACGGTCACCCGTTCGCGGTTCCAGATCGTCTCGAGATACGCCTCGTCGTTCGCCATCACGCGGTAGTAGTCGGGGAGTCGGCCGAGGCGCGCTTCGATCTCACCGAGTAGCGGCACCTCGTCGGCGGACTCCTTCGGGAACGGCATCGCCGGACTGTCGCCGAGAACCGCCTCCTCGAAGGCGTTGATCCCGTTGACGTGGCTGACCACCCCGGCGAGTCCGACGAGTTCGGGGTCGCTCGCGTGAAACATCTCTTTCAGCACCGTCACGTGCGCGCCGATGCAGTACGAGCAATTGTTCGTCATCGAGACCGCGACCGCGAGCGTCTCTTTCAGCTCGCGACGCAGTTCGTCCGTCAGCATCACGGTCAAGTGCTCGGTCCCCATCTGCGCCAGCAACGGCGGGTAATGCGCCGCGGCCTTGACGTACGGCGTCATCTCGGGCGCCTGTGTGTACTGCCGGACCCGCTTGTCGAGTGCTGCGACTTCGTCGGCGTACGCCTCCTTCTCTAGTAGATCAACGATCGCCATAGACTGGGATATTCGTCCGAATTAATGAAGGTATGTGATCACACACCGCGGCACGATGGCCTTCCAGAGCGGGACCGAGACGGAATCCGACCTGAACCCTCGGCGTACGCTTACCCTACTGCTCGGAGACGACACTCGGCGCCGAGGCCTGTGGAGGTCGTCTTCCGGTACGTCATAGTCCTCGAAGCAGCGATGCTCTGGATCAACGTCTTACACGGATGAGGGACGAGCCGGTACGGCCCGGTCCGTTCACTCCCTACGTCTCGATGGTCCTGAGCGCCTCTTCGATCTCGATCCAGTCCGGTTGCTCCCCCGGATCATCCGCACTCCACGCGTAGCGGATCACCCTGTCGGTATCGACGAGAAAGACCGATCGCTTCGCGATACGCCGATGGCTTTTGAACTCCTCGTAGAGCGCGTCGTACGATTCGGCGACGCTTCCGTCGCTATCGGAGAGGAGGGTGTATCCGAGCCCCTCTTTCTCCGCGAACGCCCGGTGGCTGAACGAGCGGTCGCTCGAGATTCCGAACACGGTGAGCGACTCGTCGATGTCGAACCACGCGAGATCGTGCAGATCACACAAGTGCTCGGTACACTGCGGGTGAAAATCGAACAGGTAGAAATTAATGAGAACCGGGCCGTTCGCGAGCTCATCGGTCAGCTGGTACCGTTCGATCTCTCTTCCGTCCTCGTCCGCGGACGTACCGGGAAGCGTGAAGTCGGGTGCGATTGTCCCATTCGCTAGCATTCCTACCTATACCGTGGTAATTGATCAGTATTTAACTATTGTGTTCGTCTCACACGGCCTCGGTGAGGGATGGGGTGCCGATCTCCGAGAGGTACGAGTGAGCGCCGGCGATCACAACGCGTTCCGCGCAGAAACCAGTCGCGTCGGTCTCGCGCTCAGGACTGTGCGACGCTCTCGTCTGTCGGCTCCGTCAGATGTTCGAGCCCCCAGTCTCGCATCTCGTATATCACCGGCTTGAGCGACCGTCCGTGCTCCGTGAGCGAGTACTGTACCCGGAACGGCTTTTCGCTGACGACCTCACGGTTTATCAGGTGGTTCTCTTCGAGGTCGTCGAGGCTCTCAGAGAGAACTTTACTCGATATACCGTCGACGTCGGCTTTGAGTTCGTTGAACCCGCTGGGCCCGTGTTCGAGGAGTCGGTGGAGGATCACTGGGTGCCACTTCTTGCAGATGAGCGACGACGTAGTCGTTACCGGACACCAGTCCTCGCCGGCACACCACACTTCGAGCTGTCCGACTGCGTCTGGCTGCTGTGAACCGTCTCCCATACCCGAAGCACAGCCCCCGTCGGCATAATAGTTACCCATCGAAATTAAGTTACGTAATGAAACTTGACTTCCCTCAATCCGACGGGGCAGGCTGGGTCACGGCTCTCTCGCCGGTTTCGGGTTCGGTGAGCGGACGACGTCGAGCGTACCGGTCACTCCCCCGTCGTTGTGTCCACTCCGAGGCATTACACGGATAGTTACGTAATGGTAACTGCGTTACGGATACCATACCAATCCGTATTATATAAATATTAATAGATATATGTGTAACGTATGATTTATCGGACTATTCGTTATATTATTAAATAAAGTATTTAAAATATGCTCCTTCTAATATCATGTTCTACGAGAGAAGAAGACAATATATTATTTTTATATCAATTTGGACGAAGTACGTACGTCCCTCCCGCTTTCCACCGAATAGATACGGGCTATCGCAACTCCCATTGGAGCTCATACAGCCGAATATGACGACAATACAACGAGACGCCGACCGTGGAACCGACCACGACACATCCGACGCAGGTTTCGTCATACGCACACTATCGGCTCCTTTCGGGCGTGGAACGGGCTTTCTGACCGACACGCGCACGACCTCGTCCGCGATCGCGTCCACCCGATGCACCACGATGCCGCGGAGATCAAACGACGGCTGAGTGAATTAGAGACTGACCTCCGCGAAACCGGTTCGATCGAGTAAGCGGCTCGGTGTGTTTCGATCCGCCCGGGCGCTGCTTAATGGGCAGTGCCAACTGGGAACACTCTCGGCAGCGATCCGAACCGCTTTTGACTGACCAGACAGTCAGTACGAACAACGATTGGAACTCACCGAATGACCAACGCTCCGACAGACATCCTCCACGCGACTCACAGCGCCCTTCGAAAAAACGGCTACGCGGAGCTGACGATGCAGGACATCGCTGACGAGACCGACCTGAGTAAGGCCTCGATCCACTACCACTACGACTGCAAACACGACCTGCTCGTGGCGTTCTTAGACCACCTCTACGAGCGGTTCACGGCGCGCATCGAAGACCCGGACGGCGAGTCGCCGTCCGAGCGGCTCCGGTCGCTCGTCGACACGGTCGTGACGGATCGTCCCGAGAACTCCGCGTTTCAGACGGCGCTCTTGGAGATCAAAGCCCAGTCCCCCTACGACGACGCGTTCCGCGAGCGACTCCGCCGGTTCGACGACACGTTCGCCGCTGCCGCTCGGGAAATCGTCGCCGAGGGCGTCGCCGAGGGTGCGTTCCGCGACGACGTCGACCCCGACGCCGTGGCGTCGTTTCTCACCACGTACGTCAACGGGGCGCAGGTGCGGTACGTGAGCGTCGGTCACCCGCTGGAAGTCTCGGCCGCCGAGGTGCACGCCTACATCGACGAGACGGTGCTCGCCGAGAGCGACCCCGCCCCCGGAGAATCGGCCACCCCGCCCCCTGAACGAGCGGACACGGGGGGCTCGAGCGAATGAGACTGCGTGAGAGAGCCGCCTCGCTGTTCAAGGGTCCAGCGGAGCTGAATCTGACCAGCGGCGGCATCGGGAAACCGCTCTTTTACCTCTCGTTGCCGATCGTCATCACGAACCTCCTGCAGACGGCGTACAACCTCGCGGACACGTTCTGGCTCGGGCAGTTCAGCACGGAGGCGCTCGCGGCGATCAGTTTCGCGTTCCCGATGGTATTTCTCCTGATCTCGCTCGGGATGGGCCTCTCGGTCGCCGGCAGCGTGCTGGTCGCCCAGCACATCGGCGCCGGCGAGGAGTCCGAAGCCGAGTACGCGGCCTCCCAGACCGTCGCGTTCGCGACGCTCGGGTCGATACTGCTCGGGGTGTTCGGGTACTTCGCCGTCGGTCCGTTCATCGCCTTTCTGGGCGCCTCGCCGGAGGTGCTACCGCTCGCGACGGGTTACATGCAGGTGATCGCCGCGGGGATGCCGTTCATGTTCGGCTTCTTCGTCTTCGTCGCGCTGATGCGCGGCTACGGCGACACCGTCACGCCGATGCTCGTGATGTTCGGGTCGGTCGTGCTGAACATCGCGATGGACCCGATCCTCATCTTCGGGTTCGACGGGAATCCCCTCTTCGGGATGCTCGGGCTTCGCGGGGTCGAAGCGTCGCTTCTGGCCTCGACCGGCTACACGGGGTCGGGGATCACCGGCGCCGCGATCGCGACGGTGTTCTCCCGCGCGCTCGCGTTCGTCGTCGGTATCGCGGTGATGCTGCAGGGCGTTCGCGGCGTGATGATCCATCCGAGCCAGATGCGCCCCGACTTCACGTACCTCCGTCGGCTGCTCGACATCGGCCTTCCGGCGTCCGTCGAGCTCACCGGGCGCGCGCTCTCGGTGAATCTGCTGTTACTCGTCGTCGGGATGTTCCCGACCACGGTCGTCGCCGCCTTCGGGATCGGCGTCCGCGTCTTCTCGGTGATCTTCCTACCGGCGATCGCGGTCGCTCGCGGCGTCGAGACGATGACCGGGCAGAACATCGGCGCCGGAAAGCCGGACCGCGCGGGGACGGCCGCGGACTTCGCCGCGAAGGCGATGTTCGTCATCCTCACGGCGCTGGGCGTCGTCGCCCTGCTCGCTGCGGGACCGATCGTGGCCATCTTCACGAACGACCCCGAGGTCATCAGCGCGGGCAGGAGCTTCCTCCGGTGGGTCGCGCCGTCGTTCGGATTCATCGGTGTCCTCCGCGCCTACTCGGGGAGTTTCCGCGGGGCGGGCAAGACGCTCACCGCCGCCGCCATTTCGGTGGTGATGCTGGGGTTCATCCGGATCCCCGTGGCATACTTCGCGTCGCTCGATCTGGGCTCGACGGGAATCTGGCTGGCGTTTCCCATCTCGAACGTCGCGGGCGCGCTCATCGCTTACGCGTGGTACCGGCGGGGGACTTGGCGGACGGGCTCGGTTCGGCGACCGACGCCGGCCGACGACTGATCGCGGCGAGCGCTCAGTGTGGCGATCCCGTTTCCGAAATACTCTGGCGCGGACCGGCCGGCTTAGAGTCGGTCGTCGTCGATGCCGCCGGGGTCTGACGCCGTATCGAAGAGGTTGTTCTCCGCGCCCTCCATAAAGTCGTCGCCGGGTTCGCTCTCGTCGACGACGTCGACGTTGTAGGCGTCGATGCCCATACTGAGGAGCTCTTCGACCGCCTGTTCCTGGGTGACGAACTCCTCGTCGACTAGCTGTTCGAACTCAGTCAGCAGTTCGTCGGGGAGCGTCACTTCAACGATTGGCATTATGGCGGGGGTTCGTCCTCAGGGTACTTGAGTTGCGGGTTCCGTGAAGGAGCTACAGACAGTTGCGACAATTCCGGTGACAACAACCGCCCAACCATACGCGAGTATCCTGTGCATCCGTAATTATAATACGTGTTAAACCGTTGATTCTCACGATGTCACTCGTTAGCGAACCCACACTAAAAGAGCTGTACGGGAATATGGTGACCGCCCGCCACTACGAAGAGCGGTTGCAAGAGGAGTACCTCGAAGGAAAACAGCCCGCCTTCGACATCTCCGCGGGGCCGATCCCCGGCGAGTTGCACCTCGCCGCGGGACACGAGGCGGCCGCGGTTGGCGTCTGTCAGCACCTCCGCGACGACGACGCGGTTACCGCGACCCACCGCCCGCACCACGTCGCGATCGCGAAGGGAGTCGACCTCAAGCGGATGACCGCGGAGATATTCGGCCGCTCGAGCGGCCTCGGAAAGGGGAAGGGCGGACACATGCACCTGTTCGATCCCGAGGTGCGGTTCGCGTGCAGCGGGATCATCGCCGAGGGCTGCCCGCCGGCCGTCGGGGCGGGCCTCGCCGCGAAGAAGCGAAACGAAGACAGCGTCGCCGTCTCGTACCTCGGCGAGGGCGCGATCGACCAGGGCGCGTTCCTCGAGTCGCTGAACTTCGCGGCGGTGTTCGACCTGCCGGTGGTGTTCGTCATCGAGGACAACGACTGGGCGATCAGTATGCCGAAAGACCGCGTGACAGACGTCGAGAACGGTGCCAAGCGCGCAGACGGCTTCGAGATGCCGGGCGTCCGCGTCGACCACGACGACGCCCTCGAGTTGTACGAGGTCGCCGGGGAGGCGATCGGCCGCGCCCGCGACCGCAACGGGCCGACGGTCATCGAGATACAGGTACATCGGCGGATGGGACACTTTATGGGCGACCCGGAGACGTATCGGCCCGAGGAAGATCAGACGGCCGCCGCCGAACGCGACTCGATCGCCCGCTTGGAAGCGGATATGCGATCGGCCGGCATCGCGGACGAGACGATCGAGGAACTGCGCGACGACGCCCACGCGCGCGTCGAGGAGGCCATCGAGTGGGCCAAAGACCAGCCGGAGCCGGAGCCGGAGGCGGCGTACGAGGACATGTTCGTGAACCCGCCGAGCGGGGTAACCGACAGCGAGCCGGACGTCGAGGTCGCCGGGGGTGACGAGTGATGTCCGAGGAGGCGGGCGCGTCCACCCGCGAGCTGACGATGAGTCGAGCGATGGTCTCGGCCATCGCACACGAGATGCGCGAGAACGACGAGGTGTTCTACATGGGCGAGGACGTCGCCGACTACGGCGGCATCTTCGATTCGACGCAGGGCCTCCGCGAGGAGTTCGGCTACGACCGCGTGATGGACGTCCCGATCAGCGAGACGGCCTACTTGGGTGCGGCGGTCGGGGCCGCCCAAGTCGGAATGCGTCCCATCGCCGAGTTGATGTTCGTGGACTTCTTCGGCGTCGCGATGGACCAGATCTACAACCAGATGGCCAAAAACACCTACATGAGCGGCGGCAACGTCCCGGTGCCGATGGTGCTCACCGCCGCGGTCGGCGGGACGTACAACGACGCCGCCCAGCACTCCCAGACGCTCTATGGGACGTTCGCCCACATTCCCGGGCTGAAGGTGGTCGTGCCGTCGACGGCGTACGAGGCGAAGGGACTGATGCACAACGCCATCCGCGACGACGACCCGGTGCTGTACATGTTCCACAAGCGGCTGATGGGCATCGGGTGGCTCCCCGCACCCGAGGGACCGAAGACGCCGGTCCCGGAGACGGACTACACGATCCCGTTCGGCAGCGCCGACGTCAAGCGCGACGGCGAGGACGTCACGATCGTCACGCTCGGCCTCCACGTCCACCGCGCGCTCGACGCCGCGGAGACGCTCGCCGGCGAGGGGATCAGCGCCGAGGTCATCGACCTGCGGTCGCTCGTCCCGCTCGACACCGAGACGATCGTCGACTCCGTGCAGAAGACGGGGAACCTCGTCGTCGTCGACGAGGATTACCGCTCATACGGTGTGACCGGCGAGATCGTCGCGAGCGTCGCAGACGAGGCGCTCGAAGCCCTCGACTCCGTCGAGCGGGTCGCGCTGCCGGACGTGCCGATCCCGTACTCGCGGCCGCTCGAAAACGAGGTCGTCCCGGACGCCGACGACATCGCCGCCGCGGTCAAACGGACACAGTGACACGATGAGCCAGCAAAACGACCGCGTCGCGGTGACAATCGAGGAGTGGCCCGACGATGTCGACAGCGACGAGGGCGTCGTCGTCAACTGGTTCGTCTCGGAGGGAACCAACGTCGACGACGGCGAGAGCCTCTGTGAGGTACAGATCGAGAAAGTCAGCCTCGACGTGTACGCACCGGCCGGCGGCACGCTCGCGGAGATCGTCTGCGAGGAGGACGACGAGTTCGCGCGCGGCGAAACCATCGCGTGGATCGCCCCGGACGAGGCCGATGCGTGACACACCCCCCACCGAGACAGATGAGTGAGAACGACCCCGCAGCGCGGACCGTCAGCGAGGAGCGATCGCTGACGCCGATGCGAAAGACGATTGCGAGCCGCTTGACAGAGAGCTATCAGCAGGCGGTCCACGTGACGATCAACCGAACGATCGACGCGGAACCGCTCCTGGCCGCCGCCGACGCGGCCGGCGAAGCCGACGGCGAGGCCGACCCCTCACTGACCGACGTGTTGCTGTGTGCGCTCTCCGACACGCTGGCGGCTCACCCGGCGTTCAACGCCACGTTCGAGGACGGGACGCACCGGCTCTTCGAGGAGCACAACGTCGGCATCGCGGTCACGGTCGAGGACGGATTGGTCACACCGGTCCTCGCGGACCTCGGCTCGAAGTCGCTCGCCGAGGTCGCTACCGAGCGCCGGCGGTTGACCGAGCGGGTCCAACGCGGGGAGTACACGATGAGTCTGTTCCGCAACGGGACGTTCACCGTCTCGAATCTCGGACCGCTCGGTGTCGACTCCTTTGACCCGATCATCAACCCCCCGGAGGTCGCGATTCTCGGCCTCGGACGGACCCGAGAACGCGCCGTCGACGCCGACGGCGACGTCGCGTTTCGGCGCCACTTGACCCTCAGTCTGAGTTTCGATCACCGCATCGTCGACGGCGCCGACGCGGCCCGGTTTCTGGACACGCTCGCCGACAACGTCGCCGCCGCGGACGCGTACGTGTGAGAGCCAGCGGTGCACCGTCGTTGAGAGGTTGACGGAGTGGTCCAAACGCTGGCACCGGCGTCTCTCTTTCCGTTGCACCGGAACAGAAATGTATGTTAGCGAATAACTCTGGTTTCATTTTCTCGTTTGATAACGGTGATGGCGAGATGGTCGAAAGATCGTCGATGTAATGAACGGGTGAATCTCCTGCCTGATGCGCAGATCCCTCTTTGTCACCCCGTTTCGAGAGTTCGAAATTCTCAACAGTGATATTTAAGTCAATAATCTTATATAATTTGCGCTCAAATCTCTAATTAGAGGCCAAAAAACGATGAACATCAAACACTTATTCACAGAAGAACGGGCGGTCAGTCCAGTTATCGGCGTCATCCTGATGGTGGCGATTACCGTCATCCTCGCGGCCGTCATCGGGACGTTCGTGCTCAATCTCGGACAGGGGATCCAGCAGACGTCGCCGCAGGCGACGTTCGATATCAACACGACCGATCTGACGAACGGGGACAACGCGACGATCACGCACGCGAGTGGGGACTCCATCGAGGCGGCGAACCTGTACGTGAGCGGTGACGTCAGCCACAGCGGTGATTCCGTGACGTCGCTCGCAGGCAGTGGGCTCGGTGACGGCACCGTGAGCGCCGGCGATAGCTTCGAGGTGGACGCCAGTGGGTCCAGCGGGACGATTCGGGTCACGTGGCAGTCGGACGACGGCAGTAGCTCCTCGACGCTCCGGACGTTCGAGTACTAAGCCGACGCCCGACCTTCGCGAATTTCTCTTCGTCTTCACAGACTCGATTCAGCGCGGTCGGCCCTCGCGAGGAGTGAGCAGCGCGCTCGCCGGTCCAAGGCGGTGATCCCGCTACCGGCTCGAGACGCATCGTATTGTATATCCCACCGGCCGTCGCACGGTGAGGCAATGACGGAACGCGGCCGACGCGCGGAGGGGTCGGACGAGCGGGCGGCCGAAAGCGATCGCCCCGCTTGGATGACCTACGGACTCGTCGGCGGCGCGAGCCTCATCTCCACGGGGCTGGCGGCCTACGAGATCGTTCCGGCGAGCGTCACGCCGGTGATCCGCGAGTCGCTCGGCATCGGGTCGACCCTCGCGGGGTTCCTCGTCGGCACGATGTTCGGGGTCGCCGTCGTCGCGAGCCTCCCCGCTGGCGCGGTCCTCGATCGGACGGACTCGCGGCGGATGATGGCGCTTGCCGTCCTCGCGCTGTTCGTGGCTGGCGTCTGGGGATGGGCCGCGGGCCGACGCGGGAGCTTCTGGTCGGTGATCGCCTCGCGGGCGGTCGGCGGCGTCGCCTACGTCGTCGTCTGGAACGCCGGCATCGACATCGTGAGTCGGGCCGCCAGCGACGCGAACCGCGCGACGGCCGTCGGCGTCTTCACGGCGAGCGGGCCGGTGGGGTTCGCGATCGGGCAGGGGACGGGCCCGCTCGTCGCCGCGCGGTACGGCTGGCCGGCGATCTTCCTCGCGTTCACCGGAGTCGCGCTCGTCGGACTGCTCGTGTTCTGGCCGACGAGCCGCGGACTCGGCGGCGCGCGCGGTGACGCACCGACACTCGGAGAGTTCGGTACGGTTCTTCGCAACCGGACCGTCTGGTTGGTCGGGACCCTCGGCTTCCTCGGCTACGCGCTGTATCTGTTCATCAACAGCTGGGGGTCGTCGTATCTCACCGAGGAGATCGGACTCTCGCTGGCGGCGAGCGGGCTGGTGGTCGCCGTCTTCCCCGCCGTCGGCGTGGTCTCGCGAGTCAGCAGCGGGCTGCTTTCGGACCGCGTCTTCGGCGGTCGACGCCAGCCCGTCCTGCTGGGCTCGTTCGTCCTCACGGCGCCGCTCGTGTTCGCGTTCACGTCGATCGGAACCGTTCCGGTTCTGATCGCCGTGTTGCTCCTCTCGGGCTTCGCGATTCAGCTCACGCTCGGACTGTCCTTCACGTACGTCCGGGAAGTCGTCGATCCCCGCGTGGCAGCGACCGGAGTCGCGTTCCAGACGAGCGTCGGACTGGCCGGCGGGTTCCTCTCACCGATCGCCGGCGGGGCCGTCGTCGACGCGGCGGGCTTCGACGTGGCGTTCCTGCTGGCCGGCGCGCTCGCGGCGTGCGGTATCGCACTCGCGTGGCGAGCGCCCGAGCCGATGACGTGAGCGAGAGGACGTGGGGCCTCAGCGCCGGCAGCGCGACGGTCTCATTCCAGCCCTCTGCCGTCGCGGGTCACGAACTCCTTGATCACCTTCCCCTCCGCGCGGTGGAGCTTCTCGCTCGTCGTCGATTTGGCGCGGCCGATCGCCTCGGCCAGCTCCGTGAGCGTGCACGTTCGCGGCGTGTCGTAGTAGCCGCGCTCGATCGCCTCCTCCAACAGCTCGTACTGCTCGTCCGTCAGCAGCGACTGGGTGTCGACCGACTGCGTGATCGACACGAGATCGAAGGGGATTCCGAACTGCTCTAAGAGCTCGCCGAGCTCCGAGAGCTTCTTCCGGGGGGCGGTCAGTTCGACCGTCACCTCGCCGTCGACGATCGTGATCGGCAGTTCTAGGGGAATTCCCGCCTCGCTGAGCGAGCGGATCAAGAGCGGTTCGGTCGTCTCGAACTGCACGAGCGCGCGCTCGGGCTGGGCTTCGAGGACCGTCACGGAGACGACCGAGTCGTAGCCGTCGATCGTCGTCACGATCGGCTCGATGTCGGCGGCCGCGATCTCGACGAGTCCGACGCCGGTCTCCTCGGCCGGCATCGCGGCGAGGACCCTGAATTCCGCCGCGGGATACTGTCTCGATAGCGCCGAGACCCACACCTGTTCGGGGAGTTCCAATGAGAGTGTCGCCCGTGGCATCGTATCGATCACGTCTCGGCGCCCCGAGACCAAAGTACCCGCGAATATGTTCGCCCCGTGGCGACGATTCAGGAACGGTCAGTCCCCGTTTTCACCCCGCCAGCCGTCTCGCCGAGTGTACGATGACTCCGACAACGCCCGCGACGACGACGCAGACGGACCCGACGGGACGAGCGGATTCCGACGCGCCAGCGACGGCAGTCGACGGCGACCCATCCGTCGGGACGGGAGAAACGAACGGCGGAACGGGCGCGACGAGCGCCGAGACAAGCACAACAGACGTCGGGAAAAACGCAACGAGTGACGCCGAGACGGGGCCGAGCCACGCCGCGGCGGCCGCCGGACTCTCCCGGCGCGCCGCGATCCGAGCGATCGGCGGCGGCGTCGCGGCTGCCGCGGCACTGGGAAGCGCGTCGGCGAGCGCGACCGCGCAGTCCGACGGGGCAGATCTGGAATCGTGGTTCGAGAACACGTCGAACTTCGACGGGGTCGTCGATCGGACCGACGGCGACGCTGTGGCCGTCGACGTCGGCGCCGACGCCAACGGCGGCGCGTTCGGGTTCGGTCCGGCCGCGGTCCGAGTCACGCCGGGAACGACGGTCACGTGGTCGTGGACGGGTGACGGCGGCTCTCACGACGTCGTCGACACCGACGGCGCCTTCCAGTCGGATCTCGTCGGGGAGGCCGGCCACACGTTCGAACACACCTTCGAGACCGAGGGAACGTACACGTACTCGTGCACGCCGCACGAGACGATGGGGATGAAGGGAGCGGTCGTCGTCGGGGAGAGCGAGCCGGGCGAGAGCGCCGACGGCGGGTCCGGTGGCGGCTCAGAGCGAGTCGCGGCCCCGTTCGGCGACGACGGCGCGCGCGAACTCGGCGGGCTCGCACTCGGGGGCGTGTTCGGTCTCGCGCTCGCCTCGCCCGGACTCTTCGGGGCGTTCCTGTGGCTGCGGGAGCGCTCGGGAGCGGACAACGAGCCCCGCAGTGAGTGAGATACCAGCGTTTGCACCTGTTCGCGCATCCCATCGCACGCAGTCGTACGATCGAATGTGCAACGGCGTGCAAACGCGGCGATAGGGACAGCGGGCGACACTGCGTATCGACCCGAACCCTCACTCGCGACGAGTCATCATCGCGGTACGTCCTCACTCGCGACGAGTCCGCCTCATTCGCGCCCGGTCTCCGAGCGGACCTCGCCCCACAACTCGGAGAGCTGCTCCGCGGCCGATCGGCTGGGCGGCGTGATACTGAGCTCGAGCCCGTCGGCGGAGTTCCGGACGACGATCTCCTCGAAGTCCAGCGAATACCGGATCGACTCGCCGCTCTCGTGCTTCCGCAACAGACCCGCCTCGACCATCTCCTCGAGCTTCTGGTACGCCGTCGACCGGGGGACATCGCAGGCCTCGGCGACCGCTGTCGCCGTCATCGGACGGTCGAGGGCCCGTATCACGTCACGGCACGGCTCTCTCGTGAGCGCGCCGAACACCGCTTCGGGGTCCGTTTCGAACGCGTCGACGAGTGGATTGGTTGACATCGGTTCGTGTGGGCTCCGTTCGGTGGCGCTGTGAGAGAATCTGATTCGGTCGACTGTAAGGCTTCGTACTCTCCGTGTCGTCTCGGTGAGGTGTATGTCCGTCTCGTAGGACCGCAATTCCCCGAACATATTCGTCCACCTCCGACCGGACTGGAACGACGGGTCCCTTATACGGGACTGCTCCTCCCAGAACCGAGTGTAATGACTGACTACGTAGGCGCACCCGGTTCGACGATGTCCCGCCGCGAGTTCCTCGCAGCCACCGGCGGTGCGGGGATTCTCGGGCTCGCGGGGTGTACGGCGCCGACGAACGACCGCACGCCGGCGTCGCTCAGAGGGGAAACCGGTACCGCCGCGGCACAGAACGCGTCGCTGCCGTCGACGAGCCCGCCGGAGGTGGTGAACGTCGACGAACAGGGCGGATCGGTGACGCTGCAGTCCGCGCCGGCGCGGCACGCGGCCCACCCGCTCGACTCGATGGGGGGACCGGTCGAACTCCCGCAGGTGTGGGCGTTCGCCGCCGACGATGGCGACCCGAGCGTTCCGGGGCCGATCCTCCGGACGACCGAGGGCGAGGATATGGAGGTGACGCTCGACAACACCGAGGGGAAGCGACCGCACACGCTGCACTTCCACGGCGTCCGCAAGGCGTGGAAGGACGACGGCGTCCCGACGACGACGGGGATCCGGGTCGATCCCGGCGAGGAACACACCTACACCATCCCGGCGAACGTCCCCGGGACACACCTGTATCACTGCCACTACCAGACGCACAGACACATCGAGATGGGGATGTACGGCATCTTCCGAGTCGATCCGAAGGGGTACGAGCCCGCCGACCGGGAGTACTTCATGACCGTCAAAGACTGGGACTCACGGCTCTCGCGGATGTCCGCCGGCGAGGACGTGAGCTACGACCCGCAGAACCGCAGGCCCGACGTGTTCACCGTCAACGGTAAGAGCGCGCCGCGGACGCTGCACCCCGAGGACGGCTCGCCGATCATCGTCAGCGAGGGTGATCGGGTGCGGCTCCACTTGGCCAACAACGGCTACATGAGCCACCCAATCCACATCCACAACCACCGGTTCGAGCGCGTCGAGAAGGACGGCGGCGCCATCCCGGAGGCCGCGCGCCACGAGATGGACATCACGAACATCGCGCCCGCCGAACGGCACACGATCGAGTTCACCGCGGACGCCGAGCCGGGAATCTACCTGCTGCACTGCCACAAGGTCAACCACGTGATGAACGGGGGCTTTTACCCCGGCGGAATGCTCGGCGGCGTCGTCTACGAGAGCGTGATGGATACGGACATCTTCAAACAGCTGATGGAGTACGCCGGCTACGAGCCGTGAGCGGGAGCGAACGCTGAAGCAGCGAGCGGTGCGACGGCCGGAGTGGTACGTTGCGGTCGAAATCAGCGTGAACGCTCGGACGAACGCCCGCCGTCGACGTCGACGGCGACGTTGACGGTTGCGCCGTCGATCCAGACGTGGTACCCGGCGACGGAGAGCGAGACGGAGTACAGGTCGCCGTTTCTGAGGAGCGAATCCAGCGCGTCGGCGTCGACGTACTCGTTCAACGGGCGGTCGAGCGCCTCCTCCCAGTTCGCGTACCGGTCCTCGAAGACGGCGATCGATTCGACGATGGCGACACTCGGCGGCGTCCGCGACCACTGGTATTGGCGCTGTACCCGTCGGCGTTCGCTGGCACTGCTCATACGCAGCCAACGGGACACCCGCTTATCACTAACCTCCGGTTAATACGGTATCCACGGCTGATCACTCGGGCGTCGCTTTCGGGCCGTCGGAGAGACGACCCCGTGAAGAGAACATATTCGGCGTCGGTTACGTACTGATTACGCCCGTCTCCACCACGTATGGACCCCGAACGGTATCTCGCGGAGCTCGGTCTCGCAGAGGACAGGGCGGTTGACTTCCTCGACGCGCGCGAACTCCCGCCGCCGGAACCGCTGCAGCGGACCATGAATCGACTTGCGGAGCTCGACGAATCGACGGTATTCATGCAGTTGAACGACCGGGTCCCGCAGTTACTGTTCCCGAAACTCGACGAACGGGACATCGCCCACAAGACGCTCGAGACGGACGACGGCGTCATCACCGCGATGTGGCGGGACTGATCGTCCGTCTGAATATGTTCGGTCGGTGTTCGCCGGCGGAGTAATCGCCGACCGCTTATACGGTGCGTGGATGCGTCCGTCCAACTGGAGGATGAAGGTAGATGCTCGCTACGACACGACGACGGACGCTTCAGGCCCTCGGTATCGGGGGCGCCGCATCGCTCGCCGGCTGCGCCGCGAGCGCGCCGACGGCTGACCAATCGACGGCGACGGACCCCCCCGAACAGGTGTCGACGCCGAAGCCGGTCGACGTCGACCGGATCGCCGCCGACCCAACCGATATCCCCGAGCCGATCGATCGCGACGCGCCCGCGGAGGTGGACGTGACGCTCCGCTCCGAGGAGGTGACCGCGGAGGTCGAATCGGGTGTCACCTTCACGTACATGACCTACGACGGCCAAGTCCCCGGCCCGTTCATCCGGGTTCGACAGGGCGATACGGTGAATCTGACCTTCGAGAACGCGGCGTCGAACTCGCTGCCGCACAACGTCGACTTCCACGCGGTCGCCGGCCCGGGCGGCGGCGCGGAGGCCACCACGACCGCCCCCGGCGAGACGGCGGAACTCCGGTTCCGAGCGACGTACCCCGGCGCGTACATCTACCACTGCGCCGTGGCGAATCTGGATATGCACATCAGCGCCGGGATGTTCGGTATCATCCTCGTCGAACCGCCCGAGGGGATGCCCGCGGTCGACGAGGAGATCTACCTCGGCCAGCACGAACTCTACACGGACCGGGCCGCCGGTGAGGACGGCCACCACGGGTTCGATATGGCGTCGATGCGGGCCGAGGACCCGACCTACGTCCTGATGAACGGCGAGAAGTACGCGTGGACGCCCGCCGGTCGAGGCCCCGCTGCGACGGTCGGCACCGACGAGACCGTGCGAGTCTTCTTCGTCGACGGCGGTCCGAACCTCGCGAGCAGCTTCCACCCGATCGGGAGCGTCTGGGAGGAACTCTACCCCGACGGATCGCTCAGCATGGACCCGCAGACGCACATTCAGACGCGCGAGGTCCCACCGGGGAGCACCGCGATCGCGACGATGAACTCCCCGGTCCCCGGCGACTTCAAACTGGTCGATCACTCCCTCTCGCGGGTCGCACGGAAGGGCTGTATGGCCGTCGTCCGAGCGGAGGGCGACGAGCGCCCCGAGATCTTCGATCCCGAGCCGGCGTGAGCCGCCTCGAACCGGCGGGGGGACTCCCCGCCTCTCGACTGCTCCGCCGCGTCCGTACCGGGGAGGCAGTTCTCCCCGGCCGAACGTTCTTCTGTCCACCGCCCCGAGAGACCGTATGGTGGTCCCCCTTGAGATGGGCTGGCGACACCTGCTTTTCGAGAGCTGGCCGGTCGATTCCGACCTGATAGACGCACACCTCCCCGAGGCGCTGTCTCCCGACGAGTACGACGGGTCGGCGTGGCTCTCGGTCGTGCCCTTCACCAACGTGTCCGTCCGTCCGAGCGGCCTTCCCGAGCGCGTCGGCGTCCGGCTGCCGGAGATCAACGTCCGAACGTACGTCGCCCGCGACGGCGTCCCGGGCGTCTACTTCTTCAGTCTGGACGCGCAGGGGCTCTCGAGCGTCGTGGGCGCGCGGCTGTTCCATCACCTCCCCTACTACTACGCGCGGATCACGCTGGAGCGGGCCGACGGTCGCGTGGCGTTCAGCAGTCGTCGACGGCACCCCGGCGCGCGCCCCGCTCACTACGAGGCCACCTACCGGCCGGCCGGTGAACCGTTCGACGCACGCTCGGACCCGCTGGCCACGTTCCTCCTCGAGCGCTACCGGTTCTACACCGAGGCCCCGGACGGATCGATCCGCTACGCCGACGTGCGCCACGACCCTTGGACGCTGTACCCGGCCGAGGCGCGCGTCGAGACCGAGACGCTGCTGCGTTCGGACGGCTTTCGACGGCCGGACTCGGAGCCGGTGACGTACTACAGCCCGGGACTCGACGTCGTCGCGTCCCGGAGCCATCGACTGAGCGGGGCTGGCTGAGATGGCCGATGACCGAGACGAGGGCGTCCGGGCACCCGACGGTCCCGTCGTGCTCTTCGACGGCGTCTGCAACCTCTGTAACGGCGCCGTCGCGTTCCTGCTCTCCCGCGACCGAACGGGTCGACTGCGCTTCGCCTCGCTGCAGTCTGCGGCCGGACGAGCGCTGCGATCCCGTCACGGCCTCCCGACCGAAGGCGTCGAAACGATCGTTCTCGTCGACGGCGAGCGGGCGTACACGAAATCCGACGCGGTGATCCGGATCGCAGAGCTGCTCGGCTGGCCGTACCGTCTCCTGTCCCTCGCCCGACCCGTTCCCCGGTCGGTCCGCGATCGGATCTACGAGTTCGTCGCCGACAACCGGTATGAGTGGTTCGGTCGAAAAGACCGGTGTATGGTCCCCGACGAGGACGTCAGCGACCGGTTCCTTTCCTAGCGCTCCGCCCGCTGTGCCAACACGAGAAGCACCGTGCTCGCCTTCCTCGCGACGGGCGAAATCTCCCGCTCGCCGTCGAATCTGACGACGTCACCGGCCGCGAGAGCGTGCGGCTCGCCGTCGAGTTCGAGGTCGAGCGCGCCGGAAATGAGGTACAGCACGATATCGCGTCCGGGGTGCGTGTGCGGGTCGACGCGCTCGTCGGCCTCGAGCGTCAACCGGACGGTCTTCGGCTCCGACTCGGGGAACACGTTCGCGTGGGGGGCGCCATCCAGCGACGGAAGGTGCTCGCGTTGCATCGTCGGAGAGACGAGAGCGGCTGGAGTAACCCTGACTGCGAACATATTCGGGCCTACACGGAGGGTGCTCCCGGCGTAATCGACCTGTATGAGCGCGATACCGACCGACATCGACACGGAGACACAACCCCCGATGGCGATCCCGCTTCGGCACTTCGTCGTCGGGCTCGGCTTTCTCATCGCTGGTGCCGTCCTCGGCGTGCTCTCGCCGCTGGGGGTGCTCCCCGGCCAGTCGGACCTCGCACACGTCCACCTCCTCCTCGTCGGCTGGGTGTGCGTCACCATTATGGGCGCGATGACACAGTTCGTGCCCGTCTGGTCGGGCACGACGCTCCACTCGCGTCGGCTCGCGAGCGCGCAGCTATGGGCGGTGGGGGCCGGACTCGTTGGACTCGTCGGCTGCTTTCTCGGCGGACGGTACGCGTTGCTGCCGGCTTTCGGGGCGGTTTTGCTCGTCGGTTTCTGGCTCTTCGCGTACAACGCGGGACGGACGCTCCTCGGCGTCCGCCCGTGGGACGTGACCGAGCGTCACTTCGCGCTCGCGCTCGGCTTCTTTCTCCTCGTGACGCTGTTCGGGCTCGTCCTCGCGGTGGGATACACGCGGCCGGTCCTCGCCGCCGTCCCGGCAGAGATCAGCCGGAGCGCGCTCCGGGGATCGCACGCGACCCTCGCGGTGTTCGGAGCGGTGCTGACGACGGTGTTCGGCGCCCTCTACCAGCTCGGAACGATGTTCACTCAATCGGAGCTCCACGGAGTCGACCACGCGCTGCGGCGCGTCGAGGAGGTCGGCTACCCGGCCGGTGTCCTCGTTCTCGCCCTCGGGAGGTTATTCGAGAGCGCGGCGGTCGCCCGCGCCGGCGGCCTCCTGACAGCGCTCTGCGTCGCCGCGGTGGGACTCATTCTCGCCCGCCGACTCGTCGAAACCGCGGTCCCGTGGAACCCCATGCTCCGCCGTTACGCCGTCGGGGCGGCGGCGATGCTCGCGTGGTCGCTCTTGACAGTCCCCGCGTGGATCGCGGACCCGCTCGCCTCGACGGCGACGTTCGGCGCGCCGGCCGCCGTCCACCTCCTGCTCGTCGGCGTCGTCGGCTTCGTCGTCGCCGGGACGCTGTATCACGTCGTCCCGTTCATCGTTTGGGTCCACCGCTACAGCGACCGGTTAGGGCTAGAGGCGGTGCCGATGATCGACGACCTCTATGACGACCGACTGGCGCGGATCGACCTCGCGGCGCTCTCGGTCGGCGGGGTGCTGCTCGTTCTCGCGGAGGCGCTCCCGGCGGCGGACGGCGCCGGCGGTGCAGTGGGCGGGTACGGAGCGACGGCGTTCCTCGTGGGCGGTCTGCTCACCGCGGTCGGGTTCGCCGTGTTCGCGCTCAATCTCGGTGTGACGATCCGCCGACACGGCCCGGAGTCACCGGGGGACGAGACGGCTTCGGACGCTGCCGCCCGTCCGGGCCACGCCGACGAGACGGCCGCCACGGACCGATCGACCCGGCCGCAAGAGTGAGTCTACTATAACAAAATAATACCGTTTCCAAATACAAATTATAAGATATATTTATAAAAATGAATGGTGGTTTGTAAATCACTGAGATACAGCGCTAAGTCATCAAATAGAGTCTATTTGTATTCACTTATCATATTCCAATGTTATATTTAAGATATAATTCAATAATACATTGTCACGTGATATCTAGCTTCTCTCTGCCGAAGATCGACGCACGCGAGGAGTACACGAGCATCCCGACGAACAGGGTTGCGGCGGCGATCCGAACGGGAGTGACTGCGACGAATCCGATGACGACGAACAGCGCGAGTGAGAGGCCACGCGCCGGGAGCGAGATGTCTTCGGATCCGCTGAACCCGGTGAGGCCGACGACGAGCGCGAGCACCGCGACGACGAGGAACGCCGCCGTCGGGAGCGTCGTCGCGAGGTCCCACTGGAGGAGTTGGGGATTCAACACGAACATGAACGGAATCACGTACGTCGGTGCGCCGAGGATCAGCGCCTCCTTGGCGGTCTCGACGAAGTCCGTCTTCGAGATGCTCATCGCGACGGTGACGGCGAGGGCGACCGGCGGCGTCAGCGCAGAGAGGAGCGCGAAGTAGAAGATGTAGAAGTGCGCCGCCATCTCCGTCACTCCAGCCTGCACCAGAACGGGCGCGAGGATGGTCGCCACGAGGATGTACGCCGCGGGCGTCGGCATCCCTAATCCCAGCAGGAGGCTCACGACCATCGCGATGGCCAGGATGAGGACGAAGCTCCCCCCGGCGAGATCGACCATCTCGAAGGCGATCCGCTGTGCCAGCCCCGTCACGCTGAAGATGTTGATGACGATGCCCAGCGAGGCCAAGATCGCGAGGAAGGGCGCGAGGTTCTCGCCGCCGGCGCGGAGGCCGGACACGGTCTCTTGGGCGAACGCCCGCACCTCACCGGTGAGTACCTGGTACGCACCGCGCGCGACCACGGCGGAGGCGATGGTGTACAGACCGGCCGCGAGCGGCCCGAACTGTTCGATGATCAGCACGTAGATCAACACGAGGACCGGAACGACGTACTGCAGCCCTCGGAGGAGGAACGCCCACCCCGACTGCTCGGAGACGTCGACGTCGAGGCGGTCGGCCATCGGACTGTCCGCGTCGACGTCGGATTCGCCCTCGGCGTCGTACCAGCCGTTCCCGACGACGGTGAAGTGGACGCCGATCGCGGTCCCGACGTAGAACAGCAGCGCCGGGATCACGCCGGCGATAGCGATCTCGGCGAACGGGACGCCGAGGATGTCCGCCATCAGGAACGCCGCGGTCCCCATGATCGGCGGGAGGATCTGGCCGCCGGTACTCGCGACCGACTCCGTCGCGGCGGCGAACCGGGCGGGAACGCCGTGCTCTTTCATCAGCGGGATGGTGAACGATCCGGTCGTCGCGACGTTCGACGCCGCAGAGCCCATCATCGTCCCCATGAACATACTGGTGACGACCGCGGCCTGCGCGACGCCGCTCCGCGAGTAGCGCTTGATGTAATTTCCGACCTCGACGAGGTAGTCGAACCCGCCGTACCCCTCGATGAGGCCCGCGAAGACGATGAAGATAGCGATCCACGTCGCGCCCACCTGGAGCAGGAAGCCGTAGATGCCGTTGAGCGAGATCGTCTGCCGGCGGACGATCTCTTCGAGGCCCAGCCCTCCGTGCTGGAGGACGCCCGGGAAGTGCGATCCGAGCAGCCCGTACAGGAGCGTTCCGACGACCACGAGCCCGAGCACCGTCCCGTACTTCCTGAACGTCGCGTCGGTCACGACGTAGACGAGCGTCCCGCCGACGAGGAGGTCCATCTCGGAGTAGACGAGGAGCCGTCCCTGTTCGAGCCACCGCGTGTACGACACGTGCACGTACGCTGTCGCCGCGAGCATCACGACGCCCAAGAGGACACACAGCGCCACATTCAGCCGGGACCACACGGAACTCCCGCGCCGGTCGAGCAGTTCGCTCGCGTGCATGAAATAGTACGCTGCGAGCCCGACACCGAGCACGACGTTCGCGTGCTGGCGCTGCGGCAGTACCGAATCGTACGCGTAGAGGATCACCCACAGGGCCAGCACGATCGCGAGGACTCCGGAGACCGGGGTGAGTATCCGATCGGAGATCGTTTCGTTGTCTATCATGTCTGGTAGGGTCTGCGTGGTCTTCGCTTAGAGCGATCCCGCGGTGTACTCGTCGCTCCACACGTCGATCTCCTCGAGGAACTCGACCGCTCCCGGGTGTACGGGGACTTCCGTCGTCATGTTTCGAGTGAACCACGACTCGTCAGCCCAGACCTCGTAGGCTGCGTGTGTCTCGCCGAGGGCGTCGGTGTTCTCCCACGCCGTTTTGAGAAGCGTGTACACCGCGTCGGCGGGGACCGCATCAGAGGTCCAAAGCACGTAGTTCGCCGACACCATCGGTGTCGTATCGCCGTCGGCGGCGAACTCGTCGACGTTATCCAGCCGCGATTTCTCGACGTCGTCGACGGGCGTCATCGGGTCGTCTTCGATCGCTTGCAGCGTCGAGTCCTGATACGAGAGCATCCGGACGTCGTTCTGTGAGAGCGTCTGCTGCATAAACCCGGGCGTGACGTAGTTCGACAGCGTGGGACCGCCGACCGCGGCGACGCGGCCCGCCGAGAGGAGGTCAGAGAGCTGATTGACGCCTGAGTTCTCGATCTCCAGTGCGTCCATACTCATCCCTTTCTGTAGGGCCAACTCCCACACGTCCCAGTAGGAGGCGCCCGATGGTCCCGGGGCGAACGACGCCCCCTCGAGGTCGCCGAAGTGCTCCACGTCGGAGTCGACCCCGACGAATCCGCCGAGTAAGATGAAATAAAAGGAGGGAAGCTGCAACAGCGTCTGTGACTTCTCGACCTGACTGAACGTCCCCTCGTTGTTCTTCGCGCGGGTCCCGACGAGCGTCGTGCCGAACCCGAGATCGGACGCGCCGGTCACGACCGAGGCGACCGACTGTCCGCTCGTTCCGGACGCGATGTTGATCGTGAGATCGGAGTTGTCCTGGATGACCGACGTCATCGCGTTCCCCATCCCGAACGCGAGCGAGTTCGAGGGCCCCGACGTGAACGATAGCTCTGCACCGCCGCTACCTGACGAGCCCGCCGATCCGGTCGAGCCGCCGGCGGTCGTATCGCTGTCCCCGTCGCCGCCGGTTTCCGAGCCTCCGCTGTCTCCCCCGAGACACCCTGCCGCAGCCCCGATCGCGCCGAGGGCCGCGGTTCCGAGGAACTGTCGCCGGGTCGAGTTCGAGTACCGACTCTCTGTCACGCTGCTATTGCGGTCACTTGGCATAGCTTGCTCAAGCAATTCGTCTTACCTTATTTATTACTTTTGTTCAGGGACGATAGTGTGTGTCCAGTGGCCCCGTTCCTCTCGAACCACTGCCGAGTCGTCACCCGGAGTACGGGACCTCGATCGAGAGGCCGTCCTCGGCGACGAGCACCCTCCCGTCGAACGCCGCCTGTGCGTGTTGTTTCACTCGTTCGACGTCGAGATAGGGCGTCAGATGCGTCAGTACGAGGGTGTCAGCGTTCGCGTCCGTCGCGATCTCCCCGCACTGCTCCGGCGTGCAGTGGACCTCGCCCAGTCGATCGAGATACCCCTCGTCGGGGTCGAAGAACTGCTCCCACGTGGGTTTGTCTTCGGGGGGCTCTGTCAGCATCGGGCCGAGACAGCAGTCGTGCAACAGGACGTCTGCGCCCGCGGCGAACTCCGGCAGACCGTCGACCGGCGCGGTGTCGCCCGTGAACACGAACGAATCGCCGGTGTGCACGTCGTCGAGGCGGTAACCGTACGTCTCGATCGAGTGATCGACCGGCAACGCCGAGACGCGGCAGTCGCCGAGGCGGACGGAGAACTCCTCGTCGACGGTGACGGTCTCGATCTCCGTGACGCCGTCCGTCGAGCGACCCAGCGATTCCCGATACTCGAAATCCGTCTCGTAGACCTGATACATGGCGTCGACCAAGTCCGAAGTCCCCTCGGGACCGTACACCGTGAGCGTCTCTCGGCCGAGGACCCAACTGGAGATCGCAAAGTGGAAGAACGACGCGTTGTGGTCCATGTGTTGGTGGGTGAACAACACCGTGGTGATCTCCTTGGGGTTGATGCCCTCCTCGAGGAGGCCCTCCACGGCGTTCGGTCCGCAATCGATCAGCACGAGTTCGTCGCCGGTCTCGACGACGAGCGACGTGCCACTCCGCGTCGGGTCGGGGATAGGGCTCCCCGATCCCAGTATCGTCACATCCATATCTGCCGGTTCACCTCACCATATATAATGGTTTTGGACCATCCGAGTGCGGTCGGTCGGTAGCGGTACGTTCGAACGGTTCGAACCACGAGCTGTCGGCGGCTCGCAGTCACAGCGGCGAGGAAAGCTGCAGTTCGATCTCGTTTCTCGCGCCGGTGACCGACTGCGGGAGCTCCTCGGTGAGGCGGTCGCCGCGGAACCGGTGTGCGGGCCCGGAGATACCGATCGACCCCACCGGCGACCCATCCAGCAGGACCGGGGACGCGATCGCGTTCCCGCCGTCGAGGTGTTCGCCTCTATTGAGTGCGAAACCCCGTTCGCGAGTCCGTTCGAGCGCTTCGAACAGTTCGCTTCGAGACGTGATGGTCCGGTCAGTGTAGGCGGGGAGGCCGTTCTTCGCGAGGATCCCCCGCACCGCCTCGACCGGGAGGTGTGCCAGAATCGCTTTGCCGGCCGCGATCGCGTGTGGAAGTCGTCGCGCGCCGAGGTCCCCGTAAGCTTGGATCGCGTTCTCCCCGCGCGCGTTACAAATGAAATAGACGAACCCGTCCTCCAGCGTCGCGACCCACGCGGCCTCTCCCGTTTCCCTCGCAACGTCGTCGATAACCGGTTGGGCGACTCGGATCAGCGGCGATTGGTTTCGAACGGACATCCCCGTCGTCAGAAACCGCAGGCTGAGCCGGTACTTCCCGTCCTCTTTGATGACGTAGCCCAGCCGCTGGAGCGCGCCGAGGTGGTTGTGGACGGTGCTTGCCGCCAGTCCGACGCTGTCGGCGAGCTCGGTCACCGTCGTCTCGCCCTGCTCTTCGATAGATTCGATCACTTCGAACGCCGTCTGCGTCGTTTTTGACCACTGTTTGGGGAGCCCGGTTTCGTCCATAGGAGTTCTGTGGGTCGCTCGTACATAAAATCAATCCGGTTCCGCACCCGACTGGTTCCGCTCCAAATAACAGAGGTACGGTTGTTATTATTTCCCGATACGGTCCGCCTCACTCACGTCTCGGTTCCCGCAGCCAGTACGATACCGACTTCGAGACGACGCCAACACTGTCAGCTCTCGTCAGCGGATAGCTCTGCCACCGCATTGATTCGACTGTTTCGAATTTACGGAACTACTGTATTTATACTATATATAACAAAATTATATAATTTATACTACTATATCTTTTAAACCCAAAATGACGTATTCAATCGGGATTTATTCACGAATACAGCGATAGTAAAAAGCAAATTAAATTTTATATTTAATAAAGAATATCACAGATGAAGTGCGTTCCTTCGATCTCGGATGCGTGCGGATACGCCGCATCCGGGCCCGACCGAATCGGGGCTATCAACGCTTTTGTCTCCGCCCCACGACCGACGCCGTATGGATCTGGGACTCGCCGGCGACGCGGCACTGGTGACGGCATCGAGCAGCGGGCTCGGAAAGGCCTCCGCCCGGGCGCTCGCCGCCGAGGGGGCGAACGTGGTCCTGAACGGACGCGACGAGGACCGACTCGCGGCGGCCGTCGCGGACGTTCGCGCGGACGTGGCCGCTGACGCGACCGTCGTCGGACACGCGGCCGACCTGACAGATCCGGACGCGATCGAATCCCTCGTCCGGCGGCCGGTCGAGGAGTTCGGCGGTCTCGATCATCTCGTCACCTCCGCCGGGGGACCTCCCGCGAAGCCGTTTCTCGAAACGACCGACGAGGAGTGGTACGAGGCGTTCGACCTCCTCGTGATGAGCGTGGTCCGGGCGGTTCGAGCGGCCGAACCGCACCTCCGCGCCGACGGCGGCGGGACCATCGTGACGATC
This sequence comes from Halobellus sp. GM3, assembly GCF_052545375.1. Classification (NCBI taxonomy): domain Archaea; kingdom Methanobacteriati; phylum Methanobacteriota; class Halobacteria; order Halobacteriales; family Haloferacaceae; genus Halobellus; species Halobellus sp. GM3. The sequence goes on along the minus strand of NZ_JBQWLT010000005.1, from coordinate 72,902 downwards.
ACCTCGCGGAGCGTCAAGGAGGCGTTAGACGACCTCGTTCTCTCGAACGCGGTGCGGATGGGCGTGATCGGCCTCGAGAAGACGCTCTCGAAGGAGCTCGCACCGGAGGTCCGCGCCAACGCCGTGCTCCCGGGGACGCACGAGACGCCGCGGGTCGCTGCGGTCGTCGAGGACGGCGTCGAACGCGGCAAGTACGACTCATACGAGGACGGCCTCGACGAGTTGGCCGGGGGGATTCCCGCCGGCCGTCTCGGCGATCCGATGGAACTGGGGCGGACCGTCGCCTACCTCTCCTCGCCCAAATCGGACTACATCTCCGGGGCCGCCCTCTCCATCGACGGCGGCGAGGGCGCGTCTAATCTATGACTCGAGGCAGTCCCGCTGTGAGCGGTATCGAACACACTGACGGCGGGGTCGAACCGTGACTGCACTCGTCGACTGGCGTGTGAGCGTCGGGCTCGTCGGCACGATCCTCAAGTGGCTGTGGATCCCGCTCGTGCTTCCGCTGGCCCTCGCGATCTACGACGGAACCGCGGTGATTCCGTTTCTGGTCCCGATGCTCGGCAGCGCAGTCCTCGGTGCGGCCCTCGAACGCCTCCCCGACAGCCGGGAGCTGCAGGCTCGCGAGGCGTTTCTGATGGTGGCCTGCACGTGGCTGGGAATCGCACTCGTCGGGGCGGTCCCGTTTGTCCTCGCCGGAACGGGGACGATCGCCGAGCCGGTAAACGCGCTCTTCGAGAGTATGAGCGGCATTACGACGACCGGCGCGACCGTCGTCGTCGACTTCGAGCGACACTCGCGGGCGATCCACCTGTGGCGCTCGACGCTGCAGTGGCTGGGCGGCCTCGGTATCCTCGTGCTGGCGACGGCCGTGCTGTCTCAGCTCTCGGTCGGGGGCGCGAAGCTGATGGAGACCGAGACGCAGACGCGGGACGTCAACAAGCTCACGCCGCGGATCACGGAGACAGCGGCGCTGTTGTGGAAGCTCTACATCGGGCTGACCGGCGCGATGATCGCGGTTCTCGTCACGCTCGGACTCGTCGGCCTCGCGCCGGAGATGACGCCGTACGATGCGGTCGCCCACGCCTTCACCGCGGTCTCGACGAGCGGGTTCTCGCCCCGCGGCGACAGCATCGCGGCCTTCTCGCCGGCGGTGCAGTGGGCCGTCATCCCGTTTATGGCGCTCGGCGCGACGAGCTTCGTCCTCCTGTACTTCGTGCTGCAGGGCGACTTCGACCGGTTGCGCGAGAGCGACGAATTCCGGTTCTACGTCGGGACACTCGGCGTCTTCAGCGCTGCCGTGGCCGCGGTGCTTCTCACGAGCGCGTCGCCGACGTTCACCGCGGAGGAGACGGTCCGCCACTCGGTCTTTCAGGTGGTCTCGATCGTCACGACGACGGGCTATGCGAGCGTCGACTTCGACCTCTGGTCGCCGGCGGCCAAGCACCTCCTCTTCGTGTCGATGTTCATCGGCGGGATGGCCGGCAGCACCACCTGTTCGATCAAGGCCTTCCGGTGGCTCGTCGTGATCAAGGCGTTCCGACGCGACCTCTTCGTCGCGACGACGCCGAGCGCGGTCCGCCCGGTCAGGCTGAGCGGCCGCGTCGTCGACGAGGAGACGGTGCGGGACATCTACGCGTACACGCTGGTGAGCCTCGTATTCTTCATTCTCGGGACCGTCTTCGTCGTCATCGACGCCTCGCGGGCCTCGGTCACCGTCACCGAGTTCGAGGCGATGAGCGCCGTCTCGGCGACGTTCTTCAACGTCGGACCCGCCTTCGGGATCGCCGGCCCGCTCGCGAGCTACGAGTCGTTCCCCGCGTCGACGAAAGTCGTGATGGCGCTCCTGATGTGGATCGGCCGCATCGAGATCATTCCCGTGCTCGTGCTGTTGTTGCCGTCGTACTGGCGGTCGTAGTCGCCGCCCCTGCGACCGTCGCTCGATTCGCGCGTCGAAATCGGAAATCACGTTACTGTCCGGTCCCGAGCACGCGACGTGACCACCTCGACGGCCGAGACGAGAGGGTACGCACGGCGGATGCTGGTGACGGTCTCGCTGGGATGGGCCGTCCTCCAGACCGGCCGCTACCTCCTCTCGCCGCTGCTTCCGACGATCATCGCCGATCTCGCCATCACGGAGGCGACCGCCGGAATCGCGCTGGCGGTCTTTCAGGGCTCGTACGCGATCGTCCAGTACCCGAGCGGGGAGTACTCCGACCGCTGGAACCGAACGACGCTCATCGTCCCCGGACTGCTCATCCTCGCCGTGGGGTACGCGCTGTTCGGCGTCACGACCGGGCTGGCGACGTTCCTCCTCGCGGCGACGGTCGTCGGCGTCGGGAAAGGGCTCTTCTCGATCCCATCGCGGGCGCTCCTCTCGGACCTGTTCACGGAGAACCGCGGCCGCGCCCTCGGTATCTACGCGGCCGGCACCGACGCCGGCGGCCTCGTCGCCTCTGGGGTGTCGGTCCTCGCGCTGACGTACTTCACCTGGCGGACGCCGTTTTTCCCCGTCGCGATCGCGCTGGGCGTCCTCACCGTCGCGTACGCCGCGACGACGCGCGAGGGCTACCACGTCGGCAGTACGGCGCTCGACGTCCGCGGGACCGTCGGTCGACTCGTCGAGAGCTCTCAGCAGCGGGAGACGCTCGTCGCGTTCGCCCTGTTTTACTTCATGGTCGGCGGCGTGATCAACTTCGTTCCGACGTATCTCGCGCAGGCGAAGGGGTTCTCCGAGGGCCTCGCCGGGCTGACGTTCGCCATCCTCTTCGCGGTCGGATTCGTGGTCAAGCCGGCGGCCGGCACGCTCGGCGATCGGTTCTCCCGTCGCGGCATCGCCGTCTCGGGGATGCTCGTCGCCGCCGCCTCGCTCCTCGCGCTGGTGGCGTTCTCGTCGAACGCCGCGATCTGGCTCGCGGTGGCGGTCTTCTCGCTCGGCTACAAGGCGGGCTTTCCCCTCGCGGACGTGATTATCCTCGACGGCGCGCCCGACGACGATATGGGAGCGGATCTCGGCGCGGCGCGGGCGCTCTTTCTCAGCGCGAACGCGATCGGTCCCGCGTACGTCGGCGTCGTCGCCACCTACGCGAGTTACGACCTCGCGTTCGGCGGGCTCGTGGCCTGTCTCGTCGTCGCGTCCGGCCTGCTTCTCTGGAGTGCCTGAGGCCGGCCTGCGTCTCTGGAGTGCCTGATACTGACGGTTCTCGTCTCGTACCGTTGAGCGCCCATCCCGTTGGCGGTGCTCACCGGTACACAGCGAGAACGATCAGTGTGAGAGCGTTCCCGTCCGCTATTCGAGAGCGACGACTTCCGGTTCGAACCCCTCTCCGCGCCACCGCCACGACCCGAGGAACGGGCGGCCGCCGAGCGCGCAGATCGCATAGGAGTAGTCCGTCCACGTCGCCTCGGCGGCGTCCGTCTCGCTCGGGGCCGGCGGACCGGCGGGGTGGCTGTGATAGAAGCCGACGACGTCGAGACCGTCTGCGTCGACGCGGTCCAGCACTCCGAGCAGCTCCGCGGGGTCCATCGCATACCGGATCTCTGGCGCGTCGGCGGCGTTGGCGATGGGACGGAGCTCGGTGACTCGGCTCTCCTCGTCGCCGTATTCGCCGATGAGCACACCGCAGACCTCCTCGCTACCGCCCTCGACCCCGCGACTGACGAGGTCGTCGTACGCGTCCCTGCGGAGCGTGAGCACGGTCGATCACGCGTCCGCGTCGCTGGAGTGGTCGTTCTCCTCGGGGCCGTCGGCGCCACTCGTCTCGCCGGTATCGCCGCCCGCTCCCGACTCCAAGTCGTACGTCCACGCGTTGTATCCGCCGGCCATGCTCTTGACCGACTGCCCCTCGGAGACGCCCTCGTAGCTCTCGATGAGCCGCGCCGCCTGTATCGAGGACTGTCCGACCGGACAGGCGACGACGACATCCTCGCCCCACTCGATCTCGTCGACGCGGCGGGGGAGTTCGTGCATCGGCACGTTCTCCGCGCCGGGGATGTGGCCGGCCTCGAACGCCGGCGGCGAGCGGATGTCGATGACCTGGACGCGCTCGCCCGCGTCGAGTTTGCGCTTGACCGCCTCGGGGCTGATCTCTTCGATCGTCATTCCCCCGGATCTACCCCCTCCCGGGACAAACTCATTTCGGAGTCGGAGAGGCGCCCGTTTTTGTGCTGTCGGTGCGTACGCTCGGGCGATGGAACTCGTCTCCGTAGCCGCCGTCCCCGACAACCTCGTCATCGGCAGCGACGGCGAACTCCCGTGGGAGCGCATTCCGGCGGACAAACGACAGTACCGCGACCGCGTCGCGGACGCGGTCGTCGTCCTCGGGCGACAGACGTTCGAGTCGATGCGGGAGGATCTGCCGGGGCGACACCAGATCGTCCTGAGCCGCAGCGAGCGCGAGTACGACGTCGAATCGGCCTCGCCCGCGGTGAGCGTCGAAGACGCCGTCGACGCCGCCGAATCGCTCGGCGCGGACACGGTCTACGTGCTCGGCGGGGCCGCGATCTACGAGCTCTTTCAGCCCCACCTCGACCGGATGCTCCTGAGCCGCGTCCCCGGCGAGTATGAGGGCGACGTCCGCTACCCCGAGTGGGACGACGACGAGTGGGAACTGGCGTCGTCCTCGGCGGAACCGGGGTTCACGCTCGAAGAGTGGATCAGGCGGCCGGCGGCGTGACCGCGGCGAGTCTCGCTGCAGCGACGGACCGTGCCAGCGACGAGTCCCGCGTCAGCTACATACGATTCGGTCCCCTATCACCGCTATGACGACCGAGACAGCGACGTTCGGCGGCGGGTGCTTCTGGTGTACGGAGGCGGCGATGAAAGAGCTCGCGGGCGTCCAGCGGGTCACCTCCGGCTACGCCGGCGGCGACACCGAGAATCCCACCTATCGGGAGGTGTGCTCTGAGACCACCGGCCACGCGGAGGTCGTTGAAGTCGAGTACGATCCCGACGTGATCGGGTACGCCGACCTGCTCGAGGTGTTCTTCGCGACGCACGACCCCACGCAGCTGAATCGGCAGGGGCCGGACGTGGGGTCGCAGTACCGCTCGATCGTCCTCTACCACGACGACGAGCAGCGGCACCTCGTCGAGAAGTACGTCGAGGCCCTCGCGGAGGCGTACGACGACGACGTCGTGACCGAGATCGAACCCCTCGGGCGGTTCTGGCCCGCCGAGGAGTACCACCAGGACTACTTCGAGAAGAACCCCGCGGACGCCTACTGCCGGATGCACGCCCAGCCGAAGATCGAGAAGGTGCGAGAGCGGTTCGCAGAGCTAGTCCGGTCCGGGACCGCGACGTCCGACTGATTCGAGCCGTGATCACGGCCTCGGGAGGCGGATGCGGACGCTGTTGCCGCCGAAGTCGCTCTCGCCGAAGGTGAGTTCGCCGCCGTAGCTCTCGGCGGCCCACTTCACGAGCCACAGGCCCAGTCCGCTCCCGTGCTGGGTCTGCGTGGCCTCCAGATCGCCGGTCAGGATGGCCCGTTCGTCCGCGGGGATCCGGGGGGCGTCGTCGTCGATTCGGATCTCGGCCCATCCCTCGTCGAACGTCCGGACGATGGCGCGGACGATCGGCGCCGGCGCGGGGTTGTGCTCGATCGCGTTCTCCACCACGCTGTTGATCGCCGACCGGAGGTGGCGGTTTCCCCGCACTCGCATCGCTCCGGGGAGGTCAGTGTCGATATCAGCTCGCGGCGTCCGCTGTCGGTGTTCTTCGACGACCGCTTCGACGAGCGGGACGCTGTCGACCACGTCGGCGACGTCGGTGTCCGAGAGGACAGCGTCGATCTCACCCGCCTCTCGGGCCAGCGACGAGAGGCTGTCGGCGGCCCGCTCGATGGTCGCCGCGGCGCCGGTCCACTCGCCTGACTGCTCGGGAAGCTGCTCGAGGAGGCGACCGGTGTGTCCGATGATGAGGTTCGACTCGTTCCGCAGGTTGTGTCGGAGGACGCGGTTGAGCACCTGCAGGCGGTGTTGCTGGCGAGTGAGGTCGGTGATGTCCGTGTAGACGGCGAAGCCGTCGACCGACCTGTCGTCGCGGGAATACGGGATGCCGCGATAGAGGAACTCCCGGAGCCCGGTGTCGGTCTCGCGCTTCACCCGCTGGTAGTTGATCTCGCCCACTCCCGTCTGCTGATCGAGGCGCTCGGCCTCCCCGAGCAGCCACTCGGGGACGATCCAGTCGTTGAGCGACTCGCCGCGGATGGCCGTGACCTCGTAGCCGAAGCTGTCGACGAACGCCCGGTTGGCGTCCCGGACGAGGGGCTCGCCGTCCACCAGCTCGAACTCGACGACCGCGTCGTGGACGTGCTCGATGAGGTGTTCGTAGGGGCTCTCGGCGTCCGATTTCGGATCCCGGTGCGGCATCTACATCGCACAATCGTCCCTGTCTGAATTATACTTTCCGGGAGGATATCACGAATGAGTACAGGAATCGCACGATTTTTGGAGATAGATTGGATAATATTCTGGCACCCAGCGAAATCCGTGAGAGAATCAAATTTCGGGAGCGGTCCCTCTGCGACCGCTACTCTCCGGCGAGTCGCCCGGGGATCCACTCGCCCTCGAAGTCCTGATGGAGGTACGGTTTCGCGCCCTCGCCGGCGTAGGTCGCGACGAGCTGTCCGTCGCCCTCGAGGTGGTATTTGTACGTCGTCAGCCCCTCCAGCCCGACGGGCCCGCGGGCGTGCGTCTTGCCGGTGCTGATCCCGACCTCCGCGCCCAGCCCGAAGCGGTAGCCGTCGGCGAAGCGCGTCGACGCGTTGTGGAAGACGCTCGCGGCGTCGACGCTCCGCATGAATTTCTCGGCGCGGTCGGCGGTCTCGGTGACGATCGACTCGGTGTGCTTCGAGCCGAACGTGTTGACGTGGTCGATGGCGTCCGCGAGCGAGTCGACGACTTTGACCGCGAGGATCAGATCGCCGTACTCCGTCGACCAGTCGGCCTCGCTCGCGGCGTTCATATCGGTGATCGCCCGAGCGCGCTCGTCGCCGCGGAGCTCGACGTCCGCCTCGCGGTAGCGATCGGCGAGCGCGGGGAGGAGTTCCTCGGCGACGGACTCATGGACGAGCAGCGTCTCCACGGCGTTGCAGACCGCGGGGTACTGGACCTTCGCGTCGAACGCGATATCCGACGCCATCTCGAGTTCGGCGTCGAGATCGACGTAGACGTGGCAGATCCCCTCCGTGTGCCCGAGGACCGGGATGCTCGTGTTGTCCTGCACGTATTCGACGAACGCCGAACTCCCGCGGGGCATCAGCAGGTCGACGGCGTCGTCGCGCGTGAGCAGCGTCTCAACGTCCTCGCGGGCCTCGATGAGCGCCGCCCAGCCGTCGGGGACCGCACCGGCCGCGGCCTCGCGGATCACGTCGTAGAGGATGCGGTTGGACTCGGCCGCCTCGCTGCCGCCCTTGAGGATGACGGCGTTGCCGGATTTGAGGCTGAGCGCGGCGATCTGGACGAGCGCGTCGGGCCGCGACTCGAACACGGTGCCCAGGACGCCGATCGGGACCGACAGCTTGTACAGTTCGAGATCCTCATCGAGTCGGCGGGCCGCGAGCGTCCGGCCGAGGGGGTCCGCTTGGCCGGCGACGCTTCGGACCATCTCGGCGATATCGCGTAGCTTCGACTCCGAGAGCTTCAGCCGGTCGACGAACGCCTGCGTGTACTCGCCGGCCTCCAGCATCGCTTCGGCCTCCTCGACGTCGACCGCGTTGGCCTCGAGGATCGCCTCGCTCTCGGCCTCGATGGCGTCGGCGATCGCGTGCAGGGCGTCGTTTCGCGTCTCCTCAGAGAGGTTCGCGAGTTCCAGCGCCGCGGACTGTGCCTCTGTGATCTTCGTCTCGGTCGATCGTTCGGTGGTGGGTTCGGTCATTAGTGATCGTTGATGGGGGTGAAGATGGTTCCGACGGGTCGTCCCGTCGCGACCTTTTCGAGGACGTCCGCCTCGGTCGAGCGGGCGATGATCGCCGGGATCCCGTGTTCGCTCGCGGTGCGTGCGCCCTGGACCTTCGTGCGGATCCCGCCGAAGGTGTCGTTCGCGCTCGTCTCGACGATCCGCTCGACCTCGTCGTAGTTGCGTCCGACCGCTTCGATCAGTTCGGCGTCCGGGTCCCGCTTGGGGTTGCCGGTGTAGACGCCGCCGACGTCAGTCAGCGTGACGAGCAAGTCGGCGTCGACGCCGAGCGCGATCGACGCCGAGATCATGTCGTTGTCGCCGATCCGGATCTCCTCGGTCGCGACGGCGTCGTTCTCGTTGACGATCGGGACGACGCCCCACTCGAACAGGGTCTCGACCGTGTTCTTGAAGTTCGTGAACCGGTCTGAGTCCTCGAGGTCGTGTTGTGTCACGAGGATCTGTGCGACGGTCAGCCCGTAGCGCTCGAAGCTCTCGGTGTATCGCCGCATCAGGTGGCTCTGGCCGATCGTCGAGAGCGCCTGCGACTCCTCGACGGTGTCGCTCGGCGAAAAGCCGACGCGTCCCTTTCCGGCCCCGACAGCCCCGGACGAGACGAGGACGACGTCCTTGCCGCGCTCGATGAGGTCGGCGATGTCGTCGACGAGTTTGTCGAGTTTCCCGTCGTCGAGGTTCGAAGCGTCGTCGGTGAGCGAGTTGGTGCCGGCCTTGACGACGACGCGCCCGGCGTCGGCCGCCAGCTTCCGCGCTCGGTCGACGTCCTCGCTGGCGACGGACCCGCTCATCGGCTGGCGGCCTCTTCGGCGTCCGTCGCCAGCTCCGCCGAGCGCCGGCTCGCGGCGCTCAGCGCATCGCCGACCACGTCCTCGACGTCGCTGTCCCACAGGACTTCCATCCCCTCGATCGTGGTCCCGTTCGGCGAGCAGACCGCCTCGATCAGGTCGTCGATCTCCTCGTCGGATCGAAGCACCGTCTCGGCGGCCCCCTTGAACGTCTGCGCGGCGAGGACCGTCGCGTCCTCGGGGTCCAACCCCTCCGCGACGGCGCGCTTCTGCATCGCGCCGAGGAGGTAGAACACGAACGCGGGGCCGCTGCCGTTCAGCGCGGTCGCGACGTCCATCAGGCCCTCGTCGATCTCGACGAACTCGCCGAGGTCCGAGAGCATCTGTTCGACGTCCTCGTCCGGCTCGTCCCACGCCACGGCCGCCGCCATATTCCGTGTCTCCGCGGCGAGGTTCGGCATCACCCGGACCACCGTCGCGTCGGTTCCGGCCTCGACGACGTCCGTCGAGACGCCCGCGGCGATCGTGACGAGCGTCTGCTCGGCGCCGAGCTCGAGGTCGTCGAGCACCAGCGGGACGATGTCGGGCTTCACCGCGACGACGACGACGTCGGAGTCTTCGACGTCCGCGATGTCGGTCGTCGTTCGGTCGCTGTACGCCTCGACGGCCTCGAAGGCGTCGGGGTTCACGTCGTACGCCGTGATCCGGTAGTTACCGGCCTGTGAGAGCCCCTTGATCAGGGCGCCCCCCATATGTCCGCAGCCGATCACGCTGACGTCTATCATCTTGTGTTGCTATAGGTCGGGCCGTCGATATACGAACTTTGGTTTCCGATTGTGCGCGCCGGGGTGGAGACGCCGGGTTCACCGAGCTCTAGTGAGCGCCTCGACCGCGTCCGCGGCCGCCTCTCGCACTTGCGAGTCCGAATCCGCGACCGCTCGATCCCGCAGCGCGGACACGGCGTCGGTCGCGTCGACGACGCCCAGCGCCCCCGCGGCCTCCGTCCGGACGAGGGCGTACTCGTCGTCGAGGGCGTCACGCAGGGCGTCGGTCTCACGGACGAGGTCCGGCCGTCCCTGACCGAACTCATAGAGCGCGAACGCGGCGTGGTACCGCACGCGGCGATGGGAGTCGGACGCCAAGCGGTCGGCCGCGAGTGAGACCAGACGAGGCGTCTCGTCCGGATAGTGGCCCCGGATCGGCGGGTACTCCTCGGCGATATTCGCGAGCGCCGCCGCACCAGCTCGACGCAGCGTGTCGCTCTCGGATGCGGTGAGTTCGGCGAGCCTCTCGACGTGCCCGTCTGCGAGAATGACCACCGACGCGAGCGCCCATCCGACCTCTCTGAACGCGGTGTAGGCCGCCGCATCCGGGTCGAATTCCGGATACCGCCGCTCGTGAGCGGCGACGAGTTCCGGGACCGCCTCCGAGGGATCGAGCTCCCCCGTCACCGCGAGCGACGCGACGGCGAAGGCGACGGCGCGAGGCTGGAATACTTCCCCCTCGGGGCCCGCTTCGACGGTCAGCCGCGCCGGCTCCGAGAGCAGTTCCACGTCCCGCTGGAGCCGCTGAATCCCCTCGAGACCCGGAGAGACGTCTCGGCCTGCAAGCGCGAGGAGTCCGAGTGCGGTCGCCGCCCGTCCCTGCGCCGCTCTCGACGAGTCAGTGAGGGACGCACAGACCGCTTCGACGTCGACGGTTGCCGGCGAACGCCGAGCGGATTCGACCAGCTGGCGTGTCCGGTCTGCCCCGTTCATATCAATAGATCAACTGTATCCCCGCGTCACCGGACCTCGCAGGTGTCGACGCCGAGAAGCGAGTAGAGCCCGCAGCGCCCCGTCACTCCCGTCGCGAGAAGGACGAGCGCGACCACCCCGAGCACCGGTGAGAGGACCGGCGGCGCCGAGACGGCGTTAGCGAGGATCCCAAGCGAGACGAGTCCCGCGATGGCTCCCAGAGCGATTCGAACGACGCTGTCGTTTCGACCGACGTTCTGTTCCATACCCGAGTATTGGTCCGTCCCGACAAAACTGTTCCCGTCGATTGCAACGGCTGGGAGTCGGGAGTATTCACACACTACTTGAATAGTTTCTCAAAATGATAATCGTATTCTTGTACCGGGTCTCGAGAAGTGATTAAAGGTAGAAATACAGCGCCCTCTAACTGTTGAATCCGATAATAGAGATGAATTTATGAATCTACAAAATAATACGAAGAATTCTAACTACTCTCGGACCGCCTGCCGTCGATCCGAAATCACGTCGAACGCCGCCTCGGTGTCGCCGAGGACGAACAGCGCGTAGTAGCGCAGATAGGTCTGTACCGGGACGGAGATGAACAGCCCGGCGACGAACATCGCGATCACGAACAGGAGGATCGCGACGGCGATGACGGCCCAGCCGGCGATCTCGGCCACCGAGAGGAGGCCGATACCGACGACCCCGACGACGCCGAGCGGGATCGCGACCACGATCGCCGCCAGCGCGGTCGCGATGCTCGCGAGGATCCCGGCCGCGATCTGCAGTACAAGTCCCAACACGGCGTAGACTGCGTACTGCTTCCACTGGCCGGTCATCACGGACCAGAAGCGACGCCACGCCGAGAGGAGAGTCCGGTCCTCGGCGATCATCACGGGGACGACGAACATCGTGGTGAAGCCGTCGACGAGGCCGCTCACCGCCACCACGAGGATGACCACGGGAACAGCGAGAAACAGCAGTCCGACCGAGAAGCCGCCGTCGCCGAAGACGATCGGAGCCAGCACCGCGAGCGCGATCCCGCTCACGAGCGCGAGCGTGAGCAGACCCAGAATCACCCGGAAGACGAACAGCCGCCCGCCCTGCCGCCATCGCTCGCTCCAGTAGCGCCGCAGCGCGACCGATTCGCGGCGGAGTGACTCCACGAAGACGAACTCCATCACTGATCCCACGAACATAAAGCCGAACACGATCACGGCGATGACCCCGAATATGAGGCCGATTACCGCGAGCTCTGCGCCGCCGGGGAGGACCATCTCCGGCGAGGGGGCTCCCGGCCCGCCCGGGGGCGTCGGGACGTCGGACCCGGTCCCGCTTGGCGCGCCGCCCGAGAACTGAAACGGCGAGAACCCTCCGCCCGCGCCGACGAAGAGCATCACGAGCGCCAGTTTCGCCCACCGGCGGAGGTCGAACGGCCAGAGGAACGCCCGCGTCGCGTCGATCGCGTCGTCGATCGCGTCGACGGCGTAGAGGCTCATCGTCGCCCCCCTCGGCGTCGCCTCGGATGGCGGCCGGAACTCGGCCGACGGCACCGACTGCGTCCGGACACCGGCGGGTGGCCGCGGCACTCACTGTGCGACGGTTTCGGGGGGAGGAAACCAATCAGGGACATCGTCTGCGAACGATCACACCAGATCGGCATAATAGTTTGGAGTCTGTGACTGTTTGTGTACCGCCCCGGCTGTTCAGCGGAGTGCTTCCCTCTTACGGAGATACATCGACGTGGCGTTCGGTCCGGAGAAAAATAAGATACACATATATAATATCAAAATTAAATATTAAGAACATAATAGTTTCTCTGTGGATTTAAATAACTTTATCGAGGGTAAAACTATTTTCTATCATCTCAAATATTAGAGATTACATAGATACAATATTAATTCTATTATCTATCACAGGCCTAATCGAGTGACGACGACGGCACCCGCAAGTGCTGCCGCGACGGCGACGGACACGCCGAGTGGTGGCATCCACTGGCGGGGCTCCGCCGGGGAGGTCGGAGGCTCCGTGGTCGCGTCGATGGACGTCGTCGGAGTGGGCGTCGGCCCTGTCGGGGTCTCAGTCGACGTCGGGACCGGGGTCGGCTCCGCGACCGTCACGATCCGCGAGGTGTGACTCTCGTTGGTCGAGACCGTCAGATTCAGTTCCCCGGTGACGTCGTCGCGAGTTCGGTACTGAAGTTCGATCCCGGTCGATTCGTTCGGAGCCAGTTTGATCCGCTCCTCGTCGATGAAGTGCCCGTCAACGGCGAGTTGGACGGGCGAACGCTCTGCGATGTCGCCGACGTTGGCGACGTCGACGGTCACCGTCAACAACTCGCCCGCCCGCACCGAGCCGTCGACATCGATCTCCCGGATCACCAGTTCGGATTCGGGTTCGGCGAATCGAACCGACTCGCGCGCGACGTCGTCGGAGGTGTTCGCCGAGACCGTCCATGGCCCCGCCTGGTCGACGGACGTGTTGTAGACGACGGCGACGGTCTTCGTTCGGTCCTCGGGAAGTTCGATGATCGTCTCGTTGACCGTGTGACCGTCGAGCGTGAACCAGACGAGTTTCTCGCCGAGCGCGCGGCCGGTGTTCTCGACGGTCGCATTCATCCGCAGCGGATCGCCGGCGGTGATCGGTCCATCGACGTCCAGTTCGACGATCTCGAAGTTGGGATGCGCGTCGCTGTTGCTCCCGGCTGTCGAGCGTCGGTCGCGCTGACTGGTGGTCGGCGGCGGTTCGATGGTGACCGTTCGCTCGACCGTGTCGTCGGCGGTGTTGACCCGCAGGGTCCAGTCTTTGCTGTCGCGACTCTTACTCACGTAAGTGAGCAGGACGGACTTCGTCTCTCCGGGGTCCAACTCGACGTCCGCGTAGTCTTTGTCGTACTGGTCGAGATTGAACCACACCTCGGTTTCGCCGCTCACGGTGCCGGTGTTCGTGACTTCGACGGTGACCTCGATGGTCTCGCCGGCGGTGATGGGGGTGTTCGTCCTCACGTCTGTCACCTCGAAGACCGCCCGGTCCACGGGTTCGCCGTCCGTTTGCGCGACGGCCAGCGCTGGTATCCCGGCCGCGACGACCGCGAGCGCGAGTGTGATTACGAGCAGTGTCGATCGGTGTAACTCACCCATACTTCCGTTTGGGCGGTCGTACCGCAAAAGTATACATTCGTTATCTGATATATGGTCTGTCTACGCTCGGCGCAGTGGAGAGTATGAGCGGCTTACGACCCCCCGCGCAGTCTCGTGATTCAACGAGTATGGTCGGCTGATACACCGTCATATGAAACGTATATGAACGTTACCCAACAATATAGAGCTATTCGTTCACACGTGGGAAATAACGACTTACGTGCCCCAGCCGAGGACCCGGTATGGTGCGAAAGCGTCTCAGGAGACGGCGGTTCGTCGGGTTACTCACCGCGACAGCGGCAGTCGGACTCGCCGGCTGCAACGGGGAACAGGGAACTGGAACGGACGGGACCGCGGATACCCCGACCGGCGGCGACGACGAACCGACGGCGGAACCGACGCCGGATGACGAGGCCGAGGACTCGTTCGTGCGCGTGGTGCACGCGGTACCGGACGCGCCGAACGTGGACATCCTCGTCGACGGCGAGCCCGTCCTCGAGGACGTCGCGTTCAGGACCGTCAGCGACTACCTGTCGATCACGGCTGCGAGCCACACCGTGCAGATCCGAGTGGCGGAGGGCGCGGACGACGAGACGGCCACGGACGAGGCGACCGATGCCCCAGACGACACCGGAGCGGAGGGTGACGAGACTGCGACCGAGGCGGCGGCCACAGCGGACGCAGCGAACGACACCGAAACCGGGACGTCCGCCGACGAGACCGGGGCGGCCGAGGAGGGGACGGGGACACCGACCGACGACGGGGGTTCGGTGCTCTTCGACGAGGAGGTGACGATCCCCGCCGGCACGTCGATCACGGTCGTCGCTCTCGGCGAACTCGCCGCCGACACCGTCGACGTTCGCCTCTTCGAGGACGATGCCACGGCCGGCGAAGACGACGCGACGGCTGCGGAGGATGAGACGACGGAAGCGGAGGACGACGCGACGGTTGCGGAGACGGAGACCGCCACCGGTGAGCAGACGGACGACGGGGACGACTCCCGGCTCAGAGTTCTGCACGCCTCGCCCGACGCACCCAACGTGGACGTCGCGCTCAGCGGGGAAGAGGCCCCGTTCGTCTCCGACGTCGCGTTCGGCGACGCGAGCGAGTACGCCTCGCTGCCGGCGGGTGCGGCGACTGTCGACGTCCGGGCCGCCGGTGAGACCGACGTGGTCGCCTCCGCGGACGTCGACCTCGCCGCGCAGACGCCGTACACGGCGTTCGCGATGGGCTATCTCCGTCCCGACGAGGCCGACACGGACGCGGCGTTCGGTCTCACGCTCGCGACGGATACGAGCGGCGCTGAGTCGCCCGGTAGCTCCGAGACCACGACCGACGACGAGGTGGCGACAGAGGAGGAGACGGCAACGGAGGCCGCTACGACGGCCGAAGCCACGGAGGCCGACGACGCCACGGAAACAGAGACCGACGCGACCACGGCGACGTCGACTCCGGCACCGGTCGGCACGGAAACGGAAGCCGGCACACCGGCAGCCGGCGAATAGCTCGTCGGCTCGGCGTTCCGACCCTCGACTACCGGCAGGTCGACAGCGCGGCGTACGATCCCTCCTGGGCGGTGATCCACGCCGTCGCTCGCCGCTCTGCGGGCGGGTCGACGGGGTGAATCGTACACTCGGCGGGTCGGTTCTTGTATTCGACGACCGTCGCGCGGAGCGGACCGAGGCCCTCGCTTACGTCCCCTTCGACAGACATTTCGACTTCCGCTCCGGGACCAGCGGAGGTTGTAATTCTCTCCCTACGACCCGTAAAACGGAGACTAACGGGTGTTGGTGCCGTCCGCGGTCGGTCGATCCCTAGCGATACGATAGACGTGGTTGCGGTTTGTTTCGGGTTATTACCGTTTACAAAAGTATGCTTGTAATACCTTGCCGCGTTGGTCGACACGGACGTCAGCCTCCCGCCGAGAGCCCCCCGTACCCAGTGCGCTGTCAACGATCGGGGACACACGATACATATCGATAGCAAGTGTATACCAAAGGTCGTACTGGGAGAACCCCCCTTCGATGTCACCACAGTGGGATACCATCGGGTTCGTCATCGCCTCGAAGTACCGCTTGGCAGTGCTCTCGGTCCTCGAGGACGGACCGGCGACGACGACGGAGATCGCCGACACCAAGGACCTCTCTCCGTCGCACGTCTCGCGGGCGCTCGGGCGCCTCCGGACCCGGTCGCTGGTCGAGCTGACGGTTCCCGAAGAGCAGCGAAAGAACCGGCGGTACGACCTCACAGACGAGGGCTCGCGGGCGTGGGAAAAGATTCAGCGGGCGGGGCTCGCGAGCTGACGATGGCGGACGCAGGCGGCCCCGACAGGCGAGCCTTTCTCGCGAAAGCGGCGGCCACCGTTGGGATCGCGGCCCTCGCCGGGTGCGGCGGGATCTTCGAGGGCGAGGGCCCCGAGCGCCCGCCCGAGTCTCCGACCGACGAGGCGCCTCCGGAAACGTCCGGCTCCCCCACGACGCCGTCGCCGTTCGACGGCCGGATCGACCTGACGGAGTACGGGGCCGATCCCTCCGGGGCGGAACCGATCGGAGACGCCATCGAATCGGCCGTGACAGACGGGCAACTGCTGTATCTGCCGCCCGGCGAGTACCGCGTCGACAGAGAGATCCAGATCACCGGGCTCGATCGGTTCGGCATCGTCGGCGAGGACGCGACGATCGTTCCGGGGGATTCCCTCGGAAGCACGCTGATACTCCTCAGGACCGGTCGCGGCGGTGCGCTGCACCTCGAGAATCTGCGCTTCGATTTCACCGCCGACGGGACGAGCGTCCGGGCCATCGACGCCCGCGCCCCCGACGGGCTGGTGCTTCGCGACGTCTCGGTCGCCGGAACGCTCCAGGGCGGACGCGGCCCGGTGCGCGTTGACGTGACTGACCCGGACGGTACGGGGCTCGTCGAACGCCTCGATCTGCCAGACGGCTCCGTCTCGGGGACGCGGGTCACGGGCTGTTACGTCGGCGACGAGAATCAGGGGAACATCACCTTTCGCGACTGCCGCATCGAGGCGTTCTCCGACAACGGCCTGTACGCGGACCCGACCGCCGGTCGGATGACCGTCGAGGGCGGGTACTACGCCAACAGCGGAATCTCGAACGTCCGGGTCCGGGCGGGATCCGTCGTCAGAAACGTCCACGTCCGGTGTGACGACTCGTCCCACGACTTCGACAACATGCGCGGGATCAGGCTCACGAACTACCGCCCCAAGCCCGAGGCGGCGCCCGCGATCGTCGAAAACTGCCGCATCGAGATGATGGAGGTGAGCTACAGCGAGGGCGGGATACTGCTCACGTCGGACCTCCCCGCGGCCCGCGTCCGCAACACGACGGTCCGAATCGACGCCGACCGCGTGCAGGGGATCTGGGCGAAGTCGCCGCACGACGAGCTCGACATCGAGGATTCGAATATCCGGTTAGACTGCGAGAACGTCACGATCACCGGGGACTCCAACGGCGGCACGGCGATCCAGATCGACGGCCGCGACGGGAGCGTCCTCGACGGCCTCGACGTGACACAGACCGCCGCGGACCGCGACGGCATCTCGCTCCAGCGGTCTACCGAGAACGTCCTCCGCGACTCCGTGCTGAACGTCGGCGGCGATCCGATCGTCCTCCGGGAGGCCACGCTGGAGACGATCGACGTCAACGTCGGACCCGATCTCATCGAGCGCGAGACGCTCAAGAGCGAGGACGAATGACCGGAAGCCGACCCATAACAAAGCGGGCTCTCCGGGAACGCGGGATAACTGCCGCCCGTCACCGGGGCGGAGTCGACCACCTGTCACAATGACCTCAGACACTGACGAACGACTCCCGGAGAAAGCGGCGCTGACGCTCGGGTTCACCTCGCTTGCGGTCAGTATCGCCCTCGCGTTTCGGACGCTCCCGTCCGGGTACGAACTCTCCCTCTACGGCTCGACGCCGGTCGGGTTCTGGGTCGGCGTCGCCGTCGCTCTCGTGGTGGCTGTCGCCGTGGTCCTCCGCGAGGGCGAGCCGTCTCGCGTCCGCGATTCGGCGTTCGGGCTGCTGACGCTCGCGTCGCTGTCGGTCATCGCGCTACCGGTGCTTCGCTCGTATCATTACTACGGCTCCGGCGACGCGCTGAGTCACCTCGGGTGGGCGCGCGAGATACAGACAGGGGTGATACAACCGGGATCGATCGTCTACCCCGGCGTTCATCTCCTGTCGGTTCAGTTCGCCGAACTCGCGGGTCTCCCGGTCCGCCTGACGCTCCAACTGCTGGTGTTGGTCGTGCTCCCGCTCGTGTTCGTGGCCTCGTTCGTCGCCTGCGCGTACTACTTCACGAACCGGCCGCGAACGGCCGCCTTCGCGGCGGTCCTCGCGGTGATGTTCGTCCCGATCAACAACGTCAGCGTCCACCCGGTCGTTCACCCGTCGAGCCAGGCGATTCTCCTGCTCCCGGCGGTCCTGTTCGCCCTGCTCTTGTTCCTCGACTCGCGCGCCGAGGGCTTCCCGCTGACCACGCCGACGGGGGCGCTGCTGGCGCTCGTCTCGGCCGGATACGTGTTCGTTCACCCGCAGGAGGCGATGACGTACCTGTCGATGCTCGTCGGAATCGCGCTCCTCCAGTTCCTCGTCCGTCGGTACCGGCGCGAGCATCCGATCACCTCCGTGCGACCGGTGTACGCGCACACGGTCCTCGTCGGCGCGCTCTTTCTCGTCTGGACGCAACTGCACGACCGAGCGCGCGGGCGGTTCGCCTTCGTGATCGAGAGCCTGCTGTCCCAGCGCCCTGAGGTGCTGACCGAGACCAGTTCCCGCGGGGCCTCCCTCGTCGATCTCGGCGGGAGCCTCCTCGAGCTGTATCTGAAACTCTTCTCAGTGACGACGCTCGTGATGATCCTCGCGGGGGCGCTCGTCGCCGCGTTGCTTTTGGGCCGGATCGACCCGTCGAAACGGCGGCGAAACACGTTCATCGGGATCCTGACCGCCGCGCTCGTGTTCCCCACGATCGGGTTCGTCCTGATCTTCCTCGCCCAGCAGGGCGATCACTACTTCCGGTTCCACGGGTTCATTATGGTGACCGTGAGCCTCCTCGCCGCGGTCGAAATAACGTCGATCGCCGATCGGCTCCGGGGAGCGGCGGGCGCGCTCGGGGACCGCGGATTTCGGGACCGGGCGGACGCGTTCGGGGACGCGTCCACCCGATCGCGCGTCTGGGCGGGACTGACGGCCGTGTTCATCGTGCTGCTCGCGCTCCAGCTCGTCGTCGTCCATCCCTCGCCGTACATCTATCAGCCGAACGGGCAGGTGACGGAGACGGAGATGAACGGGTACGACATCGCGATTCAGTACCACGACGGGGAGACGTCGTTCACCGGCGTTCGGGCGGATCCCAGTCGATACCTCGACGCGCACTTCGGGACCCGGACGGCCGAATCGATAGGGTTCCCGGGGTACGAGTCCGACGTCCCCCAAGAGGTATTCAACACGAACGTGACGTCGCACTACGAGACCGATCGGTACCTCGTCGTCACGGAGAAAGACCGGCGGCGCGAGGTCGAACTCTACGAGGAGTTCCGGTACCGAGCCGCCGGCTTCGAGGCGCTTGAGTCGGAGCCGGGCGCGAACCGGATCCAAGACAACGGCGGATTCACGCTCTATCGACTCCTCGGCAGCGACGCGTGATTGGGGCGAGGGGGAGGGCAGCGGCGACGGACGGAGGCAACGGGCCTCGGAAGCCGCGACTGACCGGGGCTGACGCCCCCTCTCAGTCGGCCGGTAAGCGCTTCCTACCGGTGTTCAAGCGGATCGCACATCGTCCCCGCGGACGCGACGATGTACGCCTCCCGATCGAACGCGTCCTCGTCGGAGGGGACCAACACGAACCGGTCGCCGTCGCGGTAGGTGACCCGGTGGGACTCCCACTCCGCGAGGTCGTATCCGAGGTCGTGTTTCGGGTCCGGGTCCGCGGCTAGCCGTTCCCACTTATCGGGCGATCGCATTCCGACACCTCACTCGTGGTCCATCGTTACCGCGGCGGAGCCGTCGACCTCGATCTCGACGATCCGGCCCGTGTAGCGGTAGCCATCGATTCCCTTGCCGAGGACGCCGTCGACCTCGTCGCCGTCGACGACGTCGTCGAGGCTGTCGAAACGGTTCCCCTGCGGAGCGGTGCTGATCGACGCGTCGCGCGTCACCTCGCCGGTGACCCGGAAGGTGTAGGCGGCGACCGTCTCGGCGGCGGTGCCGTCGAAGATGACCGTCTTCTGTCTGCTGTCGTCGGATCCGGACCCGTCCGAGCCGTCCGAGCCGTCCGCATCGGAAGACTCGTCGTCGCCCGTCCCTCCGGCAGCGAGGAGGTCGTCGGCGCTCACTTCCGTGCCGTCGGCGTACAGCGTCATCGCGTCGACGTCGCCGCTGGCGGAGAACGACGCCATCGAGCCCTCGTACTGGAAGGCGTCCCCGCTGGCTCCGCCACCGCCCGTGGCGCCCGTGGCGGTCCACGTGCCGTCGTCGTTCTCTGTCACCTCGTCCGCGGGTGCGCCCGTGTCGGCGCTGTACTGCGAGCGGTCGTACAGCCCCGTGATCTCGCCGGTCGCCGTGAACTCGTACTGGACGCCGTCGGAGTTCTCGGTGACGATCACCAGTTCGGTGCCGCCGGTGCCGACGTCAGTGTCGCTCTCGTCGGTGCTGCTATCGCTGTTGTCGCCGGTGTCGGTGCTGTTGTCGCCGGTATCGGTGCTGTTGTCGCCGGTGGTACTGTCACCAGTGTTGCTGTCGTCGGTGCCGCCGGACGTCCCGTCGTTCTGGGGGTCGTCGCCGGTCGGGACCGGACAGTCGTCGCCGACGCAGACGCCCTCAAAGTGCGAGGGGTACTCCAGGTTCCCTTCGCCCGAGATCGAGAGGTTGTTCGCCGTCCACCCGTCGGCTGCGCTCCCCTTCTCGAGGACCGCGTCCGTGCCCGTGTTGTTCCGGATGAGCGTGTCCGTGATCGAACCGGTCCCGCCCTCCGCGCCGTGGTGAAGGACGATCGGACCGCCCGCTCCCTCGTAGGAGTGGATGATCTCGCAGTTCTCGATCGCGAGGTCGTCGCCGGCTTCGCGGATGCGGATGCCCCGCATGTTGATCGCACTGCCGGAGTAGATGTGGGGCGCCTGCTTGTCGTTCAGCACGAGGCAGTTGCGCGCGACGCTCTCGCTGGATCCGAGTCGGATGCCCGTGATGTTGTTGTTGCGGACGAAACAGCTGTCGACGATCACTTGGCCGTCACTACCCTTGCCGGGCGAGCTCGCGTAGATCCCGTTGTTCGAGAAGTTGGCGATGTAACAGTTCTTGATCTCGACCACGCCGGCGTGGTCCGAGGGGGTGTAAAAGCCGATGGCGTTACCGGGGTCTGCGACCCCGTCCGGGAGGTTGAAGTTGTCGATGAGGACGTGGCCGTCCGAGCCCGCCTGCAGTCGGAAGCGGGCCTCCTCGCCGCGGGAGAGCTCGGCCGCCCCCCGGAGCGTGATGTTTCGGACCTCGACGACGCCGCCGTCGGCCTCGATGGTCTCGCGGTACTCGCCGACCTCGTTCGTGAAGATGACTTCGCCCATCCCGACGACCGCGGCGTTCCGGTGGCTGCCGCCGAGCCCGGAGCCGTGATACTCGTACTCGCCTTCCGGGATGCGTACCTCGACGCCGCTCTCGAAGTACTGTTCGAGGTAGTCGTCGATGACGTCGCCCTCGCTGAGCCCCTGCTCCCCGAGGTCGACGACGGTGTCCGCGTTCACGGACTGCGCGGTTTGGGCCACCGTACTCCCTGTTATGGACGCCATACCGACTGCCCCGCCGAGGAGCTTGAGGTACGTGCGTCGAGCGAAACCTGAACTGCCGTCGTTGGTACCGTTATGGCCATTCGCCATACCAGGGTAGAGAGCGATTACCGTAAAGAGCATTTTTGTGGGTTCACTCGACGAACCAGTAGGTACACCGTACTTACGTAGGGGATACGTAACGGATGGGTATGCGTTGCTTGTCGATGGTTGTCCGATGCCTGTCTCAACCCGGTATTTTCCGACTACTCGATTCTCGCGCGCTGGGAAGAGCGCTATTTACTCCATAATTGAGACGGCCGGGAGTATGCATTCCATAATTGGGATGGTGTTGTCACGTACACGCAGTGAAGCCGGGTATTCCCCTCCTAATCGGGAGTAGACGTGCGGGTTCGCCCCTCGAAAACGAACCAGGCGAGTACGGCCAGTATAACAAACCGGCGCTGAGCGGGAGAGTGCGCTGAATGAGTCGCGAACGCTCGTCACCGCGTCGATCGCCCCGATAATGTCGCTCACCGACCGGATCGTCACCGGGGTGAAGGCGACGCTCGGAGCCAACATCGTCTACTCCGCGGCGAACGGCGTGTTGATGATCGTGCTGGCGCGCTTTCTCCTCACGCCCGATGAGTTCGGGCTGCTGCACTACGCGCTGTCGATCATCGCCTCCGTCGCGATTCTCGGAGCCGTCGGCATCCCGTCGGCAGCGGCCCGATACGTCACCGAGTTCGCCGAGACGTCGCCGGAGCGGGTCCGGTACGTCGTTCGGTTCAGCCTCGCGGTCGTCGTCGGTCTGTCTGTCGGTGTGGGGCTGATCCTCGCGCTCGCGAGCCCCGCGATAGCGACGGCGCTCGACGAGCCGGCGCTCGCCCCCCTGCTGCTCCTCGGGCTGGGGTACGTCGTCTCGAGGGCGCTGGAGACGACGTTCAACCGACTGTTTCAGGCCGTCAACCGCGTCGACTGGAGCGCCCGGCTCAAGGCCGTCTCCGGCGTCACCAGACTGGTCGGGGCGGTTGCCCTCGTACTCGCTGGCTTCGGCGCGGTCGGGGCCTTGGCGGGCTACATCGTCGGCTTCGGTCTGGCTGCGGCCGTCGGCGCGGTCGTGTTCTACCGCGTCGGCTATCGGCCGTTCCCGCCGTCTAACGTCATCGAACCGGGCCTTCGCCGCCGAATCCTAGAGTACAGTGTCCCGCTGACGGCGACGAGGGGCGCAGGCGTCCTGACCAAGCGGGTCGACACCCTGCTCGTCGGGTTCTTCATCGGACCGGCGGCCGTCGGCTACTACACGATCGCGAAGCAGGTCTCCGAGTTCGGGTCGATCCCGGCGCAGTCGCTCGGGTACACGATATCGCCGACCGTCGGCGAACAGTACGCCGGCGAAGATCTCTCCCGCGCCCGGCGCGTCTACGAAACCTCGCTGCGCTATGTGCTGCTGTTGTACGTGCCGGGAATGGTCGGGCTGATTCTCGTCGCCGAACCGGTCGTCGCACAGCTCTTCGGCTCGGCGTACGACGGCGCAGCGCCCGTGCTTCAGGTGATGGCCGGATTCATGCTCGTGAACGCGGTCAATCAGGTGACGAGCGACGGGCTGGACTTCCTCGGGCGCGCCCGATCGCGCGCGATCGCGAAGGTGGCGACCGGGATCGCCAACTTCCTGTTGAACCTGCTTTTGATTCCGATGATCGGCGTTGTCGGCGCGGCGGTCGCCACGGTGGTGACGTTCCTCTGCTACACGCTCGCGAACGTCTACGTCATCCACGACGAGCTCGCGTTGGATCTGCGGTCGCTCGGGCGGTTGCTGGTGGCGGTGACGGCCATCGCGGTCGTGATGGGGATCACTGTCAGGATGCTTTTGCCGCTGGTCTCCGGGCTCGTGTCGCTGCTTCTCGTTGTCGGGGTCGGCGTCGCTGTCTGGGGCGTGCTCGCGACGCTGGGCGGGTTACTCGACGTCGACCGCGTCCGGCTGATATTCACGTGAGCCCGCGTCCGGCTGATATTCACGTGAGCCCGCGCCCGCCGGAGATCACTCCTCGAAGCGCTGCTCTCTGTCGGCGTTCTCTTCGATGTCGAACACCATCGCGAGGAGCATCGAGAGCCAGCCGAGGGCGACGAGCAGCGCGCTCGCGGTCCACTCCGAAGTGCCCCCGGGATCCCCGGCGCCCCGGTCGCGTCCGACGGCGGACCGGACGAGCGACACCGTCCCGGCGGCGGAGGCGACGCCCCCCAGCCCGTACAGCAGTGCGAGCGGGTGGAACCGCCGGACCAAGTACTTCGCGCGGAGCCGCCACAGGAAGTCCCGCAGGAGCATCTGCGAGACGCGTGGGATGTAGCTGCGGTATCTGATGCTGCTCTCCTCGTCTCCGTAGTTGGCCCGCTGCGGGACGTCACCCACGCGCTGTTCGGCCACGTTCAGCCGCACGAGGAGGTCGTTGCAGTAGCCGTAGTCCTCGTACATCCGGTCGACCTCGATCGACTCGAGCGCCTCCCGGGAGATGGCGGTGTACCCGTTCTGCGGGTCCATCGTCCGCCAGTAGCCGCTCGCGACCTTCGTGAGAAACGTGAGGACCCAGTTGCCGAAGAGCCGCCACGACGACATCTCGCGGCGGTGCTCGCGGTTCAGGAGCCGGTTCCCCTTCGCGTAGTCGACCTCGCCCGCGACGATCGGATCGAGGTACCGGTGCAGTTCCTCCGGGCGCATCTGTCCGTCGCCGCCCATCACGGCGACGATGTCGATCTCGTCGGCCAGCGCGCGCTGATAACCCGTCTTGATGGCCCCGCCGACGCCCCTGTTTTCCTCGTGTCGGATCGGACGGATCCGCTCGTCGAAGACGGTCGCGTGATTGTGCGCGCCGTCGCTGCGGGAGGGCGCGTGCGCGACGCCCGCCGCTTCGGGGACGCCGTCGCGTTCCGCTCGCCCGTCGGTACTGACGACGCCGCCGTCGCCGCGGTGCGCGGTGTGTCGCCTCGGGGGGGTCGCCTCGCGCGAGTCCCGTTCGCGTTCGGCGTTGACGCGGGCGGCGGCCGATTTGATTTCCGCCCATGTGCTGTCCGTCGAGCAATCGTCGATCACGTACGCGCGGTCGACGAACGGCGGGAGGGTCTCGATCACCTCACCGACGAACCCCGCTTCGTTGTACGCCGGGATGACGACGCCGACGACGTTGTCTTTGTACATTCTGGATCTGTCTGGTCCTCTCTCTCGGCGACCTATCGTTATGCTCTTTCAACGAACCTCCGACGCCGTAACGGGTGCATACCTTAGTGGACGTCCGTGGGTCGGTGGGGTATGGACACCGGTACTACGGAACTGCCGCGCGTGATCGAGAACTGCGAGATCGGCGCGGGAACGGAGATCGCCCCTTTCACCGTTCTCGACGACTGCACGTTCGGCCGCGACTGCCGGGTGTGGCGGTTCGTCAACTGCTACGGCGCGGCGTTCGGCGACGAGGTGATGATCGGCTCGTTCGCGGAGATCCAATCGGACGTCGTCGTCGGCGACCGCACCCGGATCCAATCGCACGCCTTCGTCCCCTCGCTCACGGAGATCGGCGACGACGTGTTCGTCAGCCACGGGGCCGCGTTCGTCAACGACGTCTACCCGCCGAGCGGCGACGAGGAACTGTGGGAGGAGACCGTGATCGACGACGGCGCCGTGATCGGGACGAACGCCACCCTCCTGCCGGTCGAGGTCGGTGAGAACGCCTTGGTGGGCGCCGGCGCGGTCGTCACCGACGACGTTCCCCCGGGTGCGATCGTGGCCGGCAACCCCGCGGAAGTCGTCGACTACCGGGACTGATCGAACCGCACCCGTCCCGGCGTCTCGGCCAAGGCGGGGCCCTCCACGCGGACCGTCTCGTTGCGGTCGCTCGACCGCTCGGCGAGTTCGAGGAGTTCCACCGTGTAGGCGCCGACACTCCCCGGCGCGCTGAGGGTCGTCTCGCCTCGACAGGCAGCCACGAACTCTTCTACCTCCGCGCGCAGCGGCTCCGCGTGCTCCGTCTCGTAGACCTGCTTTCCCTCCTCGCGAGCGCTGAGCGCGCCGTCGCGCTCGACGATCCGACTGTCGTACAGTTCCAGCACCGTGTCCTCGAGGTAGTCGATGTAGGCGGACTTCTCGGAACCGACGACGACGAGGTCCCGGCGCTTTCCGAACACCGGGACCTGCCAGGACTCGTTGATCACGCTCGTGGCGTTTTCGTACTCCATGACGATCGTGGCGGTCTCGTCGATCCCCTCGCGGACGACCGAGTCCATCGAGCAGTAGAGCCACTCGGGTCGGTCCTCGAGCAGGTAGTTGGAGATGTCGACGTCGTGGACCGCGAGCGAGTAGAGGGTCCCGGTCGTCGCCCGCGGCGCCCGAAAGGAAAAGCGGTTCGTCGCGAGGTACTTGACGCGGCCGAGCTCTCCCCGGTCGATCCGCTGTTTCAGATCGCACAGCGCCGGGTGGTGTCTGAAGATGTGCCCGACCGCGAGCGTTCGACCCGCCTCGTTCGCGGTCGAGACGATGTCCCACGCCTCGGTCGGGTCCAGCGCCAGCGGTTTCTCGACGAGCACGTCGACACCGTCTCCGAGCAGTCGGGTCGCGATCTCGTGGTGGGTCGTCGACGGCGTCGAGACCGTGGCCGCGTCGACGCCGAGATCCGCGAGCCGCTCGTAGTCCGTCGCCGCGCGGACGCCGTAACTCTCCGCGAGCTCTCTCACCCGCGACTCGTCGACGTCGCAGAGGACGACCTCGTCGATCTCGCCCTCGGCTTTCAGCTCCGCGGCGATGCGGGCGTGATTGCTTCCCCAGTAGCCAGTCCCGATGACGGCGTACTTCATTCGCGGGGTCTCCGGATCGCCGTGGGTTGCGGTTCGCGAGCGGTCAGAACTGTCGGTGTACTGCGGTCTGCCATCATTCCGAAGCACCTGCCGACCGGTGATTGTAATAGAGACAGTACCGCACGCGGACCGGCGATCGACCGGATAGGGACCGTTTACGCGGCTCCCGCGGCGCACAATCGGCGTCCGCCTCGCCCCGTCATTATGATTGTTCTCACGTGTTACCGGTGAGCGTCCATCCCGTTGGCGGCGCTCACCGGTACGAGACGAGAACAATCGTTATCAGCCGTAGTACGCCGCGATCGACTCGCAGACGTGGTCGATCTCCTCGTCGGTGATCCGCGGATGCATCGGCAGCGAGAGGATCCGATCGCACAGCCGCTCGGTCTCCGGCAGCCGCGGCGCGTCGACGCGCGCTTCGATTGCCGGATGCCGGTGCGCGGGCGTGGCGTAGTGGATCCCCGTTCCGATCCCGTCACGCTCCAAGCGCGTTCTCAGCGCGTCGCGGTCTGGCGCCTGTATCACGTAGAGGTGAAAGACGTGATCGGACGCCTCGGGAACGAACGGCGTCGTCACCGCACCGACGTCCGAGAGCCGCTCCGTGTACCGCTGCGCGGCGTCGCTTCGGGCCGCGTTCCAGTCTCGGATCCGAGCGAGCTGTCGCAGCCCGACCGCGGCGTTCGTCTCGTCCATTCGGTAGTTGAGTCCGACCCGCCGGTGCGTCCCCTCGTCGTCGCGGCCGTGGTTCCGGAGCATCCGCATCCGACGCGCCAGCTCGGGGTCGTCGGTCGTCGCCATCCCCCCGTCGCCGCCGACGGTCATGTTCTTCGAGGGGTAGAAGCTGAACGCGCCGGCGTCGCCGGCGGCCCCGGCGGTGTCGTCCCCACGCGCGGCGAAGTGCGCCTGACAGGCGTCCTCCAGCACGAACAGGTCGTGTCCGTCGGCGACCTCGCGGATCCCGTCCATCTCGGCCATTCCGCCGTAGATGTGGACGGGGACGACGGCGGCGGGGCTGTCGGCGGACTCGACGGCCGCTTCGAGCGCCTCCGCGTCCATCGTGTACGTCAGGGGGTCGACGTCGACGAAGACCGGCGTCGCTCCCAGCTCGAGGACGGGGCTGGCGCTCGCGAAGAACGTGTGACCCGGGACGAACACCTCGTCGCCCTCGCCGACGCCGGCGGCCTGTAGCGCGAGCAGGAGCGCGGCTGTCCCGCTGGACACCCCGACGGCGTGTTCGACGCCGCACTCGGCGGCGAACTCGTCCTCGAAGCGCTCCAGCACCGGCCCCTTCACGAACCGGCCGCCCTCGAGGACCGCGACCACGTCGTCGATCGTTTCGTCGGCGATTCGGATATCGGTGAACTCGACGGTGTCGACCATCGTCTTCGGCTCCAGTCTCTCGTAGATTGTAATGCATCGACTGCGACCGTAACGCGGTGGCTACCGTCCGTCAGCGAGTCACCGCCGCGGTGTCGATGTCGACGTATCCGGCGTCCCGACAGGGATGTGGCGGCGACAGCGATGCCGAAACCGGGGCATAACAAAACGCTGGGAACGCCCCGATGCGACCATGCAAGCAGTAGTGCTCGCTGCCGGTAAGGGGACCCGACTCCGCCCGCTGACCGAAGACAAGCCGAAGGGGCTCGTCGAGATCGACGGACGGCCGATACTGACGCACTGTTTCGAACAGCTCGCGGACCTCGGAGCCGAGGAGTTGCTCGTCGTGGTGGGGTATCGCGCCGAAGACATCATCGACCACTACGGCGACGCCTTCGAAGGCGTTCCCATCCGGTACGCCCACCAGGAGCGACAGCTCGGTCTCGCCCACGCGCTGAACACCGTCGAGGACCTCGTGACCGACGATTTCATGTTGATGCTGGGTGACAACGTCTTCCGGGCTAACGTCGAAGACGTCGTCCGTCGGCAGCGCGAGAGCCGCGTCGACGCCGCGTTCCTCGTCGAGGAGGTCCCCGAGGAGGAGGCGTCCAGATACGGCGTCTGCAACACGAACGACTACGGGAAGATCACCGAGGTCGTCGAGAAGCCCGAGGAGCCGCCGACGAATCTCGTGATGACCGGATTCTACACGTTTTCGCCGGCGATCTTCCACGCGACCCGGCTCGTACAGCCGTCGGACCGGGGCGAGTACGAGCTCTCGGACGCGATCGACCTGCTCATCCAGTCCGGGCGGACCATCGACGCCGTCGAACTCGACGGCTGGCGGATCGACGTCGGCTACCCCGAAGACCGCGAGGAAGCAGAGCGGCGTCTGCAGAACGCCGTCGAGCGCACAGCGTCACACGTGTGACACGTGTCAGACAAATCGGGAAAGTATATATGATTGCTCTCTTTACGACCTGATGAACTTGGGATGAATCAAGCTCAACCACACTGCGCCTCATACGGTACGTCGTCGACAGAGACCCACACGTTTCAGTTCTCGCCCGAGCGGGAGACTGTCGTCGTAGACGTCGTCGAGGCGGTCGCAGCGGTCGCCTCAGTCGAACCGATGCAGTTCGAGCCACGCCTGCACGAAGCGATTGATCCGGACGCGCTGACGCGGTGTATCCACTCGGGGGGTCCCGACGTGAGCGTCTCATTCACCCTCGGAGCGTACGACGTTACTGTCCGCGGTGGCGGAGAGATCGTCATCGAAGAATCCTGATCGGCGACATCTTTATTACCATCTTGTTGTAACTTAGACACTGGATGTCTGAATGGTTCACCGACGAGGAGATGGAACGGATCGACCGGTTCGCACAGTCGTCGCGGTATGCGCGCGACCCGACGATGTTGTTACCCGAAGAGGAACCGGACGACGACGAGGACTGATCGCGGACCTCGTCCGTCGTGGGGGACTCGATCCATCCCGCTCCGAGTCGCTAACCGCTGGCACGCTGCGCTGAGCGAACAGTCGAGCCCGAAACGCTGCGCGTCACGTACGCCGTCTGATGGGATGCGTCGCTTTTCAACCACTCGCTTTTCCGCTCTCCGCCGCGTTCGGTGGACTCACTCGTCGAGGAGCCCCTGCTGGTCGATCTCCCTCCAGAGGTCCTCGCCGAGTTCGGTGATGCCGTACACGCGCCCCTTGCGGCGGTCCTCCGAGACGAGCAGGTCGACGAACCCGCGGTCGCGCAGGCTGGTCAGCGCGTGCGAGACCGCGGCGATACCGATGTCCTCGTCCTCGGCGATCTGCGACGGCGTCGCCGGTCCCTCCGCGAGTCGCGACAGCACCGCGATACGGTACTGCGAGCTGATTACGAAGCCGATGTGGTCCCATGTGTCTGTCATCGATTCTTACTCGTTTTCGATCGGGATCCGCGCGCCGTTGGCCGCCGCTCGCTCGGCGTAGACGTAGTGCGCCCCCGCGACGATCACGAGGCCGGAAAGCACCAGCAACCCGACGTACAGGGGGGTGAGAAACGGGACGTCGACGACGGCCGAGAGCCCGTAGACGGCGAATCCGACGGTCGCGACGACCGCGTAGATCCGCGGCCAGTCGATCTCTTCGCGGTCCTCCTCGAAGTACTGGGCGAGTTCGTCGACGTGGCGGGTGGGATACACCATCCCGCTGTCGGAGTCGTAGTCGACGACCCCCGCATCGGCCAGTTTCGGAATGTGTGTTTGATACAGCGATACGTACGTTCGCTTCCGTTGCTGTGCTGAGAGTTCGTCGGCCGGGAGATCGTTTTCCGCCGCGGCGAGCTCCTCGGCGAGATCGCTCAGTTCGACCCCGTCGCGGCGGCGTTGCAACCGTCTGAGAACGAACCGCCTACGGCCGTTGCTCAACAGATCGAACGCGGTGTCCTGCGGCAACGTTTGGGTCTCGTGGGGTGACATTAGAATCTTGGAGCGATCGATAGTAGCGGTACACGCTTCCGGAGGTATCCGCTTTGTTAGGTGTTCGTTATGCCGTTCTGGCGGGTGACGGACGCTCGGTAGCAGGGTCATTACTTTGCCCGCGTACCAGTGAGGCACTTCGTATGCAACGGTTCTTCTACCGATTGCTTGGGGGATTGTGTGCTCGCGACCGCCGCGTCGAGTCTGTCTCCGTGAGTCGTGATACCGAGACCGCTCCCGCGACCCGGCAGAGCGGATATCGAACGATCTGTGTGAGCGCTCGTCCTTGGGGCCGGCGGGGTCCCGCGGAGGGAGACGTCGCCAATGGGGTCTGACGGGGCCCGCTTGAGCGTCGATCACACCGCGGTCGTCGCCATCCCGTTCGACCTGCTCGCCGCCGGCGTGCTCTCCGGCGCGGCGTTTCTGCTCGTCACGCTCGGGATCAGCGGTCCGCTCCGCGTCGTCGCGGGGGCGGTGCTGCTGTGGTTCCTCCCGGGATACGTCACCGTTGCGGCGCTGTTTCCGCGGCGCGGCACCGGGGCCGCCGAGAGCGAGTCCGGCGGCGAGCGCCTCTCGCTTCGATCGCGGGCCCTCCTCGCGGTCGCGACGAGTCTGGCGCTGTCGATCGTCGCCGGACTCGCGCTCGGGACCGTCGCCGCCGGATTCACCCCGGACCTCGTGCTGTACGCAACGATCGGCTACGTCGCTGCCGTCGGCCTGCTCGCGTCGGTCCGGCGCTATCAGGTGCCCCGTCGGGAACGGTTCTCGCTCCCGGTCGAGACGTGGGTCGACGAGGCGCTCGCGGCGGGGACGACCGGATCGCGCGTCAACCGCGCGCTCACTCTCGGGCTGATCTGTAGCGTGCTGGTAGCCGTCGGCGCGTTCGGTTTCGCGGTCGGCGCGGAGACGCCCGGGCAGACGTACACCGACTTCCACCTCGTGACGAGCGACGACGACGGCGGGTACGTCTCGACGGGCTATCCGGACGAGCTGAACGAGAGCGACCCCGCGACGCTGTCGTGGGGGATTCGTAACGCCGAAGCGACCGACACGGAGTACACAGTCGTCGTCGAGCTCGAACGCGTCGTCGAGAGCGGGGGCGAGATGCGTGTCATCGAGTCGGACGAGCTCAACCGGACGTCGGTGTCGACGGCCGCGGGCGAGCGCGCCGTGCGGACCCACACGGTCCGCCCGACGCTCGTCGGCGAGAACCTCCGGCTGGGATTCTATCTCTATCGGGGTGACGCGCCCGACCGCGCCGGCGCGGAAACGGCGTATCGTCACCTTCACCTGTGGGTGACGGTTACGCCCACACCGTAACGATGTGGCCCTGGGAACACGCGGCGGTCGCCTACCTCGCCTACTCCGCGGTGGTACACGCGCTCCGGCGCCGCTCCCCGACGGGACCCGAGGCGATCGCCATCGCGGTCGGGTCCGTGTTCCCGGACCTGATCGACAAACCCCTCGCGTGGGAGTTCGAGGTCTTCGGCGCCGGGTACGGTGTCGCTCACTCCGTCTTCTTCGCCGTCCCCATGGCCGTCGGCGTCGCCGCCCTCGCGCGACGACGCGAACGGGCGGCCGTCGGTGCCGCGTTCGCGGTCGGCTACCTACTGCACCTCCCGGCCGACCTCTTCGTCGGGTACGTCACCGAGGGCCGCGTCCCGTTCGCCCGCGTCCTCTGGCCGCTCCGCTCGGTCGAGACGTCGTACGACGGTGGGTTCTCCGGCACGCTCGTCGACTACCTCGGCGGCTACCTCGGGTCGATTCTCTCCGGCGACGTCGGAACCCCCGTGGCCGTCGGCCTCGGCGCGCTCGGGCTCTGTGTGCTGGTGTGGCTCATCGACGGCGCGCCGGGCGTCCGGGGCGCCCTCGTCGCGGTCCGAGACATCGTGGCGGGGAGGTGAGCGACTCGGCGACCGAAGGCGCCGGATACCCGCCTAACGCGACCATAACAAAGCCCCGTTCGGTGCAGTACGTCGTTGATCACCGGACATGAATATGCGCGTATCCCCCGCACGACCCGAAGCCCTTCGAACCGGCCAGAACTGCGCTGAGACGCCGCTCCAGCCATGAGTATTCCGATCGCCTCGCCCGACATCGGCCTCGGTGGACTGACCCGCGTGATCGAGTCCGTCGAGAGCGGGCGGCTGGCCGATGGACCGGCGGTCCGCGCGTTCGAGTCGGCGTTCGCCGACCACTGCGGGACCGCCCACGCCGTCGCGACGTCTAACGGGACGACAGCGCTTCACGCCGCGCTCCACGGGCTGGGCATCGGACCCGGCGACCGCGTCGTCACGACGCCGTTCTCGTTCGTCGCGACGGCCAACGCGGTGCGGCTCTGCGGCGCCGAGCCCGTCTTCGCCGACGTCGACCCCGAGACGCTCAACGTCGACCCCGGCGCCGTGCGCGACGCCGTCGAGGCCCGCGACGGCGACGTCAGCGCGATTCTCCCCGTCCACCTCTACGGGCTCCCCGCGAGGATGGACGGGCTCCGCTCGATCGCCGACGAGCACGACGTCCCGCTGATCGAGGACGCGGCGCAGGCCCACGGCGCGACCCTCAGCGGGGAGCCGGTCGGCTCGCTCGGCGACGCCGCCTGTTTCTCCTTCTACCCGACGAAGAACATGACGACAGGCGAGGGCGGCATCGTCGTCACCGACGATCGGACGGTCGCAGACCGCGTCGCCCGCTTCGTCAACCACGGACGGACGGGCCCGAACGACCACGCGTCGGTCGGGCACAACTTCCGGCTCACCAGTCTCGGCGCGGCGATCGGCCGGGAGCAACTCGGTCGGCTCGAGGACTTCATCGCGGTGCGCCGGCGAAACGCGGCGGCGTACGACGAGGTTCTGACCGATCACCCGGCGATCGACGCGCCGCCGGATCCGGACGGCGCCCGGCACGCGTACCACCAGTACACGGTCCAGTGTGCAGAGCGCGACGCGCTCCGGCGGCACCTCGCGGACGCCGGCGTCGACGCCGGGATCTACTACCCGACGCCGATCCACCGCCAGCCGGCGTACGCGGACGTCGAGGTCGACGCGCCGGTCGCCGAGCGTGCCGCCGATCGGGTGCTCTCGATACCGGTACACCCGGACCTGAGCCGTGACGACGTCGAAAGCGTCTGCGCGGCGCTCGCGGGGTTCGACCCATGACGGTCGACGTCGGCGTGCTCGGCGTCGGGAGTATGGGTCGACACCACGCCAGAGTGTACCACGAACTGACCGACGCGCGCCTCGTCGGCGTCGCCGACGCCGACCCCGAAACCGCGCGGTCGGTCGCCGAGCAGTACGACACGGCGGCGTTGTCGACGGCCGCCCTGCTGGACCGCGCCGACGCGGTGTCGATCGCCGTTCCCAGCGAGTACCACTGCGAGATCGGGACGGCGGCGCTCGAGGCGGGCGTGCACGCGCTCGTCGAGAAACCCATCGCGTCGACGCTCACGGACGCGAACGCGCTGCTCGATGCGGCGGCGGAAAGCGACGCGCTGCTTCAGGTGGGACACATCGAGCGGTTCAACCCCGCCGTCTTGGCCGTCGAGGAGTTCGTCGACGACCTCGACATCGTGGGCGTCGAGGCGAGGCGCCTCGGCCCGCCGGTCGAGGACGGCAGACAGGTCGACCCCGACATCGTGTTGGACCTGATGATCCACGACATCGACATCGTCCGTTCGCTGATCGACTCGGCGGTGGCGACGGTCCACGCGGCCGGCAGTCCCGGGGGCGGCTACGTGAGTTCGTCGCTGCAGTTCGAGAACGACGTCGTCGGCTCGCTCACCGCGAGCCGGGTGACACAGCGGAAGGTGCGAGAGCTCACGATCACCGCCCGGGAGTGCTTCGTCACGGTCGATTACATCGACCGGACCGTGTGGATCGACCGTCGGAACAGGCCCTCCTACCTCACAGATAACGGCGATCTGCGCTACCGGAGCGAACGGGTCGTCGAACAGCCGACGGTGGACAACGGCGAACCCCTGAAAAAGGAACTCGCCGCCTTCCTCGGGGCCGTAGAAAACGGGACCGACCCCGTGGTCAATGGCGCCGACGGGCTGGCGGCGCTCTCGCTCGCCTCGCGGATTCGCGACGCGACGCGCCGGACGGTCGATAGCGTTCCGACGTCAGTTACGCAGGACTGAGTTACAGCGGTCAGTGTCCGTATTCAGTTCACATCGCTTAGCGCCGCTCATCCGCGTTGCGAATACCTGTCAGGCTCTCGAATGCGACGTGACCTCACTCGCGGGCGACGCGTCGAGACAGAAGCAGAGCGGTGGCAAGCACCGCGAGGAACGCCGGCAGGGATCCGAACCCGTCGGTGGTCTGCGTCGTCTCCGTCAGTTCGTCCGCCGTGGTGGCGTTCGCGTCGTCGCCGACGGTGACCTGTGCGTTCCGGTCGCCGACAGAGAGGGTGTACGTGCCCGGCGACTCGAAGCGCTGCGCGAGTCTGAGTCGGACCTCCTCGCCCGGCGGGATACGCACGGTCTCGACCTGTGAGACGGAGCCGGCCACGGCGAGTTCTGCGCGGTACTCGCCGGGCGTTCCGCCCTCGTTCCGCACGGTGGCAACGACGACCGCTTGCGCGCCGGCCTCGATCCGGTCCCGACGGAGGTCCAGCGACGCGACGCGGAGGTCGGCGGCCGCCGACCGGACGGTCGCGGTCGCGGTGACGTTACCGGCCCCGATCCGGACGGGCCCCTCCTCGGAGACGTTCGCGATCACGGTCTCGGTGACGTTCGCCCCCGGCGGGACCGTCGGCGTGATCGCCGCGCGCTCCTCGCCGTCGATCGTCACCGGAATCTCCTCGGAGCCGCTCGAAGTGCCGGTGTTCCGCACGGTGACGTTGATCGCGAAGGGTTCGCCGACAACCGCCGGAGACGGCTCAACGGCGCTGACCGACAGGTTCGCCTCCTCGGGGTCATCCGCGCCCTCGGCTCCGGTATCGTTCGATCCGGCGCCGTTCGAGCCACCACCGCCACCGCCCCCACCGCTACTCGGGGCGCCGCCGGAACTGCCGCCGGGAGCGCCGCTGCCTCCGTCGTTGCCGTCCTCGCCGTCGTTGCCGTCCTCGCCGTCATTGCCGTCCTCGCCGTCGTTGCCGTCGTTCCCACTGCCTTGGTCGTCGCCGTTCTGATTGTCTCCATCACCGTTGCTCTCGTTCGCGAGCACGGTGATCGTGACGTTGCTGGTGGCCGTTTCCCCGCCGTTGCCGGTGACCGTGAGGACGGCTTCATACTCGCCGGGGGTCCCGTAGACGCGCTCTGCGGTGACGTTGTCGACGGTCGCCGTCGATCCAGCCGAGTCGGTGTCGTCGGTCGAGTCGGTGTCGTCGGTCGAGTTGGTGTCGTCGGTCGAGTTGGTGTCGTCAGTCGAGTTGGTGTCGTCGGTGCTGTTTCCGCTCGCGCCGCCGTCGAACGTCCACTCGTGGGCCGTAACGTCCCCGGTCGACCCGCTCGCGTCGAAGGTCACGGTCTCGTTAACGGCCACCGGCGGCTCCGGCGTCGTCTCGATGACCGCGGTCAGCGACGGCGTCACGGTGACTGTCGCTTCCGCGGTCTCCGAACGCCCCTCGTCGTCGGTCACTGTCACCGACACCGTGTGCTCGCTCGCGTCCGCGAAGGCGACGTCCAGCGTCGACCCGTTCGATCCGCCAACGACCTCGCCGTCGACGCGCCACTCGTACGCGGTGACGTTCCCGGTCGACCCGCTCGCGTCGAAGGTCACCGATTCGTTGACGGCGACGGGCGAGCCGGGGGATTCGACGGCCGCCGACAGCGACTCCGCGACGGTGAGCGTCGCGTTCGCCTCGTCGCTCCGGCCGACGGCGTCCGTCACGACGACGCTGACGGTGTGCGTCCCGGCGGACTCGAAAGTGTGCTCGCGGCTCGATTCGTTGCCCCCGACCGCCTCCCCGTCGACGTACCACTCGAACGTCGCGGGCGGGTCGTCGACGGTGCTTTCGGTCGCGTTCAGCGGGGTCGGCACGCCGGTTCTCGCCTCGCCGCTGACGTTCACCGCGGCGGTCGGCGGTTCGCCGTCGCCGACCGAGACGGTGACGTTCGCCGTCCCGGTCTCGTTCGCGCTGTCGACGGCGGTCACCGACACGGTGTGTTCTCCGGCCGTCGCGAAGGCGTGTTCGAGTGTCGGGCCGTCGGTGACGACCGCTTCCCCGTCGTCGCCGGGCAGGTCCCAGCGGTACTCCTCGATCGGGCGGACAGACTCGGTCGCTCCGGCGTCGAAGGTCACCGTCTCGTTGACGCCCGCGGTCGTCGAACTCGCCGCGATGGAGGCGTCGGGGACCGGGCCGCTCTCGCAGTCTCCGGACCAGATCAAGAGCGGGTCGCGCAGGCTGTCGAGCGGCGCTCGATCGAAGCCGTCCTCGGTCGCGTCGATCAGCTGCCACTCGGTGATCACGCCGTCTTCGATCGGCACGCTGGGTTCGAGCGTGGCCTCCTCGTTGAAGCGCGGATCGATGCGGATCACCGACTCGTCGTCGATCCCCTCGAACGCAGCCCCGTCGGTTCGGTTGTCCGACCAGACCCAGTGGAGTTCACTCTCGGTATCGTTGTGGACGAACCGGTCGGTCTGCTCCGCGTAGTCGTCGTCCTCGATGGTCCACTCGCCGTCGGCCGGGAGCCCGGACACCTCGAAGGAGGCGACGCCGCCGTACGTGCCGTTCACGCCCTCGGGCGGGAGGCGGTCGTGGACGATAACGAGGCTGGTCCCGTTCGGCCCCTCGTGAAACAGGAGGATACTCGTATCGTCTCGCTGGTACTCGACGGTCCCCTCGGAGCTGTACGTGTACCCGTACGGCTCGGTGTCCGGCGATCGGTAGGCGTAGAAGTCCTCGATGCCCTCGTCCGTCTCGACCGGATCGACGACCCGGCACTGCCCGCCCTGCTCGACCGCGACGTCGCCGTGTTCGTCTGCGGCGGCGATCCCGGCGAAAAGCGGGGTGACGACGAGCGCGACGACGACGAAGACAGCGACGGCAGCGACGAGACCGGCCGCGACGCCACCCGCGCGGATCGTCCCCGGCGCCCACCGCCGTGGCTCGTCCCCGGACCTGCGTTCGATCATCGGCCTCTGGGCCGGCGTTCGCTTATGACGTGATACACTCCTCCGGGTGTTTCCGGCGCCGGACAGGCTCCGGCGGACGTCGGGGATCCCGGAACGGCTGAGAACGACCGTGGGTCGATAGACGACGATACCTCCGTGGAGGAGCGATTACGCCGGAGATATCGGGGGTGACGAGCGTTCGAACTGTGCGTGCGGTGCCTACTCGTGGAGGTGGTCGTGGTAAACATTGTCTGATTCCCGTCTCGCGACCGCGGGGGAACTCGTAGCCGACAGACGCCCGTCGGAGGGTTTTGTTATACTCAGCGAAACACCCAGTACGAAATGACAAAGTCATAGTATAAAATATAAAATGGTTAGTATACTCTGTCAAACGCTTCGTGTCATATACCAAACGTAGAGTACCTAGCAGTAAACAACCAGTTTCTGGTAGTAGGACGGGGGTTACCGGAGCCGTCGGTACGCCTCCGCGACGAGGTTCATCCCCAGTCCGCTCCGCTCCAGTTCGTAGTAGGTAGCGACCTCGGGCGCGAATTTGGCCTTGTAGCCGCAGAGCCGCTGGTCGTTGGCGCCGACCAGATCGTACCGGTCACAGCCTCGCTCGATCCCCCGTCGGATCGCGTGCCAGTCGAGCAGGTCTTGGGCGGGCACAGACGACTCGAAGTCGACGACGCTCTGCCAGCGGTAGACCGCCTCGTCGTCGACGAGAGCGATCATCCCGCCGACGAACTCGCCGTCGACGGTGCAGACGTGCGATTCGATCCCCTCGCCGAGCGCCCGGTCGAGGTCGCCGACGAACGACGGCGTCACGCCGTAAGCGACGTCCTGTTCCGCGTGACGCTTCTGTGCGTTCTGCACGACCCGGCGCATTCCGTCGCGACCGCCCCGGCTGATCTCGAAGTCACCGTCGTCGGTGTTCCGCACGTTCGATCGGAGGTCGCTGCTCGCGTCGGCGAGTATCTCCTCTGGCTCGCGGTTCAGGTCGACGTGATACGTGTACCGCGGCGTCGGGTCGAAGCCGTCCCACAGGAACGGGCGCGGATCGTCGTACGCCGGGGGGGTTCGGACGTTGACGTACCGGGGGCCGATCACCTCGTCGGCGTAGGCGACGACGCTCTCGACGAACCGGCTGTGGGTCTTCTCCCGCTTGCGCTGCTTGGCGTTGGTGTTCCAGAGGAACACCGGTCCGAGATAGCTGATCTTCCGCCCCGGCGGGGGCGAGAACGCCGCGGCCACCGGGCCTTTCCGGAGCTCGAAGAGCGGCAGCAGCCCGACCGGTTCTTGGCCTTTGAACCCGACGAGCGGATGCAGGGTCGTCCCGGTGTGAGACGCGAACACCTCGAGCGCCCCGTGTCGGTGAAACGGCGTCGCGTCGGTCGTCCGATCCAAGAGCGCGTTCCACTCGGCGGCGTCGGCCGGCGTCCGAACGTCGATGCTCATTCCAAGTACCCGAGATCGGAGAGTCGCTTCTCGACACCCGCGTCGTCGGTCTCGACGCTTTCGCCGCGGTAGGGCGGGTACGAGATCGTCTCCGGCGAGTCGAGAAACGGCAGCACCTCCCCGTCCATTCGATCGCTCACGGGGACGCCGAGCGTCGCGAGCACGGTCGGGGCCACGTCGTACAAGTGGGCGCCCTCGATCTCCTCCGGGTCGATGGAGGGGCCGACAATGCCGATCACGCCGTGCAGTTTGTGGCTCCACGACTCCCGCGGCGTCCCGAAGGTCGACTCGCGTATCGCCGCCGAGACGAACTGGTCGAACGCCGCCGGGACCAAGACGATGTCCGGCGCCTCCTCGAGGAACGGTCCGTGATACACCTCCTCGCGCGGGAGGACGGCGTCGAAGGCCGGCTCGCCGTCCGGCGTGCGGAGGGTCTCGAACAGCTCGATGAGCTCCGCGCGGACGGTCTCGTACGCCGACGGTTGTACCGTTCCCTCCGGCTCCCGTCCGGCGACGTTGAGTCGGACGCCGAGCTCGATTCGGTCGCGCATATACGCGGTCGAGGCGGGGAAATCGACGTGCTCGCTCGCGGCCGCGACGAGGTCCGGCGGAACCACGCGCAACACGGCCTCATCGAGGTGGAGGCGGCTGAGCACCGCGCCGATCCGCTGACTGGTGATCCCGACGCTCGCCGCCGCCTCGAGGGCAGTCTCGATCGCCGAGCGTCCGCTCGGCCCGTCGGCAGACGATCCGTCGGCGTCCCCGCCCGTCGCGTCGGTGCCGTCGCCTGTGTTTCGCAGCTCCCGGGTCGCGATATCCGACCACGACGGCTTCTCGGCGTCGGTCGACGTTTCGACGAACCCGCGCTCGCGGAGGCGGACGTTCGGGCGGACCTCGTACCCGCCGACCGGACCGATCCCGTGATCGCTCACGATCACGACGTGCTCGGGGTCGCAGACGTCGAGTATCGCCTCGACCTCCGCGTCGATGGCGGCGTAGACGCGGTCGGGGGCGTCGGTCTCGGGGAACTCGTGGAAGACCGTGTCGCTCTGTTGGAACTGGAGGAACGCGAGGTCCGGCGCTTCGCGGTCGAGGAGGTACCGGAACGCCGCGCCGCGCATCTCGATGAGCTCCTCGTAGCCCTCGATGCGCTCCTCTCGGGTGGCGCCTTCCCGCAGCTGTCGGTTGTAGAGTCGATAGCCGCCGATGGCCGCTCGGACCTCTTCGAGGAGCCCCGGCGGGTGACACTCGGGATCAGCCGGGGCGGTGTAGCCGGGGATCAGGGCCCCCTCGAACGCCGCCGGCGGGTGCGTCACCGGCGCGTTCACCACGACGCTCGTGAGCCCCTGCGCCGAGCACAGATCCCAGAGCGTCCGCTCTCTGACGTTGGTCGAGTTCACGACGTCCCAGTCGTACCCGTCGAACCGGAGAAAGCCGTACACCCCGTGCTTTCCGGGGTTGACACCGGTGTAGATCGACGGCCACGCGCTCGGGGTCCAGGGCGGAAGCTGCGATTCGAGGGGCCCGGTCGCGCCCGCCGAAAGGAGCGACTCGATCGTGTCCGCGGTACCCGGAGCTAGCCGAGACAGTACGTCTCGGCTGAGCGCGTCGATCCCGATCACCAGCGTTCGAGGGCCGCCGGCGGATGTGTCGGACATACGAGTACCCTCCTGAGTAGACCGGCTTTGTTACCCTCTCAGTATCCCGAGAAACCACCGGCTGCCGGGCGAGAGCCGGCGATCACATCCGGAGGTGCGCGGAACGGCACCGCACCCGGTTCCGGACCGGTCGGTGAGAAAGTGTTGCATAACAAAGTACAACTCGGGAAATGGTCACCTCACGGTCCGACCGCGTAGGCCGTCCGTCGCGGTCGCGTCGTCCATCCGCCGCCACATATCGCCGGCCGTGGTCGACGCTGACGGACAGCCGATATCGCGACCGTCGGACAGCCGAGAACGACACGCGAGACGCGGCAACGACACGCGAAAGGCGGCCACGACACCCAAGAGGCGACAACGAGATGCGAAAGGAGGCAACGACGCTCGGAATGCCGCAAGCGCGACGCGCGGTACACGGACACACGAAGGTATGAGAACGAACATTCAGCGATCGAGAGACGCGACGAGAACCGCAGCGGACGCCGGGGCGATCCCCGTCCCGGACGCGGAGGACCGATTCAGATGACCGAGCCGAGAGCGGACGCGCCCTCGGTCTCGGTGGGGCGGGACTGCCGGATCGACGACGGAGTGCGGATCGCTCCCGGCGACGACCCGGAGCGACCGACGTCCATCGGCGACGGGGCGAGAGTCCGCTCGGGGACGGTGATCTACCCGGACGTCCGGATCGGCGAGAACTTCACCACCGGACACGACGCGATCGTCCGCGAGCGGACGTGGATCGGCGACGACGTTCTGGTCGGCACCAAGACGGTGATCGACGGAACGACCACGATCGGCGACCGGACGAGCCTCCAGACCGGCGTGTACGTCCCGACCGAAACGTCGATCGGTGACGACGTGTTCGTCGGCCCGTGCGCCGTGTTGACTAACGACCCCTACCCGGTCCGGACCGACGTCGAACTGGCCGGGCCGGAGCTGCGAGATGGCGCCACCGTCGGCGCGAACGCGACGCTTTTGCCCGGCGTGGCGGTCGGGGAGGGCGCGTTCGTGGCGGCCGGCGCGGTCGTCACGGAGGACGTTCCCGCGCGGACGCTCGCGATCGGCGCACCGGCGCAACACCGAGAACTCCCGCCCGAAATCGCGGCGCCGAACGACCTCTCATGAACGGACTCTACGACGCCGACAGCCCGCCAGAGGAACAGCGCGAGGCGTTGACCGGCGGGGACGTCCCCGTCGCGGTCTACGGCCTCGGAAAGATGGGGCTCCCGGTCGCGGCCGTGCTGGCGGACGTCACCGGCGCCGTCGTCGGCGCTGACATCGACCCGGCGGTGGTGGACGCGATCAACGACGGCGAGTGTCCCGTCTCCGGCGAGCCGGGGCTCCCGGCGCTCGTCGGCGACGCCGTCGGCTCCGGCGCGCTGCGAGCGGTCGCCGACCCGCGGCTCGCGGCCGCGGAGGCGGCGGTCCACGTCGTCGTCGTCCCGACGCTGTTGACCGAGGACGACGAGCCGGACCTCTCGGCGCTGGAGGCGGTGCTCGGCGACGTCGCGACGGGGCTTGCCCCCGGCGACGTCGTCTGCGTGGAGTCGACGGTGCCGCCGCGGACGTGCGCCGACGTCGTCGACCCGTGGCTGGCCGCCAGGAGCGGCCTGTCGACGAGCGACTTCGGCGTCGCGTTCTGCCCCGAGCGCACGCTCAGCGGCCGGGCGCTGACGGACATCCGGGAGGCGTACCCGAAAGTCGTCGGCGGCGTCGACGACGAGAGCACTCGCGTCGCGGCGCTGCTCTACGACGAGGTGACCGAGAACGACGTGATCGCCCTCCCGGACGCGACGACGGCGGAGGCGACGAAGGTGTTCAGCGGCGTCTACCGCGACGTGAACATCGCGCTGGCGAACGAGTTCGCCCGGTACGCCGACGTACTGGGGATCGACGTCAGAGACGCGATCGAGGCCGCCAACAGCCAGCCGCACGCGCGGATCCTCTCGCCGGGGGCGGGCGTCGGCGGGCACTGCATCCCCGTCTACCCGTATTTCCTGCTGTCGGCGTTCGACGTCCATAGTCCGCTGACCAGGGTCGCGCGCGCGGTGAACGACTCGATGCCGGCGTTCACCGTCGACCTCGCTCGCGACGCGCTGGACGACGCCGGAACGCCGACCGAGGACGCGACGGTGCTCCTGCTCGGAACCACGTACCGACCCGGCGTCGCCGAGACGCGCAACAGCCCCGCGCTGCCGATCGCGGAGGGGCTATCCCGGTACGGTGCGGACGTCTACTGCCACGATCCGGTCGTCGACGGTCCCGAACGGATCGCCGCCGAGCCGGTCACGCTGGATCGGGGCCTCGCTCTCGATCCGGACGCGGTCGTCGTGGTCACGCCGCACGAGGAGTTCACGACGCTGGCGTGGGACCGCGTCGCGCCGACGGTCGTGATCGACTGTCAGGACGCGGTAGACCTCGACGGCACCGACCACGCGGCCTACACGATCGGCCGCCCGCGCCGGCGCGTCGAGGAGGCTCGCGGCAGCGACGCGGGAACGGCGGAGCGAGCGCGCGCGACGACCGACGGCGGGGCGGACCCCGAACCGGGAGACCGAGCGGAGCGATGAGCCGCGTCCACTTCGACGTCACTCACCCGGCGCACGTCCACCTCTTTCGGCACGCGATCTACGAGCTCGTCGACCGC
Source organism: Halobellus sp. GM3 (assembly GCF_052545375.1). Lineage (NCBI taxonomy): Archaea > Methanobacteriati > Methanobacteriota > Halobacteria > Halobacteriales > Haloferacaceae > Halobellus > Halobellus sp. GM3. Next base: position 30,058 of record NZ_JBQWLT010000005.1, on the reverse strand, counting down.
GGCCACGCCGTCGCGGTGACCTCCCGCGAGAAGGAGCTCACGACGGACCTGCTCGACGCCTACGGCATCGACCACACGGTGCTGTCGCGGAAGGGCACCCGGACAATCGAGCTGGTCCCGGAGTGGCTGCTGCGCGACGTTCGGACGGTTCGGTACGCACGGCGGTTCGACCCCGACGTCGTCGTGAGCCGGCTCAGCCCCACCGCCGTCCACGCGGCGGCGATGGTCGGCGCCGGGGCGGTCGTCTTCCACGATCACGAGGGAACGAACCGGTTGGCGAACGCGCTCGCGCCGTTCACCGACCGGGTCTGCACGCCGGCGACGTTCGACGGCGACTTCGGCGCACCTCACGACCGGCACGAGGGGCTGCAGGAGCTGGCGTACCTCCATCCCGACCGATTCGACCCTGATCGAGACCGCCTCCGCGACCACGGCGTCGACCCCGATGAGCCGTACGCCGTCCTCCGGTTCGTGGAGATGGGAGCCCACCACGACGTCGGGCTGAAGGGCCTCTCGACCGCCGCGAAGCGGCGCCTCGTCGACGAACTCTCCGCGCACGCGACGGTGTACGTCTCGACGGAGGGGAGTGACGACTCGACCGGTGGCGACGAGACCGAGCGCCCCGCCGAGGCGATCCCGGTGCCGCCGGCGGCGATGCACGACCTGCTGAGCGAGGCCGCCCTGTTCGTCACCGACTCGAACACGATGGCGACGGAGGCGGGACTGCTCGGCACGCCGACGATCCGTTCGGGCGCGTACGCCGACACCGACGACTTCAGCAACTTCGCCGCGCTCGCGGACGCCGGGCTCGTCGAGTCGATCGCCGACGAGGACGCCGCCGTGGACCGCGCGGTCGAACTGCTGACCGACACGGCCTCCGAGACCCGGTGGCGGCGTCGCCGGGAGGCGTATCTCGACGGTAAACCCGACCTCACGGCGTACATCGTCGACACCGTACTCGACGTGGCCGACGACCGGTCCGGCGGTCGGGACCGCGAGCGGGGACGGTCGGGCGTGCGCCGGTGGCCGAGCGCGCTTCTGCGGGGGGAGAGCGCCGATGGCTAACCGCGACTGCCCGAGCCGACGCCCGGAGGTCGACGCCGACGCCCGGCGCGCGCGCCAGGTCCCGGGCGACCACGACTTCGCGCTCTGTCTGACCCACGACGTCGACCGTCCCTACAAGACGTACCAAGCCCCGTACTACGCGGTGACAGAGCGCGACCCCTCGCATCTCGCGTCGCTGCTACCGGGGCGGAATCCCTACTGGTCGTTCGGGCGTATCAAGGCGATCGAGTCGGACCTCGGCGTCCGCTCGGCGTTCTACTTCCTCGACGAGCAGTCGCTTTTCACGGACCGACCGCGCCGGGAGCTGCTCGACCCGAACGCGTGGATGCTGTACGCCGGTCGGTACGAGATCACCGACCCACAGATCGTCGACCTCGTCCGCGACCTCGACGCCGGCGGGTGGGAGATCGGACTGCACGGGTCGTACGAATCGTACGCGGACCGCGATCGGCTCCGCGCCGAGAAACGGGCGGTCGAGTCCGTCCTCGGTCGCGAGGTGCGCGGGATCCGACAGCACCACCTCAACCTACAGGTGCCGGACACGTGGGCACACCAGGCGGCCATCGGACTCTCCTACGACACCTCGCTCGGCTCCTCGACGGACTACGGATTCCAGTACGGATACGGCGTCCGCCGGCCCTTCGACGACGCGTTCGTCGCCTTCCCGCTCACGGCGATGGAGATCGCGCTGCCGATCGAGTCCGACCCCGAACGGGCGTGGGACGTCTGCGAATCGCTACTCCGGGAGGCTCGCGAGAACGCCGCCGTGATGTCCGTCCTGTGGCACCCGCGGTTCTTCTGTGAGGACACGCCCGCGTACGGGCCGATCTATCGGCGGCTGATCGAGCGCGCGCTCGAACTGGACGCGTGGGTCGGACCGCCTGGGGAGCTATACGACACGCTCGATCACGCCGATCCGCTCGATCACGCGTCCCCTTCCGACTGATACGGTTCGCCGACGGCCTCGCGCGGGAGCGTGTTGTGGAGTTCGGACTCGAGATCGCCGGCCGAGCGGAACGTCTCGCTGGTGGACTTCTCGATCGTCTCTCCGAGGTTCACCTGTCCGTCCGCCAACGTGAGCGTGACGTGCTCGACTGCCGCCGACGCGTCGGATCGATCGATGGGGTATTCGAGTTCTTCGAGCACGGTGGCGACATCTCTGAGTTTGATTTCTCGGTCCATAGTCCCACTACGACGTCGAGCTATGTAACGTTTGCACGTCATTGCACGCCCGATCGCACGACCGCGTGCGACCGGACGCGCAAACCGTTGCAAACGCAACGATATGTCGATCGGGACGTCCGTCCCGATCCGGACGGGACGCGGCGGCGGCACCGGCGACAACCGGGGGGACGTCCCCCCGATATGCGCGGCCTAACAAAGCCCCCGAGGCTGGATGACCGAACCGATGCAACTCGAACGGCTCTCCGTCTCGGAGTGGGCCGACGCACTCCCGAACAGCGGAATCGACGTGTTTCACTTCCCGGAGGCGCTGGAGGTACTCGACGAACACACGGCGGGGTCGATGGAACTGCTCGGCGGATTCAAGGGCGACCGACCGACGGCCCTGCTCCCGGTGTTCGTCCGTGACCCGCCCGTCGGGCGCGTCGTGACCTCGCCACCGCCGGGGATGGGCGTCCCCCGCCTCGGCCCGATCGTGATGCCGGCCAGCCCGAAGCGACGCAAACAGGAGCGAGTGAACCAGACGTTCGCCGATCTCGTCGTCGAGGAACTCGACCTCGACGCCCCGACGACGCTGTTTTCGATGACCTGCCATCCGCAGTTTCGAGACCCCCGGCCGTACCGCTGGGCGGATTTCGACGTCGGGACGCGCTTCACCTACCGGCTCGATTTGGCGGACAACACCCCCGACGACGTGCTCGGTGGGGCCAGCAAGAGCCTCCGACGCGAGATCAGCGACGCGCGCGACCTCGACGTTCGCATCGAGCGGGAGGGGCAGTCGTCGCTGCGTCGGATCTTCGAGGAGACGAGCGCGCGGTACGCCGAACAGGGGGAGTCGTTCCAGCAGACGTGGCCGTACGTTCGGGATCTGTTCGAGGCGCTCGGCGATCGCGCCCGAGTGTACGTCGCCAGAGGGGCGGACGGCTCGTTTCTCACCGGCGTCACTGTGCTCTACTCGCCGGAGGACGCGTACTTCTGGCAGGGCGGCAGCCGGACCGTCTACGAGGGCGTCGCGGTCAACAGCGTACTGCACCTCCGCGTCATCGAGGACATCGTCGCGGATCCGCCGACGGACTCCGTGCACTCGTATGACCTCCACGGGGCCAACACCGAGCGTCTCTGCCGGTACAAGAGCAAATTCGGCGGCGAACTCGTCCCGTACCACGTCGTCGACACCGGGGGGTACCGGATGACCCTCGCGACGGAGCTCTACGAGCGGTTCCTCCGGCGGTGACCGATGCGGATACTCAGTCTCGTCACCAACGGGCGGTCGGTGTTCTATCGACAGCAGCGCGCCGGCCTCCGCGAGCGCGGCCACGAGGTCGACACGCTGGCGGTTCCCGGCTACGCGACGTCGGGCGATCGCTCGTGGACGGCGTACGCTCGCTACTACCCCCGCGTCGTCGCCGCCGCGTTCGACGGGTACGATCTCGTCCACGCGAACTACGGGCTCACCGCGCCGCCCGCGGTGCTTCAGCCGGCGCTTCCGGTGGTCCTCACGCTGTGGGGGAGCGACGTGCTCGGGCGGTACGGACGGGTCTCGCGGTACTGCGCGCGGTTCGCCGAGGAGGTCGTCGTGATGTCCGAGGAGATGGCCGCGCGGATCGACCGCCCGTGCCACGTGATCCCGCACGGGATCGACCTCGACCTGTTCCGGCCGCTGCCGCAGGCCGCCGCCCGGCGGGAGGTCGGCTGGGACGAGGACGTCCACCACGTGCTGTTCCCGTACGACCCGTCTCGACCGGTCAAGAACTTCGAGCGCGCGGCGCGGGTCGTCGACTTAGCGCGGGCGCGGACCGACGAGCCGATCGAACTCCAGACGGCCGGCGGCCTCGATCACGACCGCATCCCGCTGTATATGAACGCGGCCGACGCGATGCTTCTCACGTCGGTTCGGGAGGGCTCCCCGAACACGGTGAAAGAGGCGATGGCGTGTAACCTCCCGGTCGTCGCCACCGACGTTGGCGACCTGTCCGACCGACTCGCCGACGTCGCCCACTCGGCCGTCGAGACGACCGACGGCGACCTCGCTGCCGCCCTGTGTGAAACGCTCGCATCGGGAGCGCGTTCGGACGGGCGAGAAGCGATCGCGGATATCGGCCTGCAGACGCAGCTCGATCGCATCGAACGCGTGTTCTCGCTGGCGCTTGATTGGGTATGAAATTGAACGCGCGATCGCCTCTCGTATGACATCACGGAACTCACGATGCACCGATATGTTCCTTAATAATTGTGATGAATTACGCGGCGCCCGATTGTGCTTAAATGACAGTAAATTGATACTCTTCGCGACAGAATTGGACGATCATACAATACATCCCACCACCCGTGACCGCCGTGGTCGCGACTTACTTCTCGATCGACCGTGCGCCGTCGGCGGGTAATTGGTCCTCGGAGCGTGGCCAGGGCTCTCATCCCCGGTGTGTGGACACTGCGGGATCCAACAGGCTGTTTATCACTTCGGGTGAAATCCCATACGGACACCGACAGCCTCACACGCCCGCCTAACGAGCGGCCTACCACTATCAATACGGATATGTTTCGGGCTAAGCGCTGGCTTACAAAGTCCCGACGGGTGCCGGTGGGAGTGTATGAACGAACCCTCCCCACCGACCGCAGCGTGGTCCGGACAGACGGTGCTCGTCACGGGCGGCGCCGGCTTCATCGGTAGTCACCTCGCGGCCGCGTTGGTCCCCGGAAACGAGGTCCGGGTGCTCGACGACTGCTCGACCGGCGACGCGTCGAGAGTGCCGGACGGGGCCGAGTTCATTCGGGGAGACGTGACCGACGGGGAGACGCTGTCGCGCGCGATGACGGGCGTCGATACGGTGTTCCACCAAGCCGCCGTCGTCAGCGTGGACCGCTCGATCGAAGCGCCCGCGGAGTCCCACCGCGTGAACGTCGGCGGGACGCGAGCGGTCCTCGAACGCGCCCGGGCGGAGGACGCGCGCGTCGTGATCGCGTCGAGCGCCGCCGTCTACGGAACCCCCTCTGAACTCCCCGTCTCGGAGACGTGTCCCACGGACCCGCAGTCGCCCTACGGCGCCGACAAACTGGCCGCGGACGCGTACGCGAGCGTCTACGCGAACGTGTACGACCTGCGGGTCGTGCCGCTGCGGTACTTCAACGTCTACGGCCCCGGCCAGCGCGGCCCCTACAGCGGCGTCGTCGACGCGTTCCTCGAACGCGCGTTCGCCGACGAACCGCTCTCGGTCCACGGGGACGGCGAGCAGACGCGGGATTTCGTCCACGTCTTCGACGTCGTGCGGGCGAATCTCGCCGCCGCCGAGACGCCGTACACCGGCGTCCCGTTCAACGTCGGCACCGGCGAGTCGGTGACGATCCGCGAACTCGCAGATATCGTTCGCGAGGCGGTGGGGACCGACGCCGGCGTGCGCTACGAAAACGAGCGCCCCGGCGACGTCAGACACAGCAGGGCGTCGACGAAACGCGCCCGCGACCGACTCGGGTTCCGCTCGCGGATCCCCCTCGAGGCGGGGATCGACCACCTCGTGTCGCACCGTCGGGAGGGAGAACGGGCCCCGCTCGACCGCGAGCGGACCCCGCGCGATCGGGTGTCCACGGACGGCTCGGGACCCGCCCGAGAATGAGACTCAGTGCCACTCCGGCGCACCCGTCGTTCAGGCTCCGGTGGCTCTTCGACCCGCGCGCACGCGAGATCCCCTGGCTCGACGACGACGAGTGGCTTCCCGCGGGCGAGCGCGAGCTGTACAGTTGGGCAAAGCAAGGACTCAGGGCGGTGTTCGACCGCCTCGAACCCGGATCGACGGTGTTGCTTCCGGCGTACGTCCCCGGCGGCGTGACGTGGGCCGCGCTGGATGCCGGGCTCGACGTCAGATACTATCCGGTCAATTCGGATCTCACGCTTTCGGTCTCGGCGATCGCCGACCGGATTCGCGCGGTCGATCCGTCGGTGGTGCAGTTCATCCACTACTTCGGGTTCGTCGACGACGGCTTCGACGCGCTCGTGTCGGTGGCCCGCGCGCACGACGCCCTCGTGATCGAGGACTGCGCGCGCGGGCTCTTCGGTCGCGACCGCTCGGGACGGCTGCTCGGGACAGCCGGCGACGTCGCGCTGTTCTGTCCGCACAAGACGCTGCCCGTCCCCGAGGGCGGAATCCTCGTCTCACGGATCGGCGCCCTCCCGGACCCCGGCGAGATCCACGGCGGGTGGCGCGCTGCGCCCCGGCACATCGGTCGATCGCTACTCGCTCGGACGCCGATCGACGCCGCCGACGAACCGCGGATCGACCAGACCGGATACGGCCTCGAATCCGTCGCCCCGCCGCGGCGACTGTCGGCACCGGGACCGCTCACCTACCGCGGGCTGGCCCGCTGTCGGCCCGCAACCGTTCGATCGGTGCGCGGGGGTCGCTATCGGGCGCTTCGCGAACTGCTTCGGGACGCGGACCGACTGACCGTCCTCTCGGAGCCGCTGTACGACGGCGCGTGCCCGTTCGGCGTCGTCGGCGCGACCGACTCCGCGGCCGAGCGAAACGAGATCTTTCACGAGTTCCGACGGGCCGGGCTCCCGTGCGAAGTGCTCACGTGGCCGCCGGTGTACCGCCACCGACACGTCCGCGCGTTTCGGGGGGCGGAGGCGCTCAGATCCCGGCTACTCGTGTTCCCGACGCATCAGCAACTGTCGCCGTCGGCGATCGGCGAGATGGCGGCCGTCGTCACCGACGGGTAGGAACGAGCGTGTGGTGCGCGTCATCAATCCACAGACACTAGTGTCGGGCCTCCGGCCGGCCTACGTCGTCGCTTCGAGGAACGACGCGATGTCGGGATGACGACGGAGCCGTGCCGGAAGCGTGCCACCGTGATCGACGAACGCGGCCGCGGCGTCGCGAAGCGCCACCCAGCGGGAGTGCCGGCGGAACACCAACACCGGGATCGCCTCGACGTCGAGGAGCTTCGCGATCGCCAGTCGGTTTCGGCCGTCCGCGAAGAGTAACTCCCCGTCCCGGCCGACGTCGACGGCGATCTCGTCGTTGATCACGTGCGCGGCGACCGTCGCACGCCGCCGCTCAATCGGGTCTTTGACGCCCGATTCGAGGAGCGCTCGCTGACTGAGAAAGCCGTGTTCGCGGATCGTCTCGTACAGTTGATCGAGGTGGTCACAGCGGCGCCGAAACGCCGACGGCGACGCGCACCCCCAGCGCTCGTTTCCGCGCTCGATCTCGGCGGTGATCCGCCGGAAGAACGCGGTCTCCTCCCAGTCGACGCCGTCCTCGAAACGCCGCTGGAAGGCACAGAAGACGTCGGTGTCGCGAAACCGGAGGCCGTATCGGTCCCAGTCGCCGTCGGCGACGACACCGACTCGCCGAAACCGCGAGCGGTTCGACGGCTCCGAGATCCGGACGATGCGGTCGGGATCGACCCAACTGACTCGGTACGGGTCGATCGGGGCCGGATGCCGGCGGTTGTACCGGAGCCGGGCGCCGCGGACGTACGCGTCGGCGTACACTGACCGACAGAACAGCAGCTGTCGTTCCAACTGCGGGTAGTTCTCGTGGAGGATCCGTCCCGCGCGTCGCACCGTCGAATCGAACCACGATCCGACACCGTCGCCGTCGTCCGGCGGCGCGTCGCGTTGGGGCGGCATCCCCCGCGGCATCGGGACCGGCTCAGTTGGCGCGTCTCCCGAGCGGTCGTCCGACGAAGTGCCGTCGGTGACGCTCGTCGAGTCGGTACTGAACTCGGCCGTGGAGGGTTCTCGAGAGCACATACTCACGTTTCGGTGGAGACCGGCATTCTCCGGAGAAACGAGCGAGACGTGGTTTGTATTGTTCCGGCTACCGTCGGTAGCGACCGCATTCTCTCTCGCGGGGCGATTCAACCGCCGCGGCGAGCGTTGGCTGTCGCTGCGGGGAGTTTTTGATGGTCCTTACGGTCGTTCCCGGGCGTCGAGCGCCTCAGGACCGTCTACTGTCGCCCCGGGTAGCTACTCGATACCGCCACCGGAGCGGTCAAAAAGTCAGGTGGTTTTAATATTCTCCTTCTGGATAGTGTGTGTGTCACTGGGAGAACACCACGGGGGTAGGTTCGGATTCACGCCGGCTGCGGCGGCGGACCGCTCGTAACACAGGACCAAACGGATCATATGCGACCATTTACCATCGAAATTCGGCCATCGTCGGACGGTATCACACCGGAGAACTCGCGGGAACCGGCGGAGAGATCCCTTCGAACCCCGAGTGACGTCTCTCCCGGATCGTGTATAGCCACATCAATACCCATCGGGGCCATCGCCCGTCAGCCACCGCTGTCACCAGATTACACATGAGCATTTCCAGAACCGAAGCCGAGCCCGAAGTCGACCGCCCAACCGTCGAATCGTCGTCAGACAGCTCGACAACCGATGAGTCAGCCCCGAAGCCGTCGTTGGACGTGATCTTCGACGTCCTGCGAAACCGCCGTCGCCGTCTCGTGTTGCAGGCGATCGAAGACCGAGACGGATCGACGACGCTCAGCGAGCTCGCAGAGCACATCGGGGGCATCGAAAACGGGAAATCGCCCACGGCGCTCAACGCACAGGAGCGAAAGCGCGTCTACGTCGGCCTGTATCAGTGCCATCTCCCCAAGATGCACGACGCGGGGGCCATTGAATTCGACAAGGACCGCGGCACGGTCGAACGCGGTGAGATCGCAGAGCAGTATCACGAGTTTCTCGAACGCGAGGTCGATGTCGCCTCCGAGTGGCCCAAGTACTACGTCGCGGTCGCGGGCGGATCCGTCCTCGTGTATCTCGGCGCGCTCTCGCTCGGACTGTCGACGCCGGTCGTTCCCCTCGCGTCGCTCGTGCTCATCGGCGCGCTCTCGACGTACCACTGGATCGATCGGCCGGACTGACGGCGGATCACAGACGCGGCGCGACCGCCGACCTGCCCGATGAGCGGCCCCGAAGACCCCGCACGACGCTGATCGGATCCGTCCCTCACGACGCGCGCGACGGCCGACCCACCGCGTTCGATCGACTGAAAACGCAACAGGGCCAAATCCGAGGAACTCGCAACCATCCGACGACCGTTCCGACCGTACCGGACAACGATCCGACTACTGTCCCGACGGCACCGCGCAAGTATCTGACGCCGTCTCGATCGCACGCGCAACCGACAGACCACCGTCCGGACTGCACCCCACAACCAACAGACTACCGTCCCGACCACACGCACAACCAACAGACTACCGTTCGGATCGCACCACACAACAAACAGACTACCGTCTCGACTGCATTTCGTACGCATCCGGCAGCGAATACCGCGGGCGCGGCGGGGAGATCGCAGCGGCCACCTAACGACCCCCCGTGTCGGTTGATTCCTCATAACAAAGCCCCGAAAACCGCTGGATACAGGCGGCCGTCCGGCCCCGTCCGGAACGGCGATTTCAAGTGATGTATCCCCAGACGAGACCCGTACGTTCGCGACCGAGTCGCATCGACGCCGGTTGCGGGAGGCAGTGAATATGTGTGGCATCATCGCGCGCGCCGGTATCGGAGACGCGCTCGAGGAGTTGGTAGTCGGCCTGCAGAACTTGGAGTACCGCGGCTACGACTCCGCCGGCGTCGCGGTTCGGCGCGCCGACGGACCGATCACCGTGTGCAAACGGGAGGGCGAAACCGACGCGCTCGAGGCCGCGCTGTCGGGGCGAGCGCTCCCCGGCGGAACCGGGATCGGCCACACCCGGTGGAGCACACACGGCGCCCCCTCGGACGCCAACGCGCATCCGCACACCGACGACTCGGGCCGGGTCGCCGTCGTCCACAACGGAATCATCCGGAACCACGAGTCGCTCCGACGGGAGCTTCGGGAGGCCGGCCACCGGTTCAGGAGCGAGACGGACACAGAGGTGGTTCCGCACCTCGTCGCGGCCGCGCTCGACGACGGTGCCGATCCCGAATCCGCGTTTCGTGCCGCGGTCGCGCGACTCGAAGGGAGCTACGCGCTCGCGATGATCGTCGACGAGGACGACGCCGTCTACGCGACCCGCCGCGGGTCGCCTTTGGTGTTGGGGCTGGGTACGGACGCGAACTACCTCGCGAGCGACGTCCCGGCGTTCCTCGAGTTCACGGACCGCGTGGTGTATCTCGAGGACGACGACGTCGTCGTCCTCGAGGGGAACACCTACCGGATCACCGACGTCGACGGCACCCCGGTCGACCGACCGATCGAGACGGTCGAGTGGGACGCGAGCGACGCGCGCAAGGGCGTGTACAACCACTTTATGCGGAAGGAGATCGACGAGCAGCCGGTCTCGCTCCGGCAGACCCTCGAGGGGCGGATCGACGGCGACCGAAGCGAGCTGACGGCGTTCCCGCCGGGATCGCTCTCGGACGTCGACGACGTCGTGTTCGTTGCCTGTGGGACCTCCTACCACGCGGCGATGTACGGCAGCACGCTGCTCCGTCGACGCGGGGTCCCCGCGACCGCCCTCCGCGCCAACGAGTTCGCCCACGATCCGATGCCGGTCTCCGAGCGGACGCTCGTGATCGCCGTCACGCAGAGCGGCGAGACGGCCGACACGCTCGCCTCGCTTCGCGTCGCGAACGACCTCTCGGCCCGAACGCTCGCCGTCACGAACGTGGTCGGTTCGAGCGCCGCACGCGGGGCGGACGAGGCGCTGTTCATCCGCGCGGGCCCCGAGATCGGCGTCGCCGCGACGAAGACGTTCTCCTCACAGGTCGCTGCGCTCGCCCTGCTCGCCGATCGGATCGCCGCCGACGGCGGGGGGGCCGACGCCTACGGGGACGAAACTGCCGGCGTCGGAGATCACGGCGGCGCATACGATCCCGACAGCGTCCGCAGCGATCTCGAGTCGCTACCGACAGCCGTCGAGACGGTCGTGAACGACGCGGGGGCGGCGCGACTCGCCACGCAGTTTGCGGACGCGGAGTCGTACTTCTTCATCGGCCGAGGCGTCGGCTACCCGGTCGCACTGGAGGGCGCGCTGAAGTTCAAAGAGATAACCTACGAGCACGCCGAGGGGTTCGCGGCCGGCGAACTGAAACACGGTCCGCTGGCGCTCGTGACGCCGGCGACAGTCGTCATCGCGGTGTTCACCGGTCGCAACGACGAACTGACGCTGCATAACGTTCGAGAAGCCCAGAGCCGCGGCGCACCGGTCGTCGGCGTCGGGCCCGCGTCGGCGACGACACTGCGCGAGACGGTCGACGAGTACCTCCCGTTCCCGCGGACGGACCCGAACCTCGCGGGGATCCCCGCGAACGTCCACCTCCAGTTGCTCGCGTATCACGCAGCGGAGATCCGCGACCGGGCGATCGACAAGCCGCGGAACTTGGCCAAGAGCGTCACGGTCGAGTAACCGAAATCGAGTGCCCCCGCCTCACGACGATCCGGAGTGCCACTGGACGCCGACGTCGTCGCCGCCGTCGCTCCGTATCGCCGCCTCGCCCACCGCCAACTGGGTGCGGGTGAGGCAGTTGATACACCCGTGAACGGTGTTTTCTACCCCGAAGACGCGGACGAACTGTTTGCTGACCGCCGATCCGCAGCGTTCACACCGCCGATTCGAGCTCGTGTCTGTCGTGCCGGTCCGATCTGACATACACTCCCCGATGGGACAAGACCGTCTTGGTTATTCAGCGGATAAACAGGTATGGAATCCATCACGAATCGGCGTCGCCGTGCCACCGAGACCCGATTCGTTTTCCGTGCGGGTACGGGGGATCAAACGAGGATAACGACCAGGTAACGAAGGGGGTAGCACGCGTTCTCACAGACGCCCGGACCCGACGAGTGCCCCCCCACCCCCTTCACTGGCCCCCACACGCTACGTCGGGTCGACGGGCGATTTTTCAGACGCCGAGCACCGTCAGAGCGTGCGCTCGGCGTCTATCGGCTCGATACTCACAGTCCCGTTTCCGCGAACGGTCACTGCGTGCTCGGCATACGTGAACGACACCGCAGTCGAACTCGTCGCCGCCGACTCCCCCGCACAGAGCGCGTCGAGGGCGTCGGTATCGACCGCGTCGCGCAGCGGCGGCAGCGACGTCGGTTCTCGGTTCGTGGCCGCGCTCACTACCTCCACGACCGCGACAGAGGGGGGAACCTCCTCCCAGTCGAACTGGTGGTCGGCTCCTCTGCGACTCATCGACGGGCTCCACTCGGTGTCAAAGTCCACTGAGGGCTGTCACTCATCACGTGTCTACACAGAGGAGCTGATCACTCTTCGGCGTTCCGATTCGCGCGCGATCCCCCTCCCGTGGAATTCGACTGCTATAGACCGTTAACAGGCTGTTAATACCGCGACGTGTGCGATACGGGCTGGCGTTTCGGAGGCTCGGGGCGAATTAATACCCGCGCAACCGCGTTTCCAAAACGGGAGACGATCGGTACGTTCCTCCTACTAATGACCCCGTCGACAGAAGCATCTCACAACCAAAATGGCATCTCCCACGGACACACGCAGTCCGAATCGAGGACCAGACAGCACTCTCGGGCGGGATGGGGCGTCGTCCGTCGGCTACGTGGGGCAGCGATGAGTTCGGATTCCGACGGACTGCGAACGACCGAGGCGCTGAAGCTGCTGGCCAGCGACGAGCGTCGACGGCTCCTTCGAGAACTGCACGAACGCGACGGCGACCGGATCTCGATTCACCGGACTGATACCCTCGAAACGCTCTCCGGCGACGAGAGCGATTCGCCGAGCGCCGGCGATCCACGCAGCGTCGAGCGCCTCGAGATCGAACTCTATCACAACCACCTCCCCCGGTTGGCGGACGTCGACGTCATCACGTGGGACCGAGAGGCGGATACGGTCGCCCCTGGACCCGCGTTTGAGGATCTCCGCCCCCTCGTGGCGTGGTTCGTCGAGAACGACGAGTGACTATTTGCCGGAGTGACGGTCGATGGGCTGTCGCCTGTTAAGCAAGTATACTTGCGTTTGCAAGTCTGTACACACTCGACCGCACGACGTCGTGCGGTCGGATGTGCAATCAGTTGCAAACGCTACTATAGCAAGCGCCTCTTCTTCCGTGGGGTAACACCGTAGTACAAGTAATAGAACAGTTAATTAACATTTATCCTAAAGAAACATATATTGAAAAACGGGATTGGATCCGCCCATTAAATGGTTCATTCCGATATCCCATCAATACTCCCAAAAAACCATACTCAATAATATCATTCTGATTTTCTTATGGTATATTTCTATTATTTACCTCCGTCAGTGATCTCTCGCGGGAACACACACAGGTCGGCACGGCCGGTCGACACGAGCGTGTTCACCTTATCCACGGACGTCGTGGGTACCGTCGCGAGCGTCGGGACGTCCGTTTCGTTTCGGATATCGTCGCTGAAGTCGCTCGGCCCCTTCTGGGCGACGTGACGGTCCTCGGATGTGACGTCAACGGGAGCGACGACGTCACAGCCGGTTGCGGCGAGTCGGTCGACGACATCGAAGGCGACGTCGAGTGAGAGCCCGGCGGCGTCCCGGTCGGCTACCGGAACCGAGACGCCGAGCGGCAGTTCCGACGGCCACGCGTCGGCGACTGATTCCACGATCGACAGCGCGTGCTGCCGCGGTGCCGCTGAGGGTCCGTCCCACTGGGTGAGGCACGCGCCGAGATGCGTCTCCGGACCGCTGTCGAGGTGCAGATACTCGAAGCCGGCGTCAGCGCTCCGGCGGGCGGCCTCGGCGAAGTCGTCGGCGACGGCGGCCCGGTCGTCGGCGGTCATCGACTGGATGCGGAACCGATCGGGGCGAACGGGGTACTCACTACTGAGCCGCGGCGCCCACGTCGACTCGCGGGCGGTCAGTCCCCCGTTTCGGAGAGATTTCGGCTCACGAGCGGCGTTTGGTCCCGCGTGATGCAGGCGTACACCGGCGACGATCTCGTCAGCGACGGATGCGACGGCGTCTCCCCAAACGTCGGCCTGCTCATCCGTGTAGAGGCCGGGAGTCCCGGCTGTGGGGCGGGCCTCCGGTGCCACGGCGAGCGGTTCGGTGAGGAGCAGCCCAGGTTCGTCTGTGGCCGCCGCCGAGAACGCCGCCCGTTGTGCGCTCGAAGGCACTCCGTCCACCGCCGAGTACGTCGGGTCCAGCGACCGGACGAACCGATTCGCGAACACGACGTCGCCCAGTCGGACCGGCTGATACGCCGGCGACCGCACCGTCGATTCCCCCGGCGTCGCCGCTGCGAACCACTCGTCGAACCCGCCGATAAACGAGGGATCGCGTCGCTTCAGACTCCCGTAGGTGAGCCGACCGCTGCGCGTGAGGTGGTGGACGGCGAACTGCCGCGGCGGGAGGTCGTAGTACCGTCTAACGTCCTCGAAGTGGATGCGGCTCCGCTCGGCGGCCGACAGGAGGTTCTCCGTGAACGGCTTCCGAGCGGCCTCGTACGCCGGGAGGGCGTCTTCGACGGTCTCGTGTTCCTCGAACGCGTTCATCAGCCCGATCGCATCCTCCATCGCGAGGGTCGTTCCGGACCCGATGGAGTAGTGGGCGGTGTGGGCGGCGTCGCCGAGGAGCGCCATATTCTCGTGGTGCCAGTGCTCGTTCGTGATCGTCTCGAACGTCCGCCACTGGTCCTGTTGGGAGAGCAGCGAGTGCCCGCCGAGATGCTCGGCGAACACGTCTTCGAGATACTCGAGGTACTCGCTCTCGGAGGCGTCGGCGAGTCCGGACCGCTCCCACGTCTCCGCGTCGCAGTCGATGATGAACGTGCTCGTCGGACTCGGGTACGTGTGCGCACACCAGATCCCGTCATCGTTCTCGACGAAGATGTGCGTGAGCGCGTCGAAGTCCTGTTCGGTCCCGAACCACGAGAAGCGCGCCTCGCCCTCGAGGATCTCGGTGCCGAACTCCGCCGCGTACGCGTCGCGGGCGCGACTGTGGATCCCGTCGGCGATCAGACAGAGGTCCGAGTCGCCGGCGACCGACTGCACGTCTGTGATCTCGGTGTCGAACCGGAGATCGACGCCGACCTCCCGGCACCGGTCCTGCAGCACGCGGAGGAGGTCCGTCCGCATCATACTTGCGAAGGTGTTTCCGCCGCAGCGATACGCGTGGCCGTCGAATCGGATGTCGAAGGGGTCCCAGCGCTCGAACGCGTCGACGATCGCCTCGTGGGACGGGGTGTCCGCCTCCGCGAGGTTCGAGATGGTTCGGTCGGGGAAGACGATTCCCCAGCCGTACGTTACGTCCGGCGGGTTCCGCTCGTAGACGGTGACGTCCCAGTCGGGATGCGTCTTCTTCAGCAGAAGGCTCGCATACAGTCCCCCGGGGCCGCCGCCGATAGTGTTGACGTTCATATCTCAGTTGTTGGTATCCGCAGACCGCGGGCCGATTGCGTCGTTCCGAGTACTGATGAGTCGGTCGTCGATGGTCGAGTGAGCAGTTACCAGATATTCTCAAAGAGCCGTTCGTACTGTTCGACCTTATCTTTGGGGGGTTTCTCCGTGGCGTAGGCGACGATGACCATCAGGACGATCTGGGTCACCACCAGCGGGACGAACGGCAGGAACCCGAACGTGAGGCTGTTCGGGAGAACTCCGAGCTCGAACGCCCAGATGCCGACGAAGCCCCAGATGAGCCCCGCGTACGCCGCGTACTTGTTCGAGCGCCGCCAGTAGAACGCCGAACAGATCGGGAAGAACATCAGCCCGTAGCCGGAGAACGCGAACGTCGCGGTGTCAACGATGCTGTCTCGCGTCACCATCGCGCCGACGAAGGCGGCGAGGAAGATCGCGACGAGGAACCCGCGCGTGTAGTACACTTCGCGGTATTCGCTGATAGTAAAGAACTCCTTGAGCACGTCCTCGGTGAAGAACGTGCTCAACGTGAGTACTTGCCCGTCGAGGCTGGACATCAGCGCCGCGAGGATCCCCGCGAGCGCGAAACCGACTACCCAGACCGGCAGGAACTCACTGACCAGCGTTGGGAGGACGAAGTCGGGGTTCGCCAGTTCGGGGAACTGTGCCAGTCCCCAGAATCCGAGCAGTACGGCGGGCGTCCAGACAACGATGACGGCAATCGGATACAGGACCGCCGTCTGCTGGAGGTTCTTGACGGATCGAGCCGTCATATATCGCACGAACAGGTGGGGGAACATAAACGCGCCAAAGGCGACGATGAGCCCCTGTGAGAGCCACGGTCGGGGCTGGAACGGTGGGATGCCACCGCGGTTCAAGAGGATCCCGTCGTTGAGCTGAGCAACGGCGGCAGTCGCGCTCTCGAACCCTCCGATTCGAGTGGGTACCCAGAGGAACATCGCGAGCAGGAAGGCAATGAAGACCGCCCCTTGGAAGGCGTTCGTCCAGCCCGTCCCGCGCATTCCGCCCTGATAGACGTAGCCCCCGACGACGACGAGGACGATGGCCGCACCGAGCCAGTACGGCACGATCCCGTTCGTGAGCGACTCGAAGACGATCCCCCCGCCCTGCACGCCAACGAGGATGTAGGGGACGGTCCAAATCGAGAACATCACCATCGCCAAGACCCCGAGGTACGTGGCGTCCCATCGGTGATTGATGATCTGTGCGGGCGTGATGTGACCGAACTCCTTTCCCACCATCCAGATGCGGTAGCCGATCGTCATCAGGAAGACCGGGAACAGGAAGGCAAAGAGCACGACGAAGAAGCCGAACGCGCCCGCACCCGCACCGTATGCCAGTCCGGGCGCGCCGATCATCACTACCGCCGTCATATTCGTCGCGAACAGCGCGGCCAGCAGAATGATCGTACTGAACGATCGATCCGCCATCAGGTAGTCCTCGCGCGACGTCCCGGTCGCGCGTGCAGCGAGGTGACCGACGCCGAGGACGATCAGGAGGTAGACGAGCGTGATGCCGACGATCAGAAGGTTCGATCCCGCCACCATCAGTGCTCACCCCCGTCGGCCGCGGCGGAGTCGGTCGCACCGCCGTCTTCCACTGTCGCTTCGTGCTCCGCCGGCGGTTCGGGGGCCACGAGGTACATCACCGCGAGAATCCCCGTCCCGACCAGCAGATACGCGACGTCGTATGCGATCTGTACCGGAATCCAACCGAAGATCAGTGCCTGTGAGTTCATCAGCCCGAAGAGTTCGCTCTGATGGAGCGCGACCATCGCCAAGACTGCCCCAAGCAACGCGAGGCGGACCGGCCGCTTCGGTGTCCAAAAGCTATCGCCAATCATAGTGTGATATCGATACCCACGTTTGGAATAGGAGTACTTGAATCTATCTATAAAATACGTTACCGATCCGTCGTCGAAACACTGTCGCGTTCTGCTGGCTGGTACTGGTTGGTCTCACTATGTCCCGGTGAGCGCCCACCCCGCTGACGGCGTTCCCCGGTCCGAGACGAGAACGAACAGTACGACACGTCGGTATCCACACCGATCGGGACACTATAGATTTATCAGGCTGCACCAGATACGTGACGCTGTATCAATGACCGCAGGCGAGTCTATCGACACGGCATCGTTAGCCGGTTACGTGCCCTTTGAGGAGGATCGAAAGCGAGCGTACGTTGAGGCGGGCTACTGGAAGGAAACGACGTTCCACGAGGTACTCGATCGCCACGCCGAGGAGGCACCCGACCGACCCGCGCTGGTCGGTCCAGACCGTGAGTACACGTACGCGGAACTGGCGCACAACACGCGACAGATCGCCGCGTATCTGGCGGGGGAACTCGGTCTCCGACCGAACGAGCGCGTGGTTTTCCAGCTCCCGAACTGCACGGAGTTCCTCGAGGCGTTCCTCGCCTGTGCGCGGATCGGCGTCGTCCCGGTAATGGTCCTTCCGCGACACCGGGAGGCCGAGGCGAACCACGTGGTCGAACTGACCGACGCCCGCGCGTACGTGACCGATCACGACCGGTATCCCGGGGGATTCGATTTCGTCGACCTCGCGAGAGACGTCCGGTCCTCGTACGACTCGCTCGAGCACGTGATCGCGGTCACCGACGACGACACGTCGACCGTCGACGGGTGTGTGACGTTCGACACGATGCGCGACGACCAGTGGATCGAGGCCGCCGGCGACACCGTCGAGTCGGTCGATGTCGACCCTGCGGAACCGGGTGTGATGCTTTTGTCGGGGGGAACGACGGGGCTGCCGAAAGCGATCCCCCGGACGCACAACGACTACCTGTTCCAGTGGGAGCGTATGGCTGACGTCGCCGGCGTCGACACCGAATGGGTGGCGTTTCCCAGCGTTCCCATCGGTCACAACGCATCGCTGAACTGTATCGTCGGGGCCGCGCTGTGGCGCGGGGCAACGGTGGCCGTCGAGCCGATCCTCAAACCAGCGGACCTGATGGCGTTCATCGAACGCGTCGGCGGGAGTTACACGTTGCCGATGCCGACGCAGATCCTCGACATACTCGATCACCCGGACGTCGACGAGTACGATCTCTCGTCGCTGGAGGTACTCGTAAGCGGGGGGCAGAAAGTCCCTCCGGCGGTCGTCGAACAGTCTGTCGAACGCTGGGACGTCGGCTTCTGTAACATCTTTGGGATGGCCGAGGGACCGCTGATCTGTTCGCGCCCCGACGACGACCTCGAGATCCAAGCCCACACGGTTGGGCGTCCGATCGCGCCGGAGGCCGACGAGGTCCGTATCGTCGGTCCGGACCGCGAGAACGACCTCGAACCCGGGGAGGCGGGCGAACTCGCGGTCCGCGGTCCCGGCTTTTTCACCGGGTACTTCCGAAACGAGGAGGAGAACGCCGAGAACTTCTCCGAATCGGGCTGGTTTTTCACCGAAGACGTGCTCGCGCGGCGATCCGACGGCAATCTTGAGGTGTATGGCCGGATGAAAGACACCATCATTCGCGGGGGAGAAAACATCTACGCGCCGGGCGTCGAGGACGAACTCATCGAGCACCCGAAGATCTCGAACGTCGCCGTCGTCGGGGTTCCGGACGACCGGCTCGGCGAGCGGCCCGCCGCCGTCGTCGAACTGGCAGACGGCGTCGATTCGCTCTCGATCGAGGAGCTGTCGTCGTTCCTCGACGCTCGGGGAATCGCCGTGTTCAAACGGCCGGAACGGCTGGCAATCCTCCCCTCGCTGCCGCGGACCGAGGTCGGCAAAATCGAAAAGAAGGCGCTCGAGGACAGAATCGTCGAACTGATCGAGGACGCCGACGGGGCGTAATCAGACCACCCGTTCGGCCTGTCGATCGACTTGTGTTGCTGAATCGTCCCGATAGCCACCGGTCTTTCTCGGAAGCCGCCGCGACCACGTCCGAGAGCGGGGCCTCTCTAGAGCGGTCATCCTCCATATGATGCAACTGTACTCGACAGTGAGTCGGTGTGAAACGTCTCCAAAATACACCCCTAATGTGCACATTTATACTTTCAAAATCAACGGTGAAGTAGTCTTTTGGTGAGTTTGTGATTGAATATCAAATTTAAACTCTCATACTATTAATTCCGCGACACGGAACGTACGGGATTCAATCCGGGACAATGATGATCAATTGGATAGGCGTTGCACGAGGCGGAACTCATTTGTCGATAGCTTTCATACCACTCGGCAGCATGCAACAGCCCACCGGTGACACGATCAAATCCGACGAAACGCTCCTCGAGATACTGGAGGCGCTGTACGAACTCGACGTGCCGACGCTGACCTCGATCGCAGACCAGGTCGGCGTCTCGAAGAGTACTGTCCACCGACACTTGGAGACGCTTCGGACCCAGCGCTTCGTTTCTAAGCAGAACGACCAGTACGTCTTGGGGCTGGAATTCCTCCGTTTTGGCGGCGCGGCCCGTGAGCGCTATCCGTTTCACCGACAGTCGAAGTCGATCGTCCAACAGGTGGCCCACCAGACCGGCGAGTTCGTCGGTTTTCTAGTCGAAGAACAGGGCGTCGGGACGTTCATATACTGTGAGATGGGGCCCGAAGGCGTCCCCTCGGACGCGAAGGTCGGTCAGAATCTGCTGTTGAACCAGTCGGCATCGGGGAAGGCGATCCTCGCGCATCTCCCCGAGGACAGGCGGACGGCTATTCTCGACGAGTACGGGCTCCCACCGCGAACGCAGCAGACGCTCACCGAAAGAGAGGCGCTCCTCGAAGACCTCGAAGGCATCCGAGAGCGCGGATACGCATACGCCCACGAGGAGTACACGGACGGGCTCCGGGCCATCGCGGCTCCCGCGTTCGACGCCGAGGACGAGGTGATCGGCAGCCTCGTCGTCGCCGGGCCGATCCATCGAATGCGGGGCGAACGCTTCGAATCGGACCTCCCAGAGCTCGTCACCGGGGCTGTAAAGGAATTCGAGCTCACTGTCTCCTATGCCTGACCGGGTGTCGGATGGCGGGCCGCCGTGGACCGCCCTCGGGGACGTTTGAAATAACGCGTGTACGTCCGTTATGTTTCTCGGGAAACGCGCTCTCGTCAGCTGAACGTCGGGAAATCGTCGTCGGTCTCGTGCATATTGATGTTGACCTCGATGACGTTCGCGGTGTTGACGACCTGTTCGATGATCGCCTCGTGATACTCCGAGCGCTTCATTCGGCGGACCGGCCCCGAGACGCTGATCGATCCGAGAACGCGACCGTGGCGGTTGGTCACGGGCGCGCCGATGGCCTGCAGCCCAGCGATCTCCTCTTCATCGTTGAGCGAGTACCCCCGTTCACGTACCGTCTCCAGCTCCGCGAACAGCGCGTCCCGATCAGTGATCGTCGAGTCGGTCTTCGCCGGGAGGCCGTACTGGTCGACGATCCACTCGACGCGTTCCCGAGGGAGATGCGCGAGGATCGCCTTCCCCGTCGCCGAGAAGTGGAGGTAATCCGCCTGCTGGAGCTTGTTCACTTGGTAGTCGCTGCCGACGGCCTTCTCGCCGCTGACCTTGTAGAGGTTCACGCCCAGTCCGTGCTGCTCGGTCGCGAGGTGAGCGAACTCGCCGGTCTTCTCCGCCAGCTCTTCGAGTTCCGGCTTGCCGATCCGAAAGAGCGCGTTCTGATATCGAACGTACTCGCCGACGAGCAGGAACTGCAGCGACAGGCGGTAGGTGTCGCCCTCTTTGATCACGAACTTCTCCTCGCGCAGCGTGCTGAGGTAGTTGTACGCGACGCTCTTCGAGATTCCCAGCGCGTCCGAGAGCTCCGTCACGCCCGCGCCGTCGAGTTCCTCGAGCGCGCGTATCACGTCGAACGCGCGGGAGACCGTCTTGAGGGTTCGCGGCGAACCGGTCGTCCGATCGTTCGTCATACCGGTAGCTGGCGTGGGGCCCACATAGATGTTTGTATTTCACGAACGCCACCTCGGTGAGCCTCGTGTCACTCGCATCCGAACCGGGCGAGAGCTGCGGTGCTTGGGGAATTGATCGCTCTGCGATCCGTCGCGGCGTCTGATATGTCCGGAAATGACCCGACAGACGTATTGAAACGTGTGTTTCAGTGCCGTTCACATAGAGAGAATCCGTATGCGCAGCGGTTGCTCGACGGACGGTGTGATGGGCGTCGCTGGAGACGGGCAACGCACGATACGTGCTCGGCGAGTGGGAGAAGGACGTCGACGGCGAGGTAACGGCGGGGCGACGGCGAGGTAACGGCGGCGGGGCGACGGCGACGTGGCTGGTCGGTCGAGAGGCGGAACTACTCGGTGGCCAGTTCGGCGAGCGCGCCGGCGAGGACGCGGGTGGCGTCCGCGCAGTCCTCCCAGTCGGTCCACTCGCGCGGGTTGTGCGAGATGCCGTCGCGGGACGGGGCAAAGAGGAGCGCGGCGTCGGTCACGCCCGCGACGTGCATCGTGTCGTGGCCCGCACCGGAGTGTAGATCAAGCGTGTCCAGATCGGCCGCAGCGCCGGCGTCGTGGAGGGCGGCGCGACACCGCTCGCTCATCTCGATCGGGGCGCGGTCCCACGGGTGTTCCAACGTCGCCTCGACGGGACGGTCCGCGGCGATTCTGTCGAGGCTCGACCGCGCCTCGTCGATCACGTGCGAGATCGAGTCGTAATCGACGTCGCGGACGTCGAGCGTGAGTGAGACGGAGCCGGGGATCACGTTGGGCGCGTTCGGCGCCACGTCGAGTTTGCCGACCGTCGCGACGGCCGTCTCGGAGACCGCACACCGCTCGTTCACTGCCTCCTCGACGGCGAGGACGAACTCACTCGCGGCCGCGAGCGCGTCCGACCGCTCTCCCATGAGGGTCGAGCCGGCGTGGTCGGCCTCGCCGACGATGTCGATCTGACAGCGCGAGAGACCGACGATGCTCGTGACCACGCCGGCCGGCGACCCGGCGGTTTCGAGCCGCTCGGACTGTTCGACGTGGAGTTCGATCCACGAGTCCCACTCGGCGGCGTCGGCTCGTCCCTCACCGCGGTACCCGATGTCCGCCAGCGCGTCGCCCAGCGGAACGCCGTCGACATCCTCGATCTCGAGCGCGTCCGCGACGTCGATCTCTCCGGACGCGACCGCGGAGCCGATGAGCCCGCCGTCGAACCGCTGGCCCTCCTCCTCGGTGAAGGAGACGACCTCGATCGGGCGGGTTGGCTCGAGGCCGGCCTCCTGCATCGCGCGCACGCTCTCGAGCCCCGCGTAGACGCCGAGCGGACCGTCGAAGATCCCACCCTCGGGGACGGAGTCGAGGTGGCTTCCCGTCGCGACGGCCGCGGCGTTCGGGTCTGCGGTCTCGGGAATCCAGCGGCCGACGATGTTGCCGACTGTGTCGATCGCGACCGTGAGCCCGGCGTCGCGGAGCCGCTCACAGAGAAACTCCCGCGCCCGCCGATCCGCCTCGCTGCCGGTGAGAACCGTCCGCCCGCGACCCTCGTCGGTGGGGACGGCGCCGAACTCCGCTGTCGACTCGATGTCGCTGCGGAGTCGCTCCTGATTGATGTGCATAGCGCGTACGCCTCGAGTTTGACGTCATCCTATTTTACCTTACCGGCTATGTGCGGCTGATCCTGACGATTTTCGAGACGACGTTCCGCCCACCACCAAAAGTTTTATATAATAACGGTCTCTCTGAGGAGCTATATGCAAGAGAATGGCAAGGGGTCGGACCCGACTACGAGCAGCGGCAGCACGTCGATTCGGGACCGGATCGGTCGTCGGACGTTCCTCGGCGCGGCGGCGACGACGGGTGCGACGGCGCTGGCGGGCTGTACCGGCGGCGACTCCGACGGATCGGGATCGGAAGACTCCAGCGGATCTAGCGGCGGCGACACCGGGACCGACGCCGGCTCGGCCGGAACGGGGCAGCACGGCGGCACGCTTCAGTGGGGTGGCGCCGTCCCGGTGCAGGGGCTCGATCCCCACATCGACACCTCGGCCGCGTCCAAGCGCGTCCTGGAGAACATCTACGAGGAGGTCGTCGCGCTGCAGGACGACTACTCGATCGAACCCCACCTCGCGACGTCCTTCGAGCAGTCCGAAGATAACACGCTCTTGACGTTCGAGCTCCGCGAGGACGTCACGTTCCACAACGGCAAGGAGATGACGTCCGAGGACGTCCTTGCGACCTACGAGCGTGTCCAGAACGGCGACTTCCTCGCGACGGGCTTTTTCGACTTCGTCGAGGAGCTCCGCGCGCCCGACGACTACACCTTCGAGATCAAACTCACCCAGCCGTTCGCCCCCTTCCTCGCGAAGATGGCGACGGCCGAGCTGTCGGTGATGCCCGCCGAGGAGGCCCAGAAGGACATAGTCGAAGAGCCGATCGGCACCGGCCCGTACAAGTTCGAGAGCCGCGAGATCGAGACCTCGTTCACGATGGTCCGCAACGAGGACTACTGGGGCGCCTCCGACGAGGACGGGCCCTTCATCGACACCGTCGTCAAAAGCGAGATACCTGACTCCAGCGTCCGCCTGCAGTCGTTCCTCGCCGGCGAGTACGACTTTATCAACGGCGTCGCACCGAAGGACGTCTCGCGTGTCGAGCAGGCCCCCGACGTCCGCTTCGAGTCGCAGTTCCCCAAGTCGCTGGTCTACCTTGGGATGAACTGCGACGTCGAACCGTTCGACAACAAGGACGCGCGCCTCGCGCTGGATTACGCCATCGATAAGGAAAAAGTCGCGGAGGCCGCGCTCTACGGCACGGGACAGACAACCGCGTCCCCGGCCGCGCCCGAAAGTCCGTGGGTCCACCCCGACCTCGGCCCGCGCGAGCGCGACCTCGAGAAGGTGCAGGAGCACCTCGATGCCGCGGGGATGTCCGATGGGTTCTCGGCGACGTTCAAGATCCCGCAGTCGTACCCGACGCAGGTGCAGGCCGCGGAAGTCATCGCCGACGACGCCGCCGACGCGGGGATCGACCTCGACATCCAGCAGATCACGTGGAACACGTGGCTCTCGGACGTCTACACCGATCGCAACTTCCAGGCGACGACGAGTTCCTACCTCGCGCTGTGGTACCCAGACGTGTCGTTCTACAAGTTCCTGCACCCCGACGGCGCGTTCTTCTTCACGAACTGGACCAACGACGAGTACAACTCGCTCGTCGAGGAGGCCCGCACGATCTACGACGACGACGCGCGTGCCGACCTGTACCACCAGGCGACGGAGATCCTCCACGAGGAGCGCGCCGGCCACATGTTCCTGTGGTGGCAGCCCAGCCTGTACGGCGCGGCCACCCAGTACAAGGGCGACATCGGCGCGCCGGACGGCTCGACGCTTCAGTTCGCCGATAACTACCTCGATCGGTAATCGACCGAGACGATGTCGATGTACAACTACGTGCTGCGGCGCGTCGGGTTTATGGCGGTGACGCTGTTCTTAGTGACGCTTATCACGTTCGCCGTCACCAACGTCCTCCCCGGCGACGTCGCGCTCCTCATCTTGGGCCCGAACGCCACGGAGCAGTCGCTCGAGGCGTTACAGACGCAACTGGGGCTCAACCGACCGCTGTACATCCAGTACATCGACTGGGTGATCGGACTCCTGCAGGGGAACATGGGCGAGTCGCTCCGGTTCGGTGATCCCGTCGCGACGCTCATCGCCCAGCGACTGCCGCGGTCGCTGCTTCTGGCCGTCAGCGCGACGATCGTCGCCGTCGTGCTCTCGATTCCGCTCGGCGTCTACGCGGCGGTCAACCAGAACGAGGCGCCCGACGTGACCGCGTCGATGTTCGCCTTCGTCGGCATCTCGATGCCGATATTCCTCTGGGGGCTGGTGTTCATCCTGATATTCGCGGTCTGGTTCGGGCTCTTCCCGACCGGCGGGTACACCTCCCCGACCGAGGACCTCGTGGGGTCGCTACAGCGGCTCGTCCTGCCCGCCGGCGCGATGGGTTTCGCGCTGACGGCCTACATCATGCGGATGACCCGCTCGTCGATGATCGAGGTCCTCAGCGCGGAGTACATCAACCTCGCGCGTGCGAAGGGGATGAGCCAGCGCGTCGTCGTCCTCCGACACGCGCTCAGAAACGCGATCATCCCGGTCATCACCGTCATCGCGTTCCAGTTCAGCTACGCCTTCGGCGGCGTCGTCGTGCTCGAAGAGGTGTTCTTCTGGCCGGGGATCGGCCGACTGACGCTGACGGCGATCCAGAGCCGCGACATCCCGCTGATTCAGGGCTGCATCATCGTGGTCGCACTGATATACATGATATCGAACTTCGCCGCGGACCTGCTGTACGCTTACTTCGATCCGCGGATCCGATACGGCGGTGAGGAGTGATGGCCGCAGAGCAACCGAGCGCCGAGGAGACGCGGCGTGGGAGGTTCGCCCTCTCC
The DNA here is from genome assembly GCF_052545375.1 of Halobellus sp. GM3. Taxonomy (NCBI): domain Archaea; kingdom Methanobacteriati; phylum Methanobacteriota; class Halobacteria; order Halobacteriales; family Haloferacaceae; genus Halobellus; species Halobellus sp. GM3. The sequence goes on along the minus strand of NZ_JBQWLT010000005.1, from coordinate 4,159 downwards.
GAGTCGCAGAAGGAGCGCGTCCTCGCGTTCGCCCGGAAGTTCCGGCGAAACACGAAGGCGATGATCGGGCTGACGATCGTACTCTCGCTCGTCCTCGTCGCGGTGTTCGCGCCCTTCATCGCGCCGTACGACTACGACTCGACGAGCGTCGAAGACCGGACCGCCGCGCCGTCGCTCGAGCACCCGTTCGGCACCGACGACCTCGGCCGCGACATCTTCAGCCGCGTCGTGCTCGGCAGTCGGATCTCGCTGTACGTCGGATTCGGCGCCATCTCCGGCGCGCTCGCGGTCGGCGCGGTGATCGGGGTCGTCGCGGGCTACGCCGGCGGGCTGACCGACGAGGTGCTGATGCGGGTGATGGACGCCGCGATGGCGTTCCCGCCGGTGTTACTGGCGCTGACGCTCCTAGTCGTGCTGGGGCCGGAGCTTCGGAACGTCGTCATCGCGCTGGCGTTCGTCTACACGCCGTACATCGCCCGCGTCTCGCGGAGCGCGGCGCTGGCCGAGCGCAACGAGGCCTACGTCGAGTCGGCGGTCGCCCGCGGCGAGAGCGACACGCGGATCATCTTCAGCGAGGTGTTCCCGAACTGTATGGCGCCCATCCTCGTCCAGGGATCGCTCAACGTTTCGTTCGCCATCCTGGCGGAGGCGAGCCTGTCGTTCCTCGGGCTGGGGGCGCAGCCGCCGCGGCCGTCGTGGGGGCTGATGATCGACACCGGGCGCGGATTCATGGAGACGGCCCCGTGGATGCTGCTGTTCCCGGCGCTCGCGGTCGGTATCGCCGTCGTCGGATTCAACATGCTCGGTGACGGCCTCCGCGACGTCCTCGATCCGAAAGTGGAGGCGATAGAATGAGCGCACACCGCACCGAAAACGCCGACAGCCCCGACAGCGTCGAGGGAGCGGACGCAGAGGCACCCCTCCTCGACGTGCGCGGGCTGCGGACCGAGTTCCGCACCGAGACCGGCTCCGTCGTCGCCTCGAACGACGTGTCGTTCTCCGTGGACCGCGGCGAGACGATGGGCCTCGTCGGCGAGTCGGGGGCGGGAAAGTCCGTCACCGCGCGCTCGATTATGCGCCTCATCGACTCGCCCGGCGAGATCACGGGCGGGGAGGTCGTCTTCGACGGCGAGGACCTGCTCTCGAAGACCGAACGGGAGATGCGCGACATCCGCGGCAACCGCATCGCGATGATCCCGCAGGACCCGATGTCGTCGCTGAACCCGGTGATGACCGTCGGCGAGCAGATCGCAGAGACGATCCGCCGCCATCAGGGCGTCTCCAAGCGGGACGCGCGTCGACTCGCGATCGAGTCGATGGACGACGTCGGCATCCCGGACGCCGAGGACCGCATCGACGACTACCCGCACGAGTTCTCCGGCGGGATGCGCCAGCGCGTCCTCGTCGCCATCGGCTTCTCCTGTGAGCCGGACCTCATCATCGCCGACGAGCCGACGACCGCCCTCGACGTGACGACGCAGGCGAAGATCCTCGACCTGCTCAACGAGATGCAGGAGCGCGAGAACACCGCGGTGCTGATGATCACGCACAACCTCGGCGTCGTCGCGCAGACGTGCGACCACGTCGGCGTGATGTACGCCGGGAACCTCGTGGAGACGGCCGAGCTCGAGGGTCTCTTCGAGCGCCCGCGACACCCCTACACGCGGGCGCTCATCGACTCGATCCCCGAGGTCGACACCGAGTACGACCAGCTCCCGACGCTCGACGGCGCGATGCCCGATCTCACGGAGCTGCCCGCCGGCTGTAACTTCGCGCCCCGGTGTCCCCACGCGACCGACGCGTGCCAGTCCGGCGGCGACCCGTCGCTCGCGGCGGTCGGCGGCGGCTCCTCCCGCGCGGCGTGCATCCACGCCGACGACCTCGACCTCTCGGAGAGTGGCGCCGAGGAAACGGGCGGCGGCAGGGCCGCGATCGACCGCTCCGGCGACCCGCTCTTCGAGGTGCGGAACCTGAAGAAGTACTTCAGCGCCGGCGACGGGATCCTCGGGAACGTCCGCCTCTTGCGGTCGGGCGGGGGGCTCCCGACGCTCGAACGGCGGCACGTCAAGGCCGTCGACGACGTCAGCTTCGATATCTACCCGGGCGAGACCGTCGGCCTCGTCGGCGAGTCCGGGTGCGGGAAATCCACCGTCGCGCGGACCGCCCTGCGCCTGCTCGAACCCACCGACGGCGAGGTGTACTTCGAGGGCCAGCCGATCCAAGACCTCGGCTCCCGCGAGGTCAGGAGCCTCCGCCGCGAGATGCAGATCATCTTCCAAGACCCGCACAGTTCGCTCAACCCGCGGAAGCCCGTCGGCCGAATCATCGGCCGGGCGATGGAGCGCCACGACATCGCGACCGGCGAGGAGAAGCGCGAACGGGTCCGCGACCTGCTCGAACGCGTCGGGCTCTCGCGGGACGCCGCGAGCAAGTACCCCCACGAGTTCTCCGGCGGCCAGCAACAGCGGGTCGCGATCGCGCACGCGCTGGCGGTCGAGCCGAAGCTCATCGTCTGCGACGAGCCGGTGTCGGCCCTCGACGTGAGCGTGCAGGCGCAGATACTCAACCTCCTCAACGAGATCCAAGCGGAGACGAACATCTCGTATCTGTTCATCTCTCACAACATCGGCGTGGTCCGGCACATCTGCGACCGCGTCGCCGTGATGTACCTCGGCAAGATCGCGGAGTTCGGCGACATCGACGACGTGTTCTCCGCGCCGTTTCACCCCTACACCGAGAGTCTGCTCTCGGCGGTCCCGCACGCGAACCCGAACCGTGAGACCGAGCGTATCTTCCTCGAGGGGAGCGTTCCCAGCCCGATCGATCCGCCGTCTGGATGCCCGTTCCAGACCCGCTGTCCGAAGAAGATCGGCGATGTCTGCGAACAGGAGCTCCCGGCGCTCGAGCCCGTCTCCGAGGACGATCACCGCATCGCCTGTCACCTCTCTGTCGAGGAGATGAGCGAGCGCGAGTCGTTCATCGGCTCCGAGAACGCCACGCAGGTCGAGACGACACCGGCCGAGTCCGACTGAAGCTCGCCGGGTTCCGCTTTTCGGCGTTCGTATTTCGCGCGCCTTGGCCTCCGATCCGTTTCCGGCCGTGATCTGACTGTCGTGGCTACCGGCGATGACGGTCTCTGTGCGAGTATTGCGACTGTCGAAGCCGAGACGGGGCCGGTCTGCCGTCACCGGCCCCGCAATAATCGCGATCAGTACTTCACACCGAAGTCGAGAAGCTCCGCCGGGTAGTCGTCGAAGAGCGCGTCCGTCTCGGACCGAACGCGGTCTCTCGCCTCGCGGGCCTCTTCGAGGAGGTCTCGCAGGTCCGCGACCGGCGTCTCCGACAGATCGACGCGGAGGTTGTGATAGAACGCCGGCTCGGGCGCGTGGACGAGCAGCGCGGCGCTCATCTCTCCGCGGTCGTCGCCGCCGGCCGCTTCACCGGCCTCCAGCGCCGATACGAGCCGTTCGGGCATATCCCCGGCTGTGGTCTCGTACGCGTCGGCCGCGGCGTCGACGACGTCGGAGCCGGAGAGGATGTTCCCCGCGACCGTGTAGTCGTCGCCGATGCGGTGACCAGCCCACTCGCTACACTGCTCGCCCGTGAAGGCGAACTCGCTGTCCGCGCTGACGCCGTGGACCTGCCGGTAGGCGGCGTGATCGTCGGCCGCCAACAGCGCCTCGAACGCCTCGTCGATCCGTTCTCCAGCGTCGACGCGCGCGACGGCGTCGCGTCCGTGTTCGGTTCGCGTGAACGCCTGCGTGAGCGCCGCGGCGTTCTCGCTCACGTACGGGCACGTCGCCCCGACAGCGACGATTCCGGTCGTCACTGCGGCACCGAACATATTCGTCTCGAGGTCCCGTGCGGCTATCGAGAACGTCCCGGGTGCGTGTCGCATTAGGTATCGATTGTTCGGCGTGAGTATATATGTGCCCGCCTATCGACCTGCGCGTCGAACGAAGCCTTGGATAGCTTCGAATCCGACCCGTGGTGAGCATTGCTGTGATTAGTATCTCCTCAAACAACAGTTCAGTTTCATATAATTCAAAATTATATAAATAAGATTAAAATATGTTTTGCCGGGCACTGTCTAGTTAGCGTAGATTGAGGAACGAGCAGGTCGTTGAGTATCTTATCCAGAGATGCTCGCAGACCTGCT